>NZ_JBIAZA010000056.1:0-27200 GCF_042898655.1 Streptosporangium sp. NPDC000396
CGCACGACCCATCGGCGACCAACTACATACCGTGACACCTTCCGCCCCGCTCCACCGGAATACACGACAGTGAATTACGCGAGGTCGCCAGAGTGGCACCCCATGACGACCTGCCCGACGGCGTCGCGGCCCGCCGCTGGATCACCGTGGCGCTGTATCCGGACGAGCTGGGCTGGCTGCGCGAGGCCCTGGCCCTCAACACCGCCGACGACGAAGACGAAAGACGAACTGGAGTTGCTCGACTGAGCGGGCCGCACCGGGGCGGTTGCCGGCTGACCGCCCCGATCAGCCTGACGGGGTCTTGTTCCCCGCCGCCCGCTCGACCGCCCGGTACACCGTCGAGCGGGCCACCCCGAACAGCTCGGCCAGCTCGGCGCTGGTGTGCTCGCCCGCTTTGTGCAGCGCCACCAGGTGCGCCTCCTGCCGCGCGTTCAGTTTCGGCTTCTTACCGCGCAGCCGTCCCTTGGCCTTGGCAATCTTCATTCCCTCGCGAGTCCGCATCCGGGCCAGGTCCGCCTCGAACTCCGCGACCATCGCCAACGCGGTGAACAACAGCTTGCCGATCGGGTCGGTCGGATCATGGATCGACCCGCCCAGGTTGAGCTTCACCTCGCGGGCGGTCAGTTCCTTGGCAATGTCGTGGGCATCGGCGACCGACCGGGCCAGCCGATCCAGCTTCGTCACCACCAGCTCATCACCGGCCCGGCACACCGCCAGGGCCTGGGCCGGGCGCGGTTGGTGCCGGTCAATCCCTTGTCGACGTAGATCCGGTCGGCGCTGACGCCGAGCTCGGCGAGCGCGTCCAGTTGCGCGGTGAGATCTTGTTCGTCGGTGGAGACGCGGGCGTAGCCGATCATGAGACCGGTCATGGGCGCCACTGTAGTGTTTGACCCCCGCTCATCGGGCACTTCATCGGGCGGGGCTTACGGGACACGCCGACCTGGGGCGCAGTACCGTCGTCGCCCCCCGCGAAAGCGCCCGGTGAGCGATCCCCTAACGGGACACCAGCACAGACTCCCAACCATCACCGTCTCGCCGTCATTCAAGATCAACTATTTGGCGGCCGGTGCCACGGTTCTTACCAACACCCCGACACGGCTCGTGTGAGCCTCGGGTACGCCGTCCGATCGATCGACGCCACCCGAACCTCCGGAAATCGGATTACCAGCCGCCGTGCCATCCGCTCAGCAGGCCCGTTGGCAGAGGGGTGGTGTCCGCGTCGGTTTCCGGCTCGTGGAAGGCGAAATCGCAGCCCTGATCAGCCTGCAGCACGTGCCCGGTGTAAAGGCGGGTCCAGCCGGACGCGCCGGTAAACGTCTGGGGCGGAGCCTCGCGGAGCCTGAGCTTGATCTCACTGTCGTCCACATCCAGGTGCAGACGCCGTGCGGGGACATCGAGGTCGATGAGGTCGCCATCGCGGACGGCCGCCAGGGGGCCACCTACGGCGGACTCGGGGGCGACGTGGAGGACGACGGTCCCATACGCTGTTCCGCTCATCCGGGCGTCGGAGATGCGCACCATGTCGGTGACGCCCTCGCGCAGCAGCTTCGCGGGAATCGGGAGCTGTCCCCATTCCGGCATGCCCGGCCCGCCGACGGGACCCGCGTTGCGTAGGACGAGTACCGAATCGGCGGTCACCGGCAGCGCGGGATCGTCGATTCGTGCGGCCAGGTCGGAGACGCTGTCGAACACGATCGCGGGCCCGCGATGGCGAAGCAGCCGGCCGGAGGAGGCCGACGCCTTGATGACCGCGCCGTCAGGTGCCAGGTTGCCGCGCAGCACCGCCAGGCCGCCGGGGCCGCTGAACGGTTCGTCGAGCGTGCCGATCACGCGGCGGTCGGGTGAGACGGGCGCGTGAAGCTGCTCCTGCAGCGTGTGGCCTGTCACGGTGAGAGCGTCTGTGTGCAGCAGCGGCTCCAGCTCGCGCAGCAGAGCCGGGACGCCACCGGCGCGGAAGAAGTCTTCGAACAGGTGCTCGCCCGCGGGCCGGACGTTGACGAGAAGTGGCGTACGCGCCGCGGCGGTGTCGAGGTCGTCGAGCGAGAACGACGCACCGCTGCGCCTGGCAAGCGCGAGCAGGTGGACGATCGCGTTGGTCGATCCGCCGATCGCGGTCAGCACGGTGGCCGCGTTGAGCAATGCGGCGCGAGTGATGATCTGACGAGGGCGCGGTCCGGAGCGCGCGAGGAACACCGCACGAGCGCCGGCACTTTCCGCTGCGGCGTATCGCCGTGCGTCCCCGGCAGGAATGGCCGCCGAGCCGGGCAGTGCAACGCCGAGGGTCTCCGCGAGCGCGGCCATGGTGGACGCGGTGCCCATCTCGGTGCAGTGCCCGACCCCGGGTATGGCCGCCTGTTCCAGTTCGGCGAACTCGGCATCGCTCATCTGCCCTGCGCGCAGCCGGTCGGTGTAGCGCCATAGATCGGTGCCGACGCCGAGACGCCGTCCGCGGAAGACGGCGGGTGCGGCAGGGCCGCCGGGCACCATCACGGCGGGTACGTTGGCCGAGGCGGCGCCCATGAGCTGCGCTGGGATGGTCTTGTCACAGCCGCCCAGGAGCACGACCGCGTCGAAGGGATAAGAGCGCAGGCTTTCCTCGATGTCGATGGCCATCAGGTTGCGATACAGCATCGCGGTGGGCTTCATGAGGTTCTCGCCCAGGGAGATCGTCGGGAACTCCAGCGGCAGGCCGCCCGCCTGGAGCACGCCCCGCCGTACGGCGTCGGCGAGCCCGCGAAAATGCGCGTTGCAGCTGACCAGCTCCGACCAGGAGTTGGCGATGCCGACGATCGGTCGGCCGGACAGCGCGGCCTGGGACAGCCCCGTGGCGCGCAGTGAAGCTCGGTGCAGAAACCCCGGCAGGTCCTCACCCGCGAACCATGCGGCACTTCGCAGCGACACGTGATCGGCTCCCTTCGCGGTTCAGTAGATCCGGGCCAGCAGGCCGCCGTCGACGACGAGATCGGTGCCGGTGACGTAGGCGGCGTCATCGGAGGCGAGGAAGAGCGCCGCGGCGGCCACGTCGTCGGGTGAGGCGAAGCGGCGCAGCGGGTAGCGCTCGGCGAGCTGCGCGCGTGCGGCCTCGGGATCGGGCTGGAAGGCGAAGAAGTCGTCGAGCAACTCGGTCTCCACATCGCCTGGGCAGATGGTGTTGACGCGGATGCCCTCAGGCCCGTGGGCGGTGGCCAGCGCCCGGGTCATGGACCGCAATCCGCCTTTCATCGCGCCGTAGGCCGGCATGTCCGGGTCGCCCACGATGCCGAGCAGGGACGCGGTGATGACGATCGAGCCGCCGCCCCTTTCCCGCAGCGCCGGCAGAGCGGCCTGTACGCCGAGGTAGACGCCGCGGAGGTTGACCGAATGCAGCCGGTCCCACTGCTCGGGGCCGGTGTCCTCGATCCGGCCCATGATCTGCACCGCCGCGTTGGCGTGCAGGATGTCGAGCCCGCCGAACCGGCGGACGGCCTGTTCGACCATCCGCGCGTTGTCGCAGGGGGATGCCACGTCCGCGGCGATGCCGAATGCGTTGGCGCCGATCCGCCGCGCGAGCTCCTCCACCGCCTCGGCGCGTCGGTCCACGCAGGCCACCGAGGCGCCTTCGGCGGCGAACCTGGCCGCGGTCGCGGCTCCGACGCCGCCGGCCGCTCCGGTGACGATCGCTACTTTTCCTGCCAGCCGCAATGGTCCTCCTTATTGGTTGGTCTTGATCTGCATCGACAGTCGCGCGCAAGCCTCGTGCACCGCTTTGCCCACCTGTGGCCACTGCGTCCTGGGCAGGCGGGCCGCCACCGCCGACACCGAGATCGCGCCGATCGGCCGATCGGCGCGGCCGAGTACGGCAGCGGCCAGGCAAATGCCCCCGATTTCGGACTCCTCTTCGTCCAGGGCGTAACCACAGGCGCGTGCATCGTCAAGAGCTGGGCGCAGCTCCGCCAGCGTGGTGCAGGTGGACGGGGTCAGCCGCGCGTACGGCTCCTGCCCTAGCAACGCGCCCCACTCCCGTTCCGGCAACGCGGCCAGGATGGCCTTGCCAATCGCGGTGGCGTGCGGAGGCACCCGCTCACCCAGCGTCGTGGTCAGCCGGATGGCGTGCGCGGCGTCCACGGTGTCCGCCCACACGATGCGCCCGCGCCGCAGCACCGCGAGGTTGATCGTCTCACCGGTGAGCCCGGACAACTCGGCCAACACCGGCACGGCCAGGGGAATCAGCGAGCCGGAGTCCGAGCGCGCCATCAGATCGTTCAATGCCGGACCGAGCCGGTACTCGTGCGTTTGCGGCATGTGCCGGACATAACCGCGCTCCTGTAGCACCGCGAGCAGTCGGTGCACGGTGGCGCGAGAGGCGCCGAGCCGCTTGGCCAGCCCGGCCAACGTCGTTTCCCGACCCTCGGCCAGGAGCTCCAAGGCGTCGAGGGCGCGCTCCAACGAGCTGGACATCTCACACCTGTCTCATATAGTGCAACAGACTTGTTTGCATATATGAGATTAAAGCAGCAGACTCCCGGTATGCCACAACCCTCCCTCCGCCAGCTGTTCTCGACCGTCTCCAGCGCGCTCGCGGCCGACGCGCTCGACCAGCTGAACCTGAGAAACCAGTGCCTGGCCCCGGACGTCGTCCCCCTCGCACCCTCACACACGCTGCTCGGCCCGGCCTTCTGCCTACGTGCCGAGCCGGCCCGCGAGATTCGGCCCGCCGTGCCGTACCAAGGACTGCTGCATGCGATGGAACACGTCCAAGCGGGTGAGATCGTCGTGTTCGCCACCGGCAGGTCCGACGCGGCGGGCGTATGGGGAGAGCTGATCACCACCGCCTGCCACGCGCGCCGCGTCGCCGGAGCCCTGACCGACGGCCTGGTCCGAGACGCGGCAACGCTGGCCGGAGGGCCCTTCCCGATCTTCAGCCGGGGGACGGTTCCCTACGACAGCAAGGGCAGACTTGACGTGGTCGCGCACAGCGAGCCCGTCACGCTGGACGGCGTGCTGATTCGGCCGGGCGACGTGCTGATCGGCGACCTGGACGGGGTCACGGTCATCCCGGCCGAAGTCACCGGCCGCGTCGCCGAGCTGGTCGCGGACAAGCGCGCGGCCGAGGACTCCTTCCGCGCCGCAGCCGCCGAGAGCGGCTCGCTCGCCGATGCCTTCCAGCGGTACGGCGTCCTGTGACAACCGCAACCTGGTGGAAGCATGGCGCGATCTACCACATCTACCCCCGCTCCTTCGCCGACAGCAACGGCGACGGCGTAGGCGATCTGCCGGGCATCACCGCACACCTGGACTACCTGTCCCGGCTCGGTGTCGAGGCGATCTGGCTATCGCCGTTCTACCGCTCCCCTCAACGCGACTTCGGCTATGACATCACCGATCACACCGATGTGGACCCGCTGTTCGGCACCCTCGCCGACTTCGACCACCTGCTGGCCGAAGCACACCGCCACGGGCTGCGCGTGATCCTCGACTTCGTGCCCAATCACACCTCCATCGACCATCCGTGGTTCGCCGCGTCCCGCACGTCCGCAGACGACCCCATGCGCGACTGGTACATCTGGCGCGATCCAGCAGACGGCGGGCCACCCAACAACTGGCGCGCGGTCACCGGCGGGCCGGCCTGGACCCTCGACCCGCGGACCGGCCAGTACTACCTGCACTCGTTCCTGCCCGAGCAACCCGACCTGAACTGGCGCCACCCTGAAGTACGACGAGCCATGCACCGGGTGATGCTGTTCTGGTTGGATCGAGGCGTCGACGGCTTCCGCATCGACATGGTGGACTACCTGCTGAAAGACGAACACTTCCAGGACGAGCCACTCGACGGGCACGGCAGCTACGAACCCGCGCTGGCCCGCCACCAGCTCAACCAGCCGGGCACCCTGGAACTACTCAGGGAACTGCGCGACATCACGGACGGCTATCCCGGGCGGGTGCTGATCGGCGAGGTGGAATACCGGCTCCCGCTTCCCCGTCTGGTCAGCTACTACGGCCAGGACGACATGCTGCACCTGCCGATCAACTTCTGGCTGCTGTTCACTCCCTGGCGGGCGCACGACCTCCAGACCTTCATCACCGCCTACGACCGCGCGCTGCCCGGGCACGCCTGGCCCAACTGGGTGCTGGGCAGCCACGACATCTCCCGCATCGCCACCCGGCTCGGCCGCGACCAGGTACGCATCGCCCTGATGCTGCTGTTCACCCTGCGCGGCACACCAGTGCTCTACTACGGCGACGAACTCGGCATGACCGACGTGCCGATTCCCCCACACCAGGCACGCGACCCCTGGGAGGGCCGGGACCCGGCCCGCACCCCGATGCCCTGGACCTCAGCGCCCAACGCCGGATTCAGCCCGCCCGAAACCCAGCCATGGCTGCCGCTGGGCGACCCATCCGTCAACGTCGCCGCCCAGGCGGCCGATCCCGGCTCGATCCTCAACCTCACCCGCGCCCTGCTGGGACTACGCCGCGGACACGCCGCGCTGAGGGACGGGTCGTACCATCCTGCGCCCGCCCCCGATGGTGTGCTCGCCTACCGGCGCAGCCATCCCGACGAAGAAATGCTGATCACGCTCAACCTCACCGGCTCGGCCCTGGACATCCCGATCCCAGGAAAAACGCTGCTGTCCACCCACTCGGGAACACCCAGATTGCTACGCCCTCACGAGGGACGCATCACCGTGCTCAGAGCCGCGGGGGATGTCTCCGAGGCCGGACAGGCTCTGGCGACCATCGGCGTACCGGGCCGGCACGAACGAGGTCGGCGCGCCCTCGCGCGCAAGTCGGGGCACTTCGGAGCTGGACGCTGACAGCACGGCGTCGATCTACGACATGCTGGGCGAACCCTCAATCGGTGCAGGGCCTGAGCAGGTCCTCGACAAGGGTGTCCACCAGGTCGCGGGGGATGCTCGACCCGGTCAGGGCGCAGTAGAGGATCGGGCCGACAAGAGCGTTGATCGTTGCGTCGGACCCGAGTCTGGGCGCGATCTCGCCGGCGTCGATTGCGCGCGCGAGCATGTCGCGTTCTTGGTCACGGCGTGGACCGAGATAGCGCTCGTGAAAGCTTTTGGCCGTGCCGGGATCATGCTGTGCCTGGGCGATGAGTGCGAGCAGGACCTTGCCGGCAGGGTCGCGGGTGAGGAATCGCGTGAAGCTGCGCAAGTAGCCACGGATGCTTTCCGCCGTAGGCTTCTCCGTGGGGACGGGAAGGCGCTTGTTGCTGTCTTCGATGAGCGTGTCGAGGAGGATCTCGACCTTCGAGGGCCACCAGCGGTAGATCGTCTGCTTGGCGACGCCGGCGCGACGCGCGATTGCCTCGACGGTCAGAGCGCCGAAGCCGTGCTCGACGAGCAGATCGTCCGCGGCATGAAGCACAGCTAGACGTGCGGCCTCGTCGCGCCGGTTGCCGGAGCGCGGCCTGCGGGGCTGAGAGCTGGCGGCGGGCATACGAGACACAATACCCGTCAGCAGCCCCCGCGACATTGTCTAGACGCGACGACTCGTCTAATCTAAGTTTCCCCATCGCGAAGGAGTGAACGTGTCCGCCACGTCCAACCGCCAAGCTCTCATCATCGGAGCCTCCCGAGGGCTAGGGCTCGTCCTCGCCGACGAGCTCGCTCGACGCGGCTGGCGAGTCATCGCCACGACGCGCCGGAGCGGCGGCGAGTTGCAAGCGAATGCCGATGCCTGGAATGGCCGGCTGAAGGTCGAATCGTTGGAGATGACAAGCTCCGAGCAGCTAGCCGCTCTGCGCGAGCGCCTGGAAGGCTGTCGACTCGATCTGCTCTTCGTCAACGCTGCAATCGACCGGGGCGATCTGCCGATCGACGAGGTCTCGGCCGACATGTTCACCGAGGTGATGATCACCAACGCGTTGAGCCCGCTGCGCACCCTTGAGGCCCTCCGCGGACTCGTCGCGCCCGGCGGAACCGTCGCGGTCATGTCCTCTGAGCAGGGCAGCATCTCGCGAAACACCGAGGACGGCTATGAGCTCTACAAGGCCAGCAAGGCCGCGCTCAACCAGCTGATGCGCAGTTACGCCACCCGCCATGCCGACGACGGACAGACCAAGCTGCTCATCGACCCCGGCCACAACCAGACTCGGCTCGGCGGACCCGGCGCGCCCCTCACCCCCCAGGAGAGCATCCCGGCCGTCGTCGACGTCCTCGAAGCGCAGGCCGGCGCGCCCGGCCTGCAGTTCCTGGATCGCCACGGCGAGATCGTCCCGTGGTAGAGCTCCAGGCCAAGTGGGATGACCGGGGCGACAGCCGTCCCGCGCCTGTGAGGAGGACACTCGTCCCGGCTACGCCTACACCTCCTACCCCAGCCTTTCAGGCTTGGCGGGCGTAGGACGTGAGGCGGTCGGCGAGCGCGATGACGAGGTCGCGTAGTTCGTCGGGGCGCTCGATGACGAATGGCCGATCGAGTGAGGCAAGCACCGCAGGCAACCAGTCAAGCCGTTCGGCCCGTAGTTCGACGTGGTGCCAACGCTCGGTTGCTAGATCCTCTCCTGCGGTGGGCGCGGACTCCTCCACGCTCGCGACGCCAGCAGGAAGGCGGGCGCGGATCTGCTTGACCGTCCCGTGGATCCGCAAAGTCACCTCGTGCCGATAGGACGCTGTGGCGAACCCTGACAGGACGCGCTGTGCCGGGTCCGGTCCGGCAGGTTTCTCGAAGGAGCCGGGCAGGGCTCTGGCGTCATTGATGCGGTCGAGGCGGAAGGTCCGGTTCTCGCCGATCTCGGGGTCCACACCGGTGACGTACCAGCGGCCCGAATGGCTGACGATCCCGTAGGGGTGCAGGGTGCGGTCGCTGCGCCGACCGTCGCGATCGGTGTACCTGATCGCGACGGGGCGGCGGTGGCGTACCGCATCGGCGATGGTGAGCAAGGTCCCGGTGTCCGGGGTGGCGGACTCGCCGGACGGCTTGGTGAAGGCGAGGGATTGCTGGACCGTGTCGAGCCTGCGGGCGAGACGTTCGGGTAGCACCCGCCGGATCTTGGCCGCTGCCGTCTCGCTCGCGGTGTCCGCCGCCAACCCCGTACGCTGACCGGCGATCAGACCAAGCAGTACGGCGAGCGCCTCGTCATCGTTGAGCATGAGCGGCGGCAGCCGGTAGCCGCGGGCGAGGCGGTACCCGCCGTAGCGGCCGCGCACTGCCTCGACAGGCACGTCGAGGTCGATCAGCTGGTCGACATACCGTCGCACGGTGCGGCCGTCGACGCCGATCCGGTCGGCGAGTTCGGCGATCGTCCGGGTGCCTCCTGACTGCAGCAGTTCCAGGAGAGTAAGCACGCGGCCGGTGGGGCGAGACATGATCATGAGCCTACAGACAATAGTGGACCGATTCTGTCCACTATTAGGTCTAGCGTGCGAAGAGCAAAGCCCCACGAGCCTAGGAGGAACGCCATGGACTTCGTTTCGATCCGCATCATCACCGGTGACGTCGCACGCCTTGTCGAGTTCTACGAGAAGGCCACCGAGGTGCAGGCGGTCTGGTCCACTGAAGACTTTGCCGAGCTCAAGACCCCCGGCGCCACTCTGGCGATCGCCAGCACCCGCACTGTCCCGCTGTTCGCTCCGGGGTCTTCCCGCCCGGCCGACAACCACAGCGTGATCATCGAATTCCTGGTCGACGACGTGGACCGCGTGTACCAGAACCTGACCGGCTTCATCACCGACTTCGTCACCGAGCCCACCACGATGCCCTGGGGCAACCGGTCGCTGCTGTTCCGCGACCCCGACGGCAACCTCGTCAACTTCTTCACCCCGGTCACCCCGGCAGCCGTCGCCAAGTTCTCTCGATGACGCCAGACGCACCCGCCTACACCCAAGTGCTGGAATCCCAGGGCTCCCGTGTAGCGACGGCTCCGCTTCGACGACCAGCACTTCGTTTTCGCTTCCGGAGATCGTCCAACGCATTGGGCGGCGCCGTACGACGGTAGGCGTCAGAATCCTTCTCCCTGTTCGTCGTAGGAGCAGGAGGTCAGGCCGGCGACGGTCAGAGTCAGGTGCTTGGCCAGTACTTCGGCGGCGGTGTCGGCGTCGCGGGCCAGGGTCGCCTCCTCCAGGCGGCGGTGTTCGGCGGTGCCGTCGCGGTCGGGTGTGCGTTGGGCCGACCAGCGTCGGGCCAGTTCGCTGGCCGTCCACAGTCTGTCGAAGGTGTCCAGCAGCACAGGGTTGCCGCATCCCTCCAGCAGTGTCCGGTGGAAGACGCGGTGGGCTTCGGACCACGCGCTGCTGTAGTACGCGCCCTCCTCCGGTGCGTACACCGGGGTGCGGACCAGCCGGTGGTGGGCCGCGCGCACCCGTGCTTCCCAATCGACGTCGCCGCGCTCGATCGCCAGGCGCAGCATGACCGGTTCGATCGTGCGGCGTGCCTCGGCGATCTCCTGCCAGCGCCGATCGGAGAAGCCTGGGACCGCGAAGCCGCGGTTGGGCAGCCGCACCGCGACGCCCTCGCCGACCAGCCGTACCAGGGCCTCGCGGACGACCGCCAGGCTGACCTGGTGCTGCTGGGCGAGCTCCTGCGGCTTGAGTGCTTCGTTCGGGACGTACTCACCACTCATGATCGCTTCACGAAGCCGGGCGTGAACACGCTCGGAGAGCATCTGCTTCGTCGATGTGTCGGCTGTCTGTGTCATGTCCACATCATAGACGATTCATCAAATAATCGATTATTCGTGTTATTGTCGATGATGTCCGGACGGTGTCCTCGATGGCGCCGTTGCGGCCGCCTGCCGTCACCGTGAGACGTCTCCCGCAACGAGCGATTGCCGCGGGCCGGCATGTTGACTGACCCACCATCTCTGTAGAGGAACATGCGATGAGCGCCAATGACCCCTTTGCCCGTCTCCCCGAGGTGCCCTCCTTCATCGTCACCAGCACCACGCTGAGCGACGGTGCCCCCTGGCCCGCTGAGCAGATGTCCGGCGGCGTCCCGGGCGGCAAGGACGTCTCTCCGCAGCTGTCATGGAGCGGCGCCCCCGAGGGGACGAAGAGCTATGCCGTGACGGTGTACGACCCGGACGCGCCGACCGGCTCCGGGTTCTGGCACTGGGCCGTGGCCGACCTCCCCGCCACCGTCACCGAGCTGCCCGAGGGTGCGGGCGACGAGACCGGCTCGGGCCTTCCCGAGGGCGCCTACCAACTGCCCAACGACGCCCGCGTGGCGCGCTTCATCGGCGCGGCCCCGCCGGCAGGGCACGGCCCGCACCGCTACTTCATCGTGGTGCACGCCCTCGACGTCGAGACCATCGGCGTCCCGGCCGAGGCCACCCCTGCCTACCTCGGCTTCACCATCGCCGGCCACATCCTCGGCCGTGCGGTCCTGACCGCCACCGCCGAAACCCCCGCCTGACGAGCAGCATGACCGGACTCATCGACACCACGGAGATGTATCTCCGCACCATCCTGGAGCTCGAGGAGGAAGGCTGGGAGCACGTGATGAGCGAGGCCGTCGAACGCCGCGTCCTGGAGCTGCTGCGGCACCCGACGGAGTCGCCCTACGGCAACCCGATCCCGGGCCTGGAGGAGCTCGGCCAGAAGAGCACCCGTGACGTCGTCGCCCGGCGGCGTGATGGTCGGCAGCGGCGGGGAGGCCACCGAACTCCCCACGCAGACCGCCGTGCACGTCTTCGTGGCCAAGCGCTGAGCCCAGCCGGGTGGGGCGGTCAGGGGAGTAGGACCATGCGGGCGGCGCCGACCAGGCCGCCGTCGCGGCCGAGGGCGGCGGGGGTGACCTGTATGCGGCGGACGTAGCCCAGCTTGGCGTGTCCGGCGACGGCGCGGCGCAGCGGGGCGAACAGCACCTCGCCCGCCCCGGCCACCCCGCCGCCGATCACGACCTGGTCCAGGTCGCAGATCGTGGCCACCGAGACGATGCCGCGCGCCAAGGCGTCGGCCGCACGCTCGAACGCCGCCAGGGGGACCGTCTCGCCGTCACGTGCCGCCTCGGCCAGCTGTCGCGCGTCAAGCCCGTTCCAGCCCTGCTCGCACGCCCAGCGGACCATCGAGGGCCCGCTGGAGATCGTCTCGACGCAGCCGATGCCTCCGCACGGGCAGGGCGAGCCGGCGGGGTCGACCGAGATGTGCCCGATGTGCCCGGCGTTTCCGGTGGGCCCGGCGAAGGGGACCCCGTCAAGGACGAGCCCGCCGCCGATGCCGGTGGAGACGACGATGCCGAGCATGGTGGCGCTGCCGCGGCCGGCGCCGCGCCAGTGCTCTCCGGCCGCCGCCGCCACCGCGTCTCCCACCAGGCGGGAGGGCACCCCCGGAACGATCTCGGCCACGTGGGCGAGGATCGGGAACCCGCGCCAGGCGGGGATGTTCACGGGGCTCACCGTGCCGGCGAGCAGGTCGAGCGGCCCGGCCGAGGCGACGCTGACCGCGAGCGGCGGGGCGTCTCCCGCGATCTCCTTCAGCAGGCCCGTCAGCGCCGCGCTGACCACCTCCGCCCGGCCGGCGGGTGCGACCGGGGTGGGCACCTCCTTGCGCCGGATGACCGCGCCGTCCTTGTCGATCATGGCTGCGGCCAGCTTGGTGCCGCCGATGTCGGCGGCGAGCACGTACGGGGTCATGGTCTCCTCGTCGCGGGAAGGTGATGGGCCGGGCCGATGGTAGGGGAGCACGGGTCTTTCGAGAGAGGCGGGTCGAGCCGGGAAGCGGCGGGAGCCGGACCAGTGATCAGCATCTCAGGAAGTGAGGAGTGTGCCCAGGCGGGGGGCGTAAGTGGCGTGGAAGACCAGGGAGGCGGCTCCGATCGCGGCGGCGTCGGCGGCGATGGGGGAGATCTCGACCTGCACCTTGTGGAGCCGGCGGGTCACGGCACGGGTGGCGACGGCGTCGGCGATCACCTGCCGGTAGATGGTCGCGGCCTCGTGCATCGCGGGCCCCCCGAGCACCAGCAGGTCGATGTCGAGCATGTTGACGATGCTCACGGCGGCGTCGGCCAGCCGTGCGGCCGCCTCGCCGATGACCTCCCCGGCGAGCGGGTCGCCCGCCGTGGCCGCCGCGCAGATGGCGGCGTGGTCGGCGCCGGGCGGCAGCGTCGTCACGACCGCCGGGGAGGACGGCGTGCCGGTTCCAGCAAGAAGGGCGCTCGCAGACGGGCCCGCACCGCCTGAGGCGATGGGGGTGTCCGGGGACGGGTGCGCACCGTCTGAGGGGACGTCCGGGGACGGCGGGGTGGTGCCGGTGGTGGCGAGGGCGGTCAGGCGGCTGCGGAAGGTGGTTTCTATGGCGCTGGGGCAGCAGATCGCTTCGACGCAGCCCCGGTTGCCGCAGTAGCACTCGGGCCCGTCGGGCACGACGGTGATGTGGCCGAACTCGGCCGCGTTGAGAGAGCGGCCTCGGTAGATCTGGTTGTCGAGGAACAGCCCGCCGCCGATGCCCGTGCCCAGGTAGAGGTAGGCGAAGCTCGGCGTGGCGCGGGCCAGGCCGGCCCAGCGCTCTCCTATCGCGGCGGCCGCGGCGTCGTTGTCGAAGGTCACCGGGAAGCCGATGTGCTCTTCGAGAAGGCTCTTGATGGGTACCTGGTCCCAGCCGGGCAGGCGCGGCGGGTTGTTTATCACGCCCTCGGCGTCGAGCGGTCCGGGGCAGGCGAGGCCGATGCCGAGCACCTTGCCGTCGGGCACCCCGGCGTCTTCCAGCATGCGCCGCGCCGTGGCGGCCATCTGCCGGATCACCGCCTCAGGGGCGAGGCCTGGGCGGAGACCGGTGTGGAGCTTGGCGACCGGTTCCCCGGCGAGGTCGGCGAGGACGTAGGAGACCTCCCCGGGGTCGAAGTGGATGCCGACGGCGTACCCGGCGGCGGGGGAGACCCGCAGGATCGTGCGGGGCTTGCCGCCGCTGGAGGGAAGCGAGCCGTCCTCGACGACGAGCCCTTCCTCCAGCAGCTTGCGCACGATGACGGAGACGGTCTGGGCGGTGAGTCCGGTGCGCTTGGCGATCTGGACGCGGCTGATGCCGTCCGACACCTGGATCGCCTCCAGTACGACGGCACGGTTGAACGTGCCGACCTTCGGCAGATTCGTGCCGACCTGCATCTGTGCCTCCACCTGGCGCCCTTCACGGTCACGACGAATATCCCATAGACCGTTGACTTAGTAAATCAAAAAGACTTAAGTTCTCGTCACCAAAGCGACACGGCCGCGACAGGCCGACGGGTCAGTCCGGCGCGGAGGTCGGGGCCGTGCTGCGAAGGACCAGAGAAGGAGCCTCGATGAGACGAGCAATGGTGGCCTCGGCGCTGGTGATCGCGGTCGCCGCCACGACCGGCGCGTGCGGCGGCGGCGCGGCCGGCACGGACGGCGGCGGCAAGGAGATCGAGGTGCTCTACGGGCTGGACCCCGCGCGGCCACACCTTCAGAACATGCTCAAGAAGGCCAAGACACAGTTCGAGGCCGCGCACAAGGGCCTGACCATCAAGCTTACGGCGGTCCAGGGCACCACTGAGGACTACTACACCAAGCTCGCCCTGCTCAACCGCTCACCCGACTCGGCCCCCGAGGTTTACCTCCACGACACCTTCCAGGTCAACGCCGACGTCGCCGCCGGCAAGCTCGCCCCCCTCGACGACTACCTCAAGAGCTGGCCCGACTGGACCGCCCAGTACCCCGACTCGGTGAAGCATGCCGCCAGGGGCCTCGACGGCAAGACCTACGGCGTCCCCATCAGCACCGACACCCGCGGCCTGTGGTACAGCAAGGACATCTTCGCCAAGGCCGGCCTCACGGTGCCGTGGCAGCCCAAGACCTGGGCCGACGTGCTCGCCGCCGCTCGCGCCATCAAGCAGAAGGTCCCCGACGTCATCCCCTTCAACATGTACTCCACCAAACCGCTCGGCGAGGCCGCCACGATGCAGGGCTTCGAGATGCTGCTGTACGGCACGCCTGGCGGCACGCTGTACGACGACGCGCAGAAGAAGTGGGTGGCCTCCAGCAAGGGCATCACCGACTCGCTCGGCTTCGTCAACACGATCTACCGCGAGGACCTCGGCCCGAAGAAGGCCGACGCGTTCAACCCCAAGCTCGGTGACAAGGTCAGCCTGGAATGGTTCCCGAGCGGCAAGCTCGGCATCGCCCTCGACGGCAACTGGTTGGCAGGCGCCTGGATGTCCAGCACCAAGCCCTGGGCACAGTGGACCGAGAAGGTGGGCTGGACTCCCATGCCCACCCAGAACGGCGAGGCGCCGGGCGCGGTCAGCTTGTCCGGCGGCTGGGCCATGGCGATGAGCGCCTACGCCGAGGACAAGAAGGACGCCTTCGACTTCATCGCCCTGGCGACCAACAAGGACAACACTCTGCTGTACTCCATCGGTTCCGGTGACCTGGCCCCGCGCAAGGACGTCGCCGCCGATCCGAAATACTCCGGCAGCAACCCCAGCGTGAAGTTCTGGACCGACCTCGCCTCGGTGACGCACTACCGCCCGGCCTACGAGGTCTATCCGAAGGTCTCCGCCGAGGTGCAGAAGGCCATGGAGGCCGTGACCTCCGGCTCCAAGGCCCCCGAACAGGCGGCCAAGGAGTACGCCGAGACGCTTCCGGCCGTCGTGGGCGGCCCTGACAAGGTCGTCTCCGGCTCATGACGGTCACCACCATGACCCCGGCATCGAGTTCGGCGCGGCTTCCCCAGCAGGGGGAGTCACGCCGGCGGCCCGGCTCGGCGCTGCGGCGGCTGCTGCCGCTCCTGCCCGCGCTGGTCCTGCTCGTGATCTTCATGGCCGGGCCGATCCTGTGGAGCGTCTACATCGCCTTCACCAACGAGACGCTGACCGGCTCCGCTTCGGTGAACTCCAGGTTCATCGGGTTGGCGAACTTCATGAAGATGTTCGGCGACGAGGACTTCCGCCACTCCTTCCTCCTGACGTTCGTCTTCGTGATCGGCTCGGCGGTCGTCGGGCAGAACACCCTCGGCTTGATCATCGCGCTGCTCCAGCGCGGGCGGGGCCGGGCGATCAGGAGCGTGGTGAACGGCGTGGTGATCGCCGCGTGGGTGGTGCCCGAGGTGGTCGCGGCGGCGTGCTGGTTCTCGTTCCTCTCCGAGGAGGGCACGCTGAACGAGTTCCTCGGGGTGTTCGGGCTGTCCCAGGAATGGCTGTACAGCGCGCCCATGGTCGCGATCATCCTGGCCAACATCTGGCGCGGCACGGCCTTCTCGATGCTCGTCTACTCGGCGGCGCTCTCGGATGTCCCCGGCGACCTGCTGGAGGCGGCGTCGGTCGACGGGGCGAGCACCTGGCGGCGGTTCGTCAACGTGACGCTGCCGCTGATCCGCCGCTCCATCCTGTCGAACCTCATGCTCATCACCCTGCAGACGCTGGCGAGTTTCGGCCTCATCTACGCCCTCACCGGCGGCGGCCCCGGCACGGCCAGCCAGACCACACCCCTTTACATGTACGAGCAGGCGTTCCGCTACTTCGAGATCGGGTACGGCAGCGCGATGGCCCTGGTGATGCTCGTCATCGGCGCGGCATTCTCCCTGGTCTACCTACGGCTGATCAAGGTGGAGGCCTGATGGACCTGCTGGCCGTCCCGATGAGGGAAGCCGCCGTCCGAAGGGGGGAGTGCGCATGACCCGCGCGGCCGCCCGGGTCGCGGCGCTCGTCTCGCTCGCGCTGATCACGCTGGCGTTCCTCGGCCCGTTCCTGTGGGTGGTGCTCGCCTCGGTGCAGCCCGGCGCGAGCCTGACCGCCAAACCCACCTTGGACTTCTCGTTCAGCAATTTCGCGGCGGTGCTCAACTGGGAGACCGTCTACCGTCCGGTGCTCAACTCCATCGTCATCTCCGGCGCCACCGCGATCCTCACCGTCGTCGTGTCCGGGCTGGCGGCCTATCCGCTCTCCCGGTACAAGCTGCGCTTCAAGCGCCACTTCTTGCTGACCCTGCTGTTCACGACGGGGCTGCCGGTCACGGCCGTGATGGTGCCGGTGTACGCGATGTTCTTCCGATTCAACCTGTACGGGTCGGTCCCAGCGATGGTGCTGTTCCTGACGGCGAGCTCGCTGCCGTTCTCGATCTGGATGATGAAGAACTTCATGGACGGCGTGCCGGTGAGCTTGGAAGAGGCCGCCTGGGTCGACGGCGCGGGATGGGTGCAGTCGCTGGCCCGTGTCGTGGCCCCGCTGATGGCCCCGGGGGTCGCCGTCGTCGCGATCTTCGTCTTCGTCGGCCAATGGGGGAACTTCTTCGTCCCCTTCGTACTGCTCGACACACCCGAGAAGCAGCCGGCGGCGGTCACCATCTACACGTTCTTCTCCCAGTACGGCCAGGTCGCCTACGGCGAGCTGGCCGCCTTCTCCATCATCTACACAGCCCCGGCCGTGGTGCTCTACGTCGCCGTGAACAAGTACCTCGCCGGCTCGTTCAGCTTCGCCGGATCAGTGAAGGGTTGACCCTTGCGTATCACCAGCGTCGAATCCACCGAGCTCTTCGTCGAAGAAGGCCAAGTGGTCCACGTGTACCTCGACGGGCCTCCCGGTGAGGTCGAGATCCGCGTGACCGGCCCGGGCGTCGCCGGCGCGGGCCGTACGGCGGGCCGTCCGGCCGAGGTGGCCGTCTCGACGGATGCCGCGCCCGGGACGCGGATCCCCATCACGGTGACGGCCGGGGAGGCCACCGCCACCGGCGAGCTGGTGGTCGCCGAGCCCGGCTGGACGGTGTGGATGGTGCCGCACTTCCACTACGACCCGGTGTGGTGGAACACCCAGGCCGCCTACACGACCACGTGGGACGACGCGGGGGAGGTCGCCCAGGAGTTCCGCGGCGAACGGCAGAACGCCGGGTTCTCCCTGGTGCGCGAGTACCTGGAGATCGCCCGCCGCGACCCGGACTACAAGTTCGTGCTCGCCGAGGTCGACTACCTCAAGCCCTACTGGGACGCCCACCCGCAGGACCGCGAGCACCTGCGGAGGCTGCTCGCCGAGGGCAGGGTCGAGCTGATGGGCGGCACCTACAACGAGCCCAACACCAACCTCACCTCTGTCGAGTCGACGATCCGCAACATCATCTACGGGGTCGGCTTCCAACGCGACATCGTCGGCGGTGACCCGCAGACGGCCTGGCAGCTCGACGTGTTCGGGCACGACCCGCAGTTTCCCGGGCTGCTCGCCGAGGCCGGGCTGACGTCCAGTTCCTGGGCGCGCGGCCCGCATCACCAATGGGGGCCGATGCTCGTCACCTGGGACCCACGGCGCGGCGTCGCATACCCGGACAGCGTCATGCAGTTCCCGGCGGAGTTCGAGTGGCTGTCGCCGTCCGGCAAGGGCGTGCTCACCCACTACATGCCCGCCCACTACAGTGCCGGCTGGTGGCTCGACTCCTCACACGACCTCTCCCACGCAGAGTGGGTGGCGTACGAGCTGTTCCTGCGTCTGAAGCGGGTCGCGGCCACGCGCAACCTGCTGCTGCCCATGGGCACCGACTACTCGCCGCCCAACAAGTGGGTCACCGAGATCCACCGCCACTGGAACGCCCGCTACGTCTCGCCGAGGTTCGTCGTCGGGCTGCCGAAGGAGTTCTTCGCGGCCGTACGGTCGTCGCTGCCCGCCGCCTCGCCGCAGACCCGCGACATGAACCCGGTCTACACCGGCAAGGATGTGTCGTTCATCGACACCAAGCAGGCCCAGCGGTCGGCCGAGTCGCTGGTCGTGGACGCCGAGAAGTTCGCCACGATCGCCGCCCTCACCACCGGCGCCCGCTACCCGCACGCCGCCCTCGACAAGGCGTGGCGCCAGCTGGTGTACGGCGCGCACCACGACGCGATCACCGGCTCGGAGTCCGACCAGGTGTACCTCGACCTGCTCACCGGCTGGCGCGAGGCCCACGACATCGGCGACGGCGTGCTGAAGGCCTCGCTCGGCGAGCTGACCGCCCGCGTCGACACGCGCGGCGACGGCATCGCCGTGGTGGTGTGGAATCCCTCGTCCTGGGAGCGGAGCGGCGTCGTCCGGGTCCGGCTGACACTCCCCGGGGCGGGTGCGCACGGCGTCCGCGTCACCGACCCCGACGGCGGCGAGCTGCCCGTGCTGCTGGAGAACCCCGAGTACCGCGAGGACGGCGGGCTCGTCGCCGTCGACGTCGTGCTGGTCGCGCAGGCCGTACCGCCGCTCGGCTGCCGCACGCTGCGCGCCGAGCCGGTCGCCGACGCGCAGGCCGTCGGCTGGACCGTCCGCGACGGCCTGCGCATCGCCACCGGCACCCACATCGTGGAGGTCGACCCGGCGCGCGGCGGATGCGTATCCCGGTTCCACGACGTGGCCCATGACCGTGAGCTGCTCCAGCCGGAACGCGTGGGCAACGAGCTGCTGGTGTACGACGAGTACTCCGCGCACCCCGAATACGAGGAAGGCCCCTGGCATCTGATCCCGAAGGGCACCGTCACCGGCTCGGCCGAGCGGCCCGCCGACTCCGTCGTCGCCGAGACCAGCGCGCTCGGCGAGCGCCTCACCGTCACCGGCCGGGTCGGCCCGGTGAAGTACACCCAGCGCATCACCCTCTGGCACGGCCTCGACCGGGTCGACTGCGTCACCCACGTCGACGAGTTCGACGGCGCCGACCAGCTCGTCCGGGTTCGCTGGCCCGCCCGCGTGCCCGGTGCCCTGCCCGTCAGCGAGGTCGGCGACGCCGTCGTCGGACGCGGCTTCGGCCTCATCGACGTCGACTCCGGCGAGCACCCCTGGACCCTCGACAACCCGGCCGGCAACTGGTTCGCGCTGTCGTCCACCGCGCGGGTCGCGCTGCGCGGCGACGACGGCGAGCCCGTCGGCGCCCGCGCCATCGGCATCGCCGAGATCATCGGTGGCGAGCCGCGTGACCTCGCCGTGGCGCTGGTGCGCAAGGGCGTGACCGCCACCTGCTCGGCCGCCCCCGGCCCCCGGTACGGCAACCTCGGCGTCGACTCCAACCTCCCTGACGTGCGGATCGCCCTCGGCACCCCAGATGACAACCCGTTCGTCGCCGAGGTGCTCCAGGCCGCCGAGTCCGAGTACGCCGAACTGCTGCGCGAACGGCTGGCCTCCGGCGGCCGGGCCCGCGTCTGGGTGCCGGCGTCCGAGCCGCTGGAGAAGGTGTGGGTGCCGAGCGCCGACCTCACCGGGCCGCGCGCGTTGCCGGTGCTGATCGTCGCGGGCGAGGGCGCGGTCGATGAGCTCGTCGCCGACCTCGACGACGCCGTCATCGAGGTGAGCCAGCCGTCCGCACTCGCCGTCCTCACCGAGCCCGCACTGGACGACTACACCTTCGGCGTGATCAACCGCGGCATCCCGGGCTTCGCCGTCGACTCGGGCGGCGCCCTCCACCTGTCGCTCATGCGCTCGTGCACCGGCTGGCCGTCCGGCGTGTGGATCGACCCGCCGCGGCGCACCACACCCGACGGATCGAACTTCCAGCTCCAGCACTGGACCCACTCCTTCGAATACTCCCTGGTCACCGGGCCCGGCGACTGGCGTGCGACCGGCATGGTGACCCAGGGGCACGACGTCAACCACCCGCTGTCCGCTCTCCCCGAGGAGGCGCACGAGGGCGAGCTGGCGGGCACCACGTCGTTCCTCGCCGTCGAGCCCGCCGGCGCGGTGGTGCTCGCCGCGCTCAAGGCCACCGGTAACCCGCTGGCCTCCGGCAAAGAGGCGGGCCAGGTGGAAGGGGTCACGCTGCGGCTGTACGAGGCGTCCGGCGACCCGGTGGCCGCCCGCGTCCACAGCGCGCTGCCCCTCGCCGATGCCCACCGCGCCGACCTGCTCGAACGTCCCCTCTCCCCGCTGCCGCTCGACGCGATCGAGCTGACCGGTATGGAGATCGCCACTGTCATCGTCACCGCAGGCCCGGGAGCGGCCGGGACGGGGCCGGAGACGGCGGCGGGTTCCGGATCCTCCGGAGCGGCGGTGCTGGGGCCGGAGGGCGAACCGTACCAGCCCGTCTACACGCGGTACTGGCTGAACAACACCGGTCCCGCCCCGATCGGGAACATCCCGGTGGCCGTGCACCTGGCCGACTCCGGCCTCCCCGCAGGGCCCGTGGAAACGGTCGTGTCCATCGCCTCCGGGCTCACCGAGGGGGAGGCGTCCGGCCTGGTCACCCTGCTGCCGCCGGAGGGATGGACCTGCGAGCCCGCCGAGCGGCCGTACGTCCTCACGCCCGGCGGCCATGCGGCCTTCCCGGTCCGGATCGTCCCGCCCGACGGGGCCGAGCCGGGCGAATACTGGCTGCGCGCCCGCACCACCTACGGCGGCCAGGTGTACGAGGACGTCACCCGGCTGTACGTCGGCGAGCGTCAGGCCGCCGAGCTCGAGGTGGTGCTGGAGACGCCGAGCGTACGGCTCGCGCCCGGCGGACCGGCGTCCACCGGAGCCGTGGAGGTGCTGCTCCGCTCGCCGGCCCGCACCGACGTGTCCGTGCAGGCGCAGCTCATCAGCCCCTGGCACACCTTCGAGCTCGTCCCTGAGTGGAACACCGGGGTGGTCGTCCCCGCCCGCGGCGAGGCTCGGCTCCGCTTCGGCCTGCAGGCTCCCCCCGGCACCCGGCCGGGACGCTGGTGGGCCGTCGTCAAGCTCGCGTGCGCCGGCCGGCTGCACTACACCGAGGCGGTCGAGATCGAGGTGCGGGCATGATGGGGTGCTGGAACGGCCTGTGTATCGAGGAAGGGGTGCTCCGGTGACCTCACTCACCGCCGTCGCGGCCGAGGTGGGGGACCGGGTCATCCCGGTCTCCCACGTGGACGCCCGGGAGGCGGAGCTGCGCGCTGGTCCGCTGGCCTCGCGACTGCCGCACCCTCACAGCGCCGAGGGGCGCAACCTCCGCCGCTGGCTGGTCCAGGTGCTGGTGACCGAGGCCCTCGTCGAGGACGAGGCCGCCGCGCTCGGGCTCGTCGCGCCCGCCCCTTCGCCGCCGCCCGCGCCGTTCACCCTGCCCGCCGCGCTCCGCACGGGTGGCGTGGTCGCCGCCGTGACGGCGTCGATGCCGATCACGCGAGCGCTGCGCGACGTGGTGACGGCGGAGGTACGGGTACCCGAGGCCGAGGTCCGCGCATATTACGACCGCAACCTCGACAGGTTCACCGACCCGGAGATCCGCCACGTCAGCCGCATCCACGCGGATCTTCCCCCACCGCCCTCCGAGGCATCCGAAGGCCGGGAGGCTCCGTCCTCCGGTTCCTTCGCCGCCCGGCGGAGGGAGCCGGAGTCGTCCTTTGGGCCGGTGCGGCGGGGGGAACTCCCGGCGGCGCTGGAGGAGGCCGTCTTCTCCGCGGCGGAGAGGGAGGTCGTCGGGCCCGTCGAGGGCCCGGGAGGCTCGTGGACGCTGCGCGTGGACCGGATTCAGCCGGGTGGGCGCAGGCCGTACGAGAGCATGCGCGACTCCATCGCGGCCGAGCTGACCTCCGTGGCGGTGGACCAGGCCTTCGCCGGGTGGCTGGAACGCCGCTACGCGGACAAGGTGCGGCTCTGGGCGGGTTACGAGCACCCTGCCGACCCCCATCACGCCGACGCCACCCACCGCCACTGACAGTGGAGCCCGGCTATCAAAGGCTCACCAGCCGAGCTGGTCGCCGAGCCGCAACCGCAGCCACAGCACCAGGCGCTCGTCCGGGTTGGCGAGATCGAACCCGAAGATCTCCTCGGCGCGGGAAAGCCGGTACCGGATCGTGTTCGGGTGCACGGACAGCCGATTGGAGGCGGCCGCGATATCGCTGTTGGCGTCCAGGTAGGCGAGGATGGTGGACGCATAAGCGGTGCCGTGCTCGAGATCGTGTGCGCGGACCGCCGGCCCCAGCCTGCGGGGCAGCGCCTCGTGCGCGGCCAGTATCTGGGCCAGCGCGGACAGCGTCGCGCTGGCCCACACCTCGTCGATCGTGGCCACCCGGCACGGTTCCGGGTCACCCGGCCGGTCGGTGAGTGCGCGCAGGACGAGATCCGCGTCGGCGCGTGAGCTCGCGATCGAGCCCAGCCCCTGGACGAGCGAGCCGAGTCCGGCCTGGACGGGCACCCGCAGCGCACCGTGGGCTCGCCGGGCGATGTCGGCGACGAGTTCGCGGTGCGCCTTCGGCGAAGGCCCGCTCGGCAGCAGCGCATAGACCGTTCCATCGATCAACGCGCAGCCGTGCCTGCCGTAGTGGGCCTCGCAGTGCAGGCTCACCAAGTCGGCGAGCCGGGTGGCCGCGTGTGCCGCCAGAACATCGTCGGCACTGCTCGGGGCGACAGCGAACGCGGCCACCGCGACGGGCAGGTTCGGGTCCAGACCGAGCTGCGGGGCCACCACGGTGACACTGCTCGGGTCGGCGAGCAGCCGCCGCAGCAGGTCGGCGCGCCTGCGCCGGACGGCATCGACCGCGGTACGGGCCGCGAGCAGGTGCAGCGAGACAATGTCCGCCACGTCGGAAAGGGCCTGTTCGGCAGCGGAGTCCAGGCAGTCCTCGGCATCGACGACCCAGATCGAACCCAGTTCCTCGCTTCCCGCGCGGACCGCGACACCGAGACGAGGAAGGCCGCCGAGAACGGCTGGGAACCGGCAGGCGCGCCCCACCTGGACGAGCGCGCGGTACTGCTCGTCGTAGTCCGGGCCGTCCGGCACCTGGAGGCCGAGAATGCCCTGGCGGCGGCCCTCATCGATGGCCTGGCTGGGCAAAGTCGAGTACGCGAGGATGCGCCGGTGCGGATCCTCGATCACCGTGGCACCTCCTACCATCCCCGCGATCGCATTGGCCAAGGCGAAAAGATCGCCGATGGCCGGGGCGGCCGCGGCCTGCGCGAATCGCACCGCGGAGGAAAGGGCCGAGGAGATCATGGCGTCCAGGTAGTGCCAGGCCACGGCATCGTCGGCGGCAAGCAGCACGATTCCGGATCGCTGCGCGGCTTCCACCAGCTCGGTGACCGGCTCGCCGAAACTCTTCACCACCAGGCAGGCGCACCCGGCCTCGGCCGCCGAGGCAACGAGCTCCTTCGCTTGCGCTTCGGCCGTCCCTACACCGACGGCGAGCAGGACCGCGTCCCTGACGGGTGGAAGCGGGGCTCGCCGCTCGAAGATGAGCACGCCCGAGACCGGTACCGGTTTTTCCGGCAGTACGGTTAACAGCCGCAGCAGCGAAGAGCCCAACGCATCGAGGACTTGTCCGAGATCGGGTACTCCGGTATCGAGCATCCTCACCTCTTTAGCCAGACGTACAAGGCATTCGCGGAATCTCTGGACGGGCACCGAATGCACACGGTCAGTACAGACGCGACGCTGTCAGCATGCACATCCCAGCAAGCGTGCCGCGGGCAGTCCCTGCGACCGTACCCGCTTCGGCCCCGGCAAGCGCAACCGAAACCGTCATGCGCGCCGCGACCCGTGCGGGTGTCCGGATCCAGCCGGCCGAGGACCTCCCCACGCTCGAACCGGTATCGCGATTCCTCGCCGGTGTATGGCAGACCCCCGAATCCCAACCGCCGATCGCGTCCGCCCGCACCAGCGATCACGGAGTCGGTTTCGCTCTCAAGCAGGCGCAGCGGGCCTGAGCGCTCGAACGCGGCGCGACCTCCACGGCCTGAACCTTCGACCCACTGGTGAGCCGCAACGCTCACTTCAACCTCGCCAAGCTTGGCGCGAGCGCCACAGAGTACACGGTGGACTTCTACGGCCAGATCGACGACGGCATCAACGGGCACGACGAGACCGACCGGCTCACCGCCGTCTGACCGCTACTACACCGAGGATCTCACTGACGCGTTCCGACTCGACAACGGTTGCCTGCCTGTTCCAGACCAACCGGGCAGCGGCGTGACCGTGCTTCCCGCAGCGCTCGGCCGATACGCCGTCTCGACGCGGAAGCTGTACGAGCGAGGCTCGGCGCGATAGCGGCCGCACTCCCAAGCACAAGGCGAAACCGGTTACGCCGCACGATGAAAGGAGACATCATGCGAGGTAGGACGAGTGTTGTCGCGGCCTTGGCGGTCACGGCCTCTCTGGTGGTGGCGCCTGCCGCGTCGGCCGCGATAGCACGGTGTGACACCAAGCCCATCCAGACAGCGCTGAAGGCGCTGGCGAGTGTCGGCGCAGGGATCGCCGTGACGGTGAAGAGTCCGCGCTGCGGCGTCTGGAATGGCGGCGTCGGCCTCGCCGACCGCAGGACGGGCCGTAAGGTCGTCGGCAATGAGCACAGCCGTATCGGCAGCGATACCAAGACCTGGACAGCCACGATCGTGCTTCAGCTCGTCGGCGAAGGCAAGATCAAGCTCGATGACACTGTCGACCACTACCTGCCCGGTCTCATCCGCACCAAGCTCTACGATGGGCGCAAGATCACGATCCGGCAGCTTCTGCAACACACCAGTGGCCTGCCCGACTATCTGGATGCGCCGTTCTGGGACAACGAGGAGGCGCACCGCTGGGATCACATCGAGCCCTTGCAGACGGTGGAGCAGGCGCTGACTCTGCCCCCGCCCGACAGGGCTCCGTCGGGCTTCGCCTATGCCAACACCAACTACAACCTGGCCGGACTGATCGTCACGAAGGTCACCGGTCGCAGCATCGGCACCGAGATCGACCAGCGGATCATCAAGCACCTCGGACTGCGTGAGACCTCCTGGCCTGGCGACCGGACCACGATCCCCAAGCCGGACCTGCGGGGCTACGTGAAGCAAGCTGGGACTCTGATGGACAAGACGGAATGGAACACCTCAGAGGCCGACGCGTCGGGTGAGCTGATTTCCACTGGTGCCGACGCGACCGTCTTCTGGACCGCGCTGTTGACCGGGAAACTGCTGGCCCCAGCCCAGCTCGCCGAAATGAAACAGACCATTCTGGACGACTTTGGCAAGGACTACGGCCTGGGAGTCGAGGGCTATCGGCTCGCCCCAGGTCTCGTCACCTGGGGACACAGCGGCAGTATGGCCAGCGGCCACAAGTTCAGGAACGCCGTCACCGATGACGGCCAACGGGCCGTGACCCTGCTGATCGGCACGGACACGTTCAACTCGGACGAGGTTGAATCCGTCATCGGCAACCTCATCCGCGACCTCCGCTGATCGGAACCCTCCTTCGCGGCGGTCTTCTCCCGAACGTGTCCCCAGCCGTCAAGTAGCGCTGCGATAGATCACCGTCGAGGTCGAGAGCTCAACGCATATGCCTGACCAGCGGCAGCGTCGAGACTGTGCTGGTCAACGGTGTCGGCGGGCGGGATCTTGTGGGGATCTGGCAGCCGGCGGCGACCTCGGCCGCCACGGCAAGGCACCACGCGTGCACGCCCATACCGTCCGGCTCGCGACCGCGCTGTCGGCTACCTGCTGTTCGGCACCGGCCTGCACCGCGTTGAGCTGGTCGTTCTTGGACCTGGACCAGAGGAAGGCCTGGTGCTTGGGTCCGCCATGGCGGTCACGGAGCGATCGCTTCGGCTAAGCACAGGCGTCGAAGCGTGAGGCCGAGGACCTGTTCTTCGATGTCGTCAGCCAGATCCACATGCCTGCCTGGTCCACCGGCCGCGTCGCCCTCGTGGGCGACGCGGCTTACGCGACGTCGTTCATGTCAGGTCAGGGGTCGAGCGTGTCGCTGGTGGGTGCGTACGTCCTGGCGGGCGAGTTGGCCACCCACGGTGACCACGGCCCCGCCGGTTACGCTCCCAGTTGATCCCTGGTCAGGCGGTGGTGAAGGAGATCCACGCGTCCGGGGGCGCGTCGGGCCGGACAGCGCGCGCACGAATGAGAACCCGACGGGCCGGTCGCCGCTGGTGAACAGGTAGGCCGCCCAGTCGTCGTCCTCGAACGGCGATGAGGTCAGGAAAGTAGGCATCGTCGTCCCTGCGGTCGTTGCTGTCGTGAGAGTCAAGCTTCAGGCGTTGGTTGATTCGCCTCTGCAGGGCGAGTATGCGGTCGAGGCCGTCTGCAGTGAGCCAGTCGCGGTCCGGCGTGGCTGCCTGATCGAGTCGGCCCTCGCAGGGTGACCGTGGTCGGGCGCGTTTCTGTTCGGTTCCGGCGGTGCCGGGAGCGGGGTTCTGGCACCGGTCGGGGTGGAGTCCCGGGACGTTCGGGCGTGCGATGCGCTCCGCCGCGGACCGTTCCAAGGGACGCTTCGCGGGATCGGGCATGTGAACAGCGTGGATGCAAGCTTGTATCTATGACCGCGGCGCCGCCCACGGCCCCGCCGTGACCGAGCGGCCGTATATTGCGTCGAACCTTTACCGGCCCCCCGTAGTCGAAGAGAGCATGATGAAGACGATGATCGGGGCCTCGCTCCTCGCCGGCGCGTTGCTGGT
>NZ_JBIAZA010000057.1:0-24116 GCF_042898655.1 Streptosporangium sp. NPDC000396
CCGGCAACAAGAAGGCCTACTACAGCTTCGGCGTCACGCACGGCAAGGTCGCCGAGTACGGCATCGCCCTCAACAATCAGGACTGCTTCAACTAGATCCTTGGGTTCCTGAACGGGGGTGGCGATCCCTGCTGACCCGGGGTGATGATCGCCTCAGGGAAATCGTCATGCCGAAGTTGTTGTTCGCGCGTCCGCCCGCGGACGTCGACGAGGAACGCAAGATCCGTAAATTGGCCGGGGCCCGGCACGCCCCGGCAGATTGGATCCGGCGCGCGAAGATGATCGTGCTCAGCCGGCAGGGACTGCGTACCAGCGCGATCGCCGCCATGCTGGGCTGTCACATGCAGACGGTGCGGGAGCGGATCGTGCGGTTCAACGCCGAGGGCCTGGCCGGGCTCGGGGACCGGCCTGGAGTGGGCCGCAAGCCGCAAATCACCGAGGTTGAACGCGCCAGGTCCGCCGGATCCTGCTCCAGGAAGCGGAGGCCGAGCGGAGAGTATGGGCCAGGCTTCGGTAGGCGTCCCTGATGAGCCCGGCGATCAGTTCGTCGCGGGCTGCTTGAGTCCTACCCCGCCTCCGCTGGCAGGTGCTGCGCGATCTCACGGATGCCTCACCCGCCGAGGTCGCCGCCGAGTGAGCGCGCGTGGAGCGCGAGAGCTGGAGCGCTCGTCTCCTGGCGCTTCCCCAGATCGTGAGTGACCAGGACGACCGCCATATCGTACTCCTCGCGCTGGTCGTCATGATCGTCTTCATCGGCCACGCCGGCAGGCAGGTCACTTTCAGGCCCGGCTTGCGGCGGTCGGGCTGAACCTGCGGCTCGGGCGCGCGGTCCCGCTGGTCCACCCTCCGGGTGAGGCGCATGCCGCTCGAGTTCTCACCAGGTGCTACGGGTGATTCCGGTCGTGTTCCTGGTCGTCACGGGGTTGACGTTCCTCGGGTACGGCGTGGTCATCCTCGTTGTGCCTCCTTGACGGTGAGGCGGAGGAGCGAGCGGATGAGCGGGTTGCCGTCGTCGTCGTTCCAGGCCATGACCATGCGGCTGGGTGGCATGTCGGCGAGCCGTATCGCCACGAGGCCAGCCGGCAGGGCGTGTGTGAGCGGGGTCATGCCGATGGTGCCGTTCCACAGGACAGCCTGCAGGCACTCGTGGGCAGTCCGCACGACGGGCCCCTCACGCTGAGCTCCAGCGTTCCAGTAGGCGCGCCAGATCGGATCGGTCCCGTCTGGGAACTGGAACCAGCGGCGGTCGGCGAGGTCATCCACGCGCAGGCTGTCATAGTCGGCGAGCGGGTCGTCGGCGCGAAGAAGGACGCCGACCGGATCGGCACGCAGGACGTGGACACGGATTCCGGTGTCGTCGAACGGCGCCCGCGTGAGCGCCACGTCCACCAGACCACTCCGCAGGCCGATGGTCGGATCGGTGAGATCAGCCTCCCGGACACGCACGGCGACGCCCGGATGGCGCTCACGGAAGGCGGCGGCCAGGCCCGCCTGCTCGGCGGTGTCGGCGAGTGTGCCGATCGTGAGGCCGTTCGCGGCCACCACCCGGGCTCGTGCCTGCTCCGCCTGGTCCAGCAGGGTGCGGGCCTCGTCGAGGAGAGTGGCTCCGGCTGCGGTGAGGGTGACGCCCGACGCGGAGCGCTGCAGCAGGGCGGCACCGAGGTCGGCCTCCAGTCGCTGGATGGCCCGGCTGAGCGGAGGCTGGGTCATGTGCAGCCGCGTGGCAGCCCGCCCGAAGTGGCGTTCCTCGGCCACGGTCACGAAGTAGCGCAGCAGTCGTAGCTCCATCATCGGCCACGATACCCGCGCGGTATCGGTCTTGCGTGATCGGTGTTGGACCGCCGCGCGACCCTGGCCGTCTACTGGGGTCATGGCTGAATACAACCCCGTAGTTCGGGTCGAAGGAGCGTGGGAGCTCGCCCGCGACCTGATGGTGATCCCCAACCGCGGCGTGGAGCTGGTGCCCAACATCGGCGTCATCGGCGGCTCTGAGGCTGTCTTGGTCGTGGAGACCGGGATGGGGCCGCGCAACGCGGAGGCGGTCCTGAAGTTCGCCGTCGAGTCCGCGCGGGGCCGCAGGCTCTACCTGACCACGACGCATTTCCACCCCGAGCACTCCTTCGGCGCCCAGACGTTCGCCGGGCAAGCCACGTTCCTGATCAACCGGGCGCAGGCCGACGAACTGGCCGCCAAGGGACCGAGCTACCTGGAGATGTTCCGGGGTCTGGATGAGGGGATCGCCAGGGAGCTGACCGGCGTCGAGCTGACCACGCCCGACCTCGTCTACGACTCCTACGACCTGGATCTGGGTGGCCGGGTGGTGCAGCTGCGGCCCACCGGGCGGGCGCACAGCAGGGGCGACCAGGTGGTCACGGTGCCCGACGCCGGGGTGATGTTCACCGGCGACCTGGTGGAGACCGGGCAGTTCGCGATCTTCCCCTGGTTCCCGCCGTACGACACCGACGTGTCCGGTCTGCGCTGGATCGAGGTGATGGACCGGCTGGCGGCGGAGCGGCCGCGCGTGGTGGTGCCGGGCCATGGCGACGTCGGCGGGCCGGACCTGCTGACCGATGTCGGAGACTACTTGCGGCTGTTGCGCGATGAGACCTGGGTACGGCGAGACTCGGCGGTGAGCGAGGAGACGATCATCGAGGAGGTCAAGGCACTGCTGGTCGAACGGTATCCGAGGTGGAGCGGGAAGGAGTGGATCGACAAAGGCGTCGGCTGCCTATGCGCCGAGCGCGGGTGACAACGGGGGACGCGTGCTTCCCCCGACGCCTGTGCGGGGGGAGCGATGACAGAGTGTCATCGACCGGCATCGCCCCGAGCGGGGTGCTGTCCCTCGGGGCGGAGTGGCCCTCTCGGTCATGGCCACCTGCAAGAACTCGCCCGAGAGCCTGACACGGTGGGACTGGGCGTCAATTTGGGATCTCGACGAGGTGGACGCCCGCACGTCCGTGACGGGCGGGGAGGTGGTGCATTCCTTCGACGCCTTATGGGATTACCGCGGTCTCCTCCCGAAGACCCCGTACAACGTCGAGGACGTCGCCAACCTCATGCCAGGCGCGCTCGAAACCGTCGCCCGAGCCCCCGGTCACCTTGGATCGACTCGGATGGGCAGGTGCTGCCGCTGCCGTCCCAGCGCGCCGCCGGCGACCGCCGCCCGGCGCCGCGCCGAACAGCGGGACCGGAGGACTACGGCGTGATCTCGTCCGGGGAATCGTCTGCCCCGGGCATCGGACGGTTGCTCGAGCGGGCGAACTCGGCGGGCGTTTGACCGTACTGCTTCTTGAAGGCCCCGATGAGATGGCTGTTGTCCGCGAACTGCCACCTGACTCATACGGCTCTCATTGGCCCTGCCCGATGTCTGAGCATCGGGGTTCGCTGCCGCCTGCCCACATGATCGTTATTTTCGGGTCAGGGACAACTTCGTTGGATTTTCGGCCGTTACTACGGTCCGGGCCCCTCGCGGGTGAGCGCGCAGATGATCCGGGGTGCCGGCAAGGCTCGTGTCACCAGATACATGTGACTGAGTTCGCCCCGTTCAGCCCTGGCGCCCGGGCCCGGCTCAGCGCGCCGGCAGGTCGTCCAGTTCGGCTGCGAAGAGCAGGGCGGGGTCGAATCCCATTCCGGTGAAGTGGCCGGCGAGTTCCAGAGACAGGACACCATGCAGCCGGGTCCAGAAGCTCAGCGCCCGATGCAGAACCGCGGGCGCGGCGGGGTGGCTGCCCGCCCAGTCCCGGTGGTCTGCCAGGTGTGCGTCGAACGGCGTCACGGGACTGCCCGAGGACAGCGCCGTGCAGGCGTCGAGCAGGACCGCCATGATCTCGGAGGAGATGGCCGTGATGTCGTCGGGCGCGTGGTAGCCGGGGACGGGGGTGCCGTAGATGAGGAAGTACCGCTGGGGGTCTTGCAGGGCCCAGCCGCGCACGGTGTGCGCCAGCGCGGCCAGGTCGGCACCCGCGCCGGCGGCCGAGTGGAGGGTGTCGGCGAGGCTTCGGTAGGCGTCCCTGATGAGCTCGGTGATCAGTTCGTCGCGGCTGGCGTAGTAGCGGTAGAGCGCGGGTCCGCTCATGCCCATCTGCTTGGCGATCGCGTTGAGCGACAGCGCGGACGCCCCCGTCGTGGCGATCTGCTCCCATGCGCGTTCCTTGATCTCCGCGCGCACCTGAGTGCGGTAGCGCTCACGGGGGGTCATCGTGCCCGGCTCCGCCATGACCTGCCACCTTTCCACTCACGAAGCTATAGCTTGAAGATTCAGTTAGAAGATATCACGAATCCTATTGATTCTCGCCTGTGTGGGTTGTTATAACCTCTAGCGAACGTCAGATCATCTAGCTCCGCAAGGGGTGCGATGCCAGTTCGCGGCCGTGCGCTCAGCCAGACGAAAGGAACGCCATGACCACCACGTCCAGGTCACCCACCCGGCCAGAGCGGCGCACTCCGCTGCCGGTGACCATCTCCGCCTGGGCGATTCCCGTCATGGTTGTCGGCCAGTTCGCCCTGCCATCGGCCGTCCCGGTCGCGATCGCACTGATCGGCGGTTTCCGCCGCGCTCATCTTCGCCATCCACCGAGCCCGCCGGCGGCGCCGTCCGGCGCGGTGACGCCACCGCCCAGATCTGCCCCGCTTCCACTCACCCGCGTCACCGGCCGTACGCGGCTCGCCGAAACCGGCACCGCCGCCGCAAAGACCGTCCTCAACCGGTAACGCGCCCACCACTCCAACCCTCGCCCAACAACCGACAAGGGAAACACCGTGTCCAGCATTCGCAGCATCAGCGTCCACGCCCTGCTCACCATCCCGCTCGTTGTCGGCGTCCTCGGCGCCGCCGCACCCGCCGAGGCCACCTCCCACCCCGACAAGTCCCTCACCTGCCGCGGGCAAGGCGTCGACCCCAACGCCCGCGTCCGATACAAGACCGAGGCCGTGATCCACGCGCCGATGAGGACCATTTGGAAGCTGCAGACCGACGTGGAGCGCTGGCCTTCCTGGCAGGCCCCCGTCGCAACCATCGAACGCCTCGCCCGCGGCCCCTTGCGGAAAGGTTCGGTGTTCCGGTGGACGACCCCGGTACCTCCCACCCCCACGACGCCCGCTACCACCCTGGAAATCACCTCGACCGTCAAGCAGCTCAAGCGCAACTCCTGCATCCGCTGGACCGGGCCCGCGATCGGTGACGGACTGCGCATCAACGGCGTCCACGTGTGGAACTTCACCGAGGTCAAAGGCGGCGTTCTCGTGCGCACCGAAGAGACCCACACCGGCGACCAAGTCGAAGCGAACGTTCCCCTCGCGACCGAGATCCTCGCCAAGGGCCTCAAGGCATGGTTGCGCGACCTGAAGACCACCGCCGAAGCCCACACCTGAGACCAGCCACGCGGCCGCCGCTGACACAAGAATGCCGAGCCCCAAAGCATGCGCCTAACCTCGATGAGGAGTGATGTGTCATGCGTGACCTCACCTCGGCCGACGTCCCGATCGTCGATGGCGGCCCACCGACCTGGCACGGCATCGCCTGCCTCGTCTTGGAGCGGGCCGAGCGGCCCGCCACCGCCTCCCGCGCCAAGATTCAAACTCGCTGCGAGCCAGTAGGGGAGTGCTGAACTGGGAGAGCGCAATCGCATGCACCTGGTGACAAGAGACTTGCCGACACCCTTGGACGCCGAGACACCCCTCCGGCTTCTAAAAGCTCCGCCACCTGCCGCAGTAAATGCCGGCCGTACGTCCTGGCATCCATTTCATGCCGACGAAAGATGGCGGCGGCGCTGTGGCCGAAGCCGGCGATGTTGCCGCCTGAGCGCTTCGCCGGCTGGGCTGACGGGTCGGCAAGATCGACGTTTGGAAATCCCCTAAGAGAGTAATTGCGCACGAGGCCATGGGATTGGTCATCGAGTAGTCATAGGAGCCCTCTGCCTTGCATAAATACGGTGTCACAGTGACCACCGCTGCCTCGCCGGAAGTCGTCTGGAAGTTGCTGGTCGACGCCACAAGCTGGCCGCTGTGGTCCAAGGTGGACAGTCTGGACACGACACGGTCGGTCGGCCTCGACCCCGGCGGCGACGATGACGTCGGTGCCATCAGGGCTTTCAGGACGGGACGTAGAGTGACGGGGGAGCGGCTGACCGAGAAGGTCGAGCAACGCCTCTTGGCCTACGAAGACGCGTTCAATGCGTCGATACACAACTATCACGCGCGCATCGAGCTGGAGCCGACATCTGACTCAGGCACGGTCATCCACTGGTACGGCGAGTACGAGACGAGTTGGCTGTTGCGTTGGGTCATGCCGCGCTACCTCCAGAAGTTCATGCAGGACATGGCGGAAGGGCTGGCCAGCTACGCCGAGGAGTGCAAGCTGGCCCAGTGAGGCCTACGCCGCGGCGAAACTTCAGCAGGTGGCGGTCGGCTCAGCGTCGCCTGTCCAGGCGCGGTGGCCTCCGGCGGTGCTGAAGCAGGCGGCTACCGCCTGTCCCGATGGGCCGCCGCGACCTCGCTGGTGGTGCGCTCGGCACTGGAGCCGCGCTGCGCCTTCTCCGCGAAGCCGGGGAACTGCCCGGCGATGGCACTGAGCACCCTCAACTCCACCGGCGCGACATTGACTTCGCACAGATCGCGCTCGACGGCCCGAACCACCCCCGCCACCACCTGGCCCGGGGTGACCATGCGCACACCAGGCGGCGGGGTTGCGCCCGTGACGGCGAACATACCCGCGTCGCGTACGGCGCCGGGCTGGACGAGAGAGACCCCCACCCCGGTACCGTGCAGGTCCTGGCGGAAGGCGAGCGCGAAGCCGCGCAGCCCGAACTTGGTCGCGCTGTAGAGCGAGGAGTATTTGGTGGCCGCCTTCCCGGAGATCGAGCCGACGAGGACGATATGGCCCCGGCCCGCCTCGACCATCCGGGGCGCGAGCGTGCGGGCCAGCATGACGGGGGCGCGCAGGTTCACGTTCAGCGCACGGTCGATCTGCTCGGGCGTGTACTCGAGTAGATCGCCGTTGGCGGGCAGAGCGGCGTTGGCGATCAGAATGTCCGTGTCAGGGCAGGCCTTGGCGAGGTGGTCGACCTGGTCCGGGTCGGCGAGATCGGCGGTGACCGCTCGGGCGCCGAGCTCGTCGGCGAGCGCCTCCAGGGCATCGGCACGGCGCCCGGAGAGGACCAACTTGGCTCCCTTGGCAGCCAGTTCGCGGGCGATGGCCTGACCGATGCCTCCCACGGCCCCGGTCAGCAGAACGGTTGATCCTGCGATGCGCATACGACGAGCCTTTCCAAATTTGTTCGTTCGAACGAACAGTATGAAAGGCGGGACGACGCTGTCAAACAGCAGACTGCGCCGGACTCGCCGGCCGCTCCGGCATTGAAGCGATCCAGGGCACGATCAACGTCTTCCGGCACATACGAGTGCAGGACGCGCTCCGGGAGGCGGCGGAGGCTGACCGCAGACGCACCACGGCGAGCGGTCGCCGCTGCCGGAGGGGGCCGATCGCGGTCAAGGACGACACCGATGTGGCCGGCCTGGCCGTACGTATGGCCGTGGAACGTGCTCGGCTGACCGGCGGTGAACGTTCCGGCCGGCTTCACCTGGAACGGCCTGCCGGTCGGCGCCCTACTGCGCGGACCGCCCTGCGACGAGGAGGCGCTGATCCGCTTGGAGGCGCTGATCCGCTTGCCGCCCAGTCTGAGGACGATCTGCGTCGGTCGGAGCGGCCCCGGCCCTTCCCCCTTGCCAGGAGGGTGCCGCTGGCACAATGGCTGCCATGTCCAAGTCCCTCGGAACCCGGCAGAGCATCATCGACGCCGTCCTGCGCATCATCGGTGAGGATGGCGTCGCCGCGGTCACCAACCGGCGGATCGCCAAGGAGGCCCAGGTCTCCCTCGGTTCGGTCACCTACCACTTCGCGACCCAGCACGAGATGCTGCGTGAGAGCCTGCTGTACTTCGTCGCGGAGGAGACCCGGCGCCTCACCGAGCTCGCCGCCCAGTGCCAGACCGACGGAATGGACGCCGATCGGGCCGCCGCCACAGTCGGCCAGGTCGCCGGGGGTACGCCGTTCGACAGCAGGCAGATCGCTCCCTTCGAGCTCTATATCCAGGCCGGCCGCGACGAGCGGTTGCGCACCGCGGCCGCGCAGTCCTTCGCCGCATACGACCGGTTGGCCGCCCGGATCCTCACCGGTCTTGGCGTACCCGACGCCGAGCGACTGGCGAGCAGCGCCGTCGCGCTGGTCTTCGGACTGCAACTGCGCAGCCTGGCCACCGGTCTGCCCGCCGAGGAACTCGTCGACGCCCTAATGCTGCTGGCACGCGGGGCGCAGCACTCCTGACCCTCGGCACCGGCTTCGGGCACGCCAGGCCGCTGGACAGCCGCCGTCGGTCGGCGTCTACCGGGTGCCGGCCGAAAACGCCGGTCCTGCCACCGACGCCTGACCGCCCGAGCTCGGGGGCCTTGCGACCCTGGGCCGGATCACCGCCATCCGGCGCTCCTGGGAAAGCGCGACTTATGGCTGTGAGTATGGGGCTACCGGTGCCGACCGCTTCTCCTCGGGGCGATCGCGGCTCACGCCCGGGACACGGATCTGCACGTGATCCGGAATCTGCGCGCGCTGAACGCTTCCTGGCACGCGTCACGGCCGATCAGACCCCGGGCCGGGCGTGACGTCGTCCATAGGCGGGCCCGCCAGGGCGGCGGCGAGACGCGAAGCGAGTGTCGCGACCGCGGCGCGCAGTTCCGGCCCGCCCTCGACGCGGAAGGGGAACGGCACGTTCGCCAGCCATTCCTGCGCGTACATCATCGGATTTCTCGTGCTGCCGACGAGCACGCACCCGTCCCCCAACGGTTCGAGCCGTCCCATGGGCGGCCGGATCCAAGGCGCCACCTCGGCGAGGGGAGCGTCGAACACGACGCGCGTGGCGAACTTCCACCCGGTGCCCAGGTTCTCCTCCAGCACGGCCACCGGGTCGAGGTCGTCGGGCGGCTCGAACGCGTGCGTGCTCCGCTGGACCTGGCGGACGCGGTCGACCCGGTAGGTGCGGATGGCGTCCGCGCGGTGGGAGTAGCACAGCAGATACCAGCGCCCATGGCGGACGACGACCGCCCAGGGGTCCACCTCGGCCTCCCACTCGTTGCCGGACTCGCTCCGGTAGGCGACCACCACGCGCCGCCGGTCCGCGATGGCGGCCACGAGCGCGCTGGTGGTGGCGGGATCCGGACGAGCCGAGAACCGGTCGGGGGCCGCCGACGCATACTCGCGCAGCGCCGCCGCCTGCCGTCCGATGCTCTCGGGCAGGGCCCGGATGACCTTGCCCAGGGCGACGCTGACGAGGTCGCCGACGTCGGCGGCCGCCGGCTGGCCGTCGAGCACCGCCATGACCAGGCCAAGAGCCTCGGGTTCGGTGAAAGCTACCGGAGGCAGTCGTGTCCCGCGCCCGAGCCGGTACCCGCCATAGGGGCCACGGGCCGACTCGACGGGGATGCCCGCCTCGCGGAGGATCCCGACGTACCGGCGCGCGGCCCGCTCCGTGACGCCCAGACAGCCGGCGAGCTCGCCGGCTGTCACGCCAGGGCGGGCCTGGAGGATCTCCATGGCGCGCAGAGCTCGTGCGGTGGGACTGAGATCGGTCGGCACACGAGCACATTAGGAGGTCACGGGATGAACAGGAAGTAGAACGTCCGGAATCGGTCCTAGCCTGACGTCCTGACCGAGTTCCGCCCTCGCCGGAACGCGCTGAAGAAAGAGAACTGATCATGGATATCCTGCTCATCGCCGGCCTGTGGCTCGACGGATCCGCGTGGGACGACGTCGTGCCCGCCCTTGAGGCGCTCGGCCACCGCCCCGTGCCGATCACCCTGCCCGGGCAGGGGGACGGATCCGCCTCGGCCACTCTCGACGACCAGGTGGCAGCCGTGCTCGCCGCCGTGGAGTCGGCGTCAGGAAAGCCCATGGTGGTGGGGCATTCCGCCGCTTGCGCCCTGGCCTGGCTGGCCGCCGACGCGTGCCCGGAGCGGGTCGCCAAGGTCGCGTTCATCGGCGGCTTCCCGGCCGCGGACGGGCAACCCTACGCCGACTTCTTCGAGGTGAAGGACGGCGTCATGCCCTTCCCCGGTTGGGGTCCGTTCGAAGGGCCGGACTCCGCCGACCTCGACGAGGAGGCAAGGCGGGACTTCGCGTCCGCGGCGATTCCCGTCCCCGGGGGGGTGACGAAGGGCGTGGTGCGCCTGACGGACGAGCGACGATTCGACGTCCCCGTCCTCGTCGTGTGCCCCGAGTTCACCCCCGCCCAGGCTCAGGAGTGGATAGCCGCCGGTGACGTGCCCGAGCTGGCCAAGGCCAAGCACCTTGACCTTGTGGACATCGACTCGGGCCACTGGCCCATGATCACCGAGCCGGCCGAGCTTGCCCGGCTCCTGGCCGCGGCGGCCGCTGAGGCCTGACACAGCTGCCGGCCATCGGGCCGCGTGATGCACGGGTCGCCGCGAAAGGTCTCAGACGCTCCCGTGAGAGTCGTCGTGGCCCGGAACTCCTGAAGCTACGGCGAGCCGCAAAGTAGGCGGCTGAACGTGAAAACGGTGGCGTGGGCCCGCGTCTCGGCCGAGGACTCCTATAGGGGCGCCACCGGAATACGGCTGTCGTTCACCACCTCAGTAACGGTTGCGGTGGAGTCCGGGACGCGTGTCTTTCCCTATCGCTGGCGCGATGCGGCTGTTTCCACTTTCGCGGACCAAAAGGGCGCCGCCCCGGCGGTCGGCCGTCGTGCGGCCAACGCCTCATCGCCCTGGTCGCTCTCTCCTGCGGCACTGCAACGTGCGCCCTTCACTCCCCGTTTAGTCCTTCCCTCTAGTCCTTCCCTCGTCCAACGGCTTCGCCATCGCCGCCTCGGCCGGCGACTCACGTGTCATTGCCGGGGCTCTTCGAAACGTGACGGCCGTGGTGCGCTGGATCGTCGACCAGGGCGATGGGAGCGTCGACCGCCCCGTCGCGGTGATCGCCTCGGGCGAGCGCCGACCCGACGCGAGCCTGCTGATGCTGATGGCCAAGCCCCGAGACAAGAAGACTGAGAACCTCCGCCGGTACTTTCATCCCTCGCCAGAGGCGACCGCAGAGGTCACCGGTCTGCTTGGCCCTGGCCATCTGGCCTAACGCCCTCGCGTGGCCTGGGGTGAATTTTGTCCAGCGACAGATCGAGGCCGAGGACGGCGGTGCCTGGGGCGGGTGCCGGGGAGCTCGCGCCTACGGCGCCTCGACCGTGCTGGTGGTCGCGGTATCGCGTGTTCGGCGCTGTGCGCTCAGTACAGAGTCGAGCAGGCCGGGGAACAGCGCGTCGAGGTCCTCTCGGCGCAGCCGTACCAGCCGGGATCGGCCCTGCACTTTCGTCCACGTCACGCCGGCCTCGCGCAGCACCCGGTAGTGGTGCGACAGCGTCGTCTGATGCACGTCGATCTCGGCGCCGATCGCGTTGCAGAAGTCCTCGCCCATCCGGTCGAGCCGCAGGACGAGGTCCAGCCGCACTGGATCGGCCAGAGCGCGCAGCACCTCCACCAGCCGGATGGCCTCGGTCGCCGGCTGTGACACCTCACGCATCGCCGCCCCCTGTGTTCCGCACACCGACACGCTACCAACCCATGGATATATGGACAAGCATCCATGTATTGCCTAGGGTTCCGCTCGGTACTTGTGAAGTTCCTCCGGAAAGGCGGCACGACCCGGTGTTGAAACGACTACTTCCTCTGGCCCTGGCGACCTTCGCCGTCGGCACCGACAGCTACGTCATCGCGGGCCTGCTCCCCGCCATCGCCACCGACCTGCAGGTCTCCACCCCCGCCGCCGGGCAGCTGGTGACGGTTTTCGCCCTGGTGATGGCCCTGTCAGCGCCCGTCATGGGCGCGCTCACCAGTGGACTGGACAGGCGGTCCGCGCTGCTGATCGCGTTGAGTGTCTTCGTGGCCGGCAACGCTGCCACCGCCCTGGGCACCAGCTACGGGGTAGTGATGATCGCCCGCATCGTCACCGCGGCCGGGGCCGGGATGATCAACTCCGCCGCCTCCAGCACTGCGGGGGCCCTCGCACCCCCGGAACGCCGAGGCAGGGCACTGGCCTTCGTGTTGGGCGGCCTCACGTTGGCGACGGCGTTGGGCCTTCCTCTCGGCACACTGATCGGCCGTACCGACTGGCATATCACCCTGTGGGCCGTCGCCGGGATCGGCCTCGCCGCGGTCCTCGGAATCGCCGCCGGCCTGCCCAAGGTGACGCTCCCCGCCACCTCACTGGGCAACCGGCTGCGCCCGCTCAAGCAGGGCCGGGTCCTCGCGCTCCTGGCCGTCACCACGCTGGTCTTCCTCGGCGCCTACATCCTCTACACCTATATCGGCCCAGCCCTAGAGGATGCGACCGGCGGCTCCGAATCGCTGCTCACCGTCATCCTGCTGGCCTGGGGAATCGGCGTCCTGGCCGGAAACATCATCGCCGGACGGCTGGTCGACCGGCACGACCCCGCGCACGTGTTGACCGGGTCCCTCACCATCGCCGTCGTCGCCTTCGCCCTCACTTCGGTGGCGACAGCCACGCTCGTGTCCACCCTGGCATGGGCCGCGATCTGGGGCGCGGCCCTGGGCGTCGTCGTCGTGCCCCAACAGCACCGACTCATCGCCCTCAGTCCGGCCGCAGCACCGGTTCTGCTCGGCCTCAACTCCTCGGCCATCTACGTCGGGATAGCCCTCGGCGGCGGCCTGGGCGGACTGGCCCAGGAGTGGTTTGCCATCGTGCCCGCCGCATTGGGGCTGCCAGCCGCCGGTGTCACGACCCTGGCGCTGCTCTACCACCTGACAACCGCACGCCATCGTGCGCCCGCAGTATCTCAGCCGACCCCCTCAACCCCGGAGAAGGGCCGTGAGGAACATCGGAACGCTCAGCGGCGATAGCGAGCCGTCCGGCGACGAGATAACGCCAGTGGCCGTTCCAACCTCGGCAGCGTCTTGGGCACCTTGATCGTGTCGATCTTGTCCATCGGGTTCGCGGCGATCAGGTCGTGGCGGACCGCCCACTTGCAGAAGGACGCGACGGCCGCCCGCTTGCGCTTGCGGGTCGAGGCCGTCAGGCCGGAGATATCGGCCCCCCACTCGGGTCGCGTCACCACGGGCAAAGTAGCTCCGTGTGACGGGTTGGGTTGGCGATCGCCGGTCATAACGGGACTGGGTGACGGCATGCCGGCCGTACCTCGACCAAGAGCGCCGCTGGTTTGACCTTGACGCTGCGTCAACTTCTAGCATCGGGGCCATGTCGATCACTGTTCTTGACACCTACTCCGCCATGAGGCGGATCCTGCTGGCCCCGGTCGCGGACCGCGTCGACCTGCTGCGTTCGATGCTGGAGCCCATCAGGGGCATGTACCGCTACTACCCCGGCGAGGTCGACCTGGTGGCCATGCACCTCGAAGCGTCCGGGTTCCCCATCGACCGCGACGAGGAGCGTTGCCTCGACGCGCTCGAAACCCTGGCGGCGGCCGGAGCCTGGGAGCGGATGCAACGCGCCCTCGACGATGCTCTCACCGTGCTGCTGGAGGCGACGCCGGGGCTGGGGACCCCGGACATCACCGTGCTGTTCGTGCTCGGCGATCCGGGTGACGAGCACTTCATGGGTCCCTGCCAAGGAGTGGCCGGGTTCGGCGGCATCTCGGGCCACATCGTGATCACGCTCTGGCCCTTCCCCGAGAACGTGGAGCGGCTGGAGGCCACCGCCGTGCACGAACTCAACCACAACCTGCGGTTCGGCCCGGGCGGGGTTGTGTGGGACCCGATGACCGTCACGGTCGGCGATCACATCGTCTCCGAGGGCCTGGCCGACGCCTTCGCCCGACAGCTCTACGGCGACGAGCTCGGCCCCACCCGCATCGGCGTGCCGCACCTGCACGACGACGAGATCTTCGGCAAGGTACTCACCGGGCTCGACGTGACAGGCATGCAGAACTTCACTGCCTGGGTGCATGGCGACCCCAGCGCCGAGCGCTTCGGCCTCACCCCGGTGGGACTGCCGATGGGCGCCGGGTACGCCGCGGGCAACCGGCTGGTCGACACCTACCTGGCGGCGACCAGGCAGACGGCGGCGCAGGCCCTGCACGCCGAAAGCTCGGAGATCATCGCAACCACGCTCCGCCGCGGGTAACACTGGAAGGATGGAGTGGACGATCCAGGAACTCGCGGCGAGGGCCGGCATCACCAGCCGCACCCTGCGTCACTACGACCGCTTCGGGCTCTTGGCCCCGTCCCGGGTCGGTGAGAACGGGTACCGCTACTACAACCCCACCGCGGTCGCCCGGCTACAGCGGATCCTGCTCATGCGCCAGCTCGGCATGGGTTTGTCGGCCATCGCCGAGGTCCTGGCCGACGAGGTGGACACGTGCGAGGGGCTCCGCGCCCACATCGCCACACTGGAAGAGGAACGGGACCGCATCGAACGGCAGATCCGGTCTGTGCGTCACACGCTCGAGGCCCTGCAGGCGGGGGCGGAACCGCGGATGGACGTTATGTTGGCGGGGTTCAACGACGGCTACAAGGACGAGGTGATCTCACGCTGGGGCGAGCGCGCGTTCCAAGTGAGCAACGACTGGTGGCACGGCAAGACCCTTGACCAGCAGCGAGCCTGGAAGCAGGCCGCCGAAGACCTCGTCGCCGCATGGGTCGCCGCAGTGAAGGCCGGGGTTTCTCCGACATCGGAACACGCTCAGTCGCTGGCTGCCCGGCACGTCCAGTGGCTGAGCCAGATCCCGGGTACCCCCACGGCCGAGGGCGACCGGGAGCGCTCGATCGAGATGGTGAAAGGCCTGGGGGACATGTACGTCGACGACCCCCGCTTCGCGGGCATGTACGATGACGCCGCGGGGGCGACGTTCGTCCGCGACGCACTGCAAGCGTACGCGCGGACCCGGATGTAGCTCGTGTGGTTCGCAGAAATGACCAGTTCTGCGAGACCGGAGCCCATGCGCCTAGCGGCCACGTTCGCGCAGGCGGCTGTTCGCAAAACTCCTCGCAGAACCTTCCGGTTGTGAGAGAGGGTTCTGCGAGACTGGTGGGTGGAGCTGACGCCGGAGGAGGCCGCCGAGGCGGTCGAGCGCTACGACTACCCGAACTGCAAGGTGATGGCGTCGCCACCGGCTGACGTCATGGGGCCGGCGCGATGGCGCCGCAGGGCTCGAGTGCCTGCGATGAGGACGCCGGAGACGGTGCGGCGGCGGGTGACCGGCGCGAGAGCAGGTATCCCGTCAGTGCGGCGAGCAGGCCAGCCAGGCCGGCCGCCGCGAAGCCGCCCGCCGGTACGGACGCGTCGATCGCCACTCCCACGACCGGGGAGCCGAGCGCGAACCCCGCGCTCAGCGCCGAGGACTGCAGGCCGGTCGCCTCACCTCGCACGCTGGGCGGCGTCAGCCGGCTCACCGCGTCGGAGACCGTGGAGAGGGTCGGTGCGGTGAGCAGCCCGGCACCGATGACGGCCACACACAGCCAAGGCCAGTCATGGGCAAGTCCGGCCGGAATCGTCACCAGCCCGAGCAGGCCGAGCAGCAGCCAGGTGGGCATCGGCCGGGGCAGCGCTCCGTACACCAGACCGCCCGCGACGGACGTCACCCCGAACACGGCGACGACCACGGCCGCCCACGAGACCTGACCGGCTTCTTCGAGAGTGGCGACGATGGCCAGGTCGATGCCGCTGAGCAGCGTCGTGGCACCGAACCCCATCGTCAAAACAGCGACCATGCGCGCCCCCAGCCACTCCCGGCGCCGGGGCCGGCCTGCTGCTTCGCCGTCCGCCTCGTCCTCGGCCCGCAGCGACGGGTTGAGCAGGGCGATCCCTGCCCCGCCGGCGGCGATCGCGGCGCCCACGCACCATGCCACCACGCCGGGGGAGACCTTCGCCGCGCACAGGATCACCACCGCCGGGCCCACCATGTACGACAGCTCGCCCGCCACCGACTCCAGCGCGAACGCTGCCCGCCGCTGCCCTGCCGTCGTCATCGCGGCGATCGCCTGCCTGGTAATCGGTTGGACCGGCACCATCAGCAGACCGGCGGCGAAGGAGGCGCCCAGCAAGATCACGTACGGCAGCGCAGGCACGGTCAGCCAGAACACGATCTGCGGCACAACCGTGACCAGCAGCACGGTACGCAGGCCCCGCCGGTCGATCATCCGGCCCAGCAGCGGCCCGCCCAGCGCGACACCGGCGGTGAGCGCCGCCGCCACGGCTCCCGCCGCCGCGTAGCTCATGTCGAGGGCAAGCACGATGTACATCGTCAGTGCCATTACGTCCGCCGTGATCGCCGCACGAGCGAGCAGCGAAATGCCCAGCAGTGGTGTCATCCCCGGCACCGCGAGCACCTGTCGAAATCTGGTCACCGGTTTGACGCTAGATCACCCGTAATGCCATAGGAAGTCGTTAATTCGTTGGAACAGGCATAATGAATGCTTATGGCACGTGATCTTGAGACCGCACTGCTGCGGTCGTTCGTCACCGCCGTGCGAGCAGGCAGCATCAGCCGTGCGGCGGCGGCGCTCGGCCAGACCCAGCCCGCGCTCAGCCAGCAGTTGCGCAAGCTCGAGAGAGCCGTCGGCAGTCCGCTGCTGCACCGGGCGCCGTCCGGCGTCTCGCCGACCCGGGCGGGCGAGGAACTGCTGCCCTACGCCGAGCGCATTCTCGCGCTGTCGGCGCAGGCACTCGCCGAAACGGGACGTGCGCTCACCGGGCATTGCGGCGTGGGACTCCTCGAAGATCTCGCCGTTTCCCGCCTTCCTCAGGCACTCGCCGACCTCGTGCGGCTGCACCCCGACGCGACGCTGGAGGTGCTCATTCTTTCCAACGCGGCGATGCGGGAGGCTTACGACACGGGCCGTGTCCAGCTCGTGCTCGACGAGGTCCCGGATCTTCCCTGGCCGCCGCGCTGGACGGTGCGTCTGCCGCTGGTCTGGGCGGTCGGGCAGGGTGTCGCCGTCGACGCCGATCCGCTGCCGGTGGTGCTGTTCTCGAACACGTGCGCCTGGCGAACGTCGGTGCTGGAAACGCTGGAAGGCACCGGGCGCCGCTGGCGGGTGGCGTTCGAAAGCAACAGTCTCGCCGGAGTGCTCGCCGCGCTACGGGCCGGGCTCGGGGTCGCGGCGCTCATGCCCGCCAACCTCGAGCCGGCCATGGCCTGCCACGACGCGGCCGCGTTGCCTGCTCTGCCGGACGTCGAACTCGGCCTTGCCCGCCACCCCGGTACCGAAGGTGATGCGCTCATCGACGCCGTGGAGACCGCCCTGCGGCGGATGATCTGAGCCGCACACGGCGACGCCCGGTTTCGCGGCCGGGGTGTCTTGTTTGTTCAGCGTGCGGGTTTTCGCCCGACGAACAAGAGCACCTGGCCGCGGGCCCACAGGCCGGCCGCATTCCAGGCAGGGTGCGGCTTCGGTGAGCCTGCGGTGCAGGGTCTCGATGGTGGGGGGCCGAGCTTGGCGGTGACCGTTTTGCTGACTCGCAGATCCATGAATGGGGCTCCATGTGCTCATCGGAGGGGTTCAACACCAGACAGAACGCCGGCCAGCCGACAACTCCAGCGGCTTCGCTGACCGGGTCAGGCCATCGCTGCGGCGAGCTTGTCCTCCTCGTCGGGCTCGTCGGGGTCGCACAGCTCGCGGATGCCGCCGGGGCCGAGCTCAGGAAGCAGGAATGAGTAGGTGCCGTGGACTCCGAGGTGCTTGCTGACGTACGGCGACAGCCGGGCGAGGTCGCCGACGACGAGGTCGGCGCGGCGCTGACCGGGCTGTGGGGAACGCGCGCACCTGCTACCTGGAACCGCAACCAGGCCGCGATCACGTCACGCACGGTATCGACCATCGGGCCCGGCTGGGCGCGATGGGAGGAGACGGCGGCTGTTGGGACTGGATGGTGGGTTACAGGAGGAATTCGCGGAGTTTGCCGCGAGTGTGGAGGCGTGGGGCGCCGGGGCGTAGTTGCTGGGTGGGGAGTTGCTGGGCGATCTGCAGGTCGGACTCGGGCTTGGCTAGTGGGGTCCGGACCGGCGGAGTTTCCAACGACATTGCCGCTGGCCTGCGGCGATCTACGGCACTGTGGCGTCATGGACCATCGAGACTGACCGTCAGCTCACCTGAGGTTCGAGATTGGATCGAGGCCGGTCAGGGCGGCGGTGGCGGTCCACAGGAGCGCCGCGAGTGCGGCGTCGGCCAGGTGGCCTTGGACGGGTTCGAGGGTGGGCAGGCCGCGGATCCCGAGTATCCGAGGTCCCCAAAGCTGGCCGCCGCGTACGGACGGGTCGAGGACAGCCCGGACGGCGGGCCAGGCGGCGGCCTCCTTGCTCTGCAAGAGGAGGCCGGCTGGCAGTCCGCGCAGTCGTTCGCCGATGGTTCGGAGGTGGACCGGCGGGCGTGAGGGGGTGAGGGAGTCGAGTGCGCCGCCGGGGTGAGTGATCACGCTCAGAGTCGTGCTGCCGGCGGCGCGCAGGCGGCGGTCGAGTTCGAAGCCGAAGAGCATCTGCGCGAGTTTGGATCGTGCGTAGGTGCGCTTCGGCCGGTAGTCACGCGCACTCTGGAGATCGTCGAGGTCCAGGCTCTCGGACTTTGCGGTGAAGCTGCCGGTGGTGACGACGCGGCTCGCGGGTGTAGCCGTCAGCAGGGGGGCGAGCCACGAGATCAGCGCGAAGTGCCCCAGATGGTTGGTGGCGAACATCAGCTCGTTGCCGTCCCTGGTCTCGCGCCGTGTCGGCTCGTCGAGCAGCACTCCGGCGTTGCAGACGACTGCGTCCAGTCTTTCTAGTCTCAGAGCGTCCGCGGAGGTTTTGAGCGAGGAGAGGTCGGCGAGATCCAGGCGGATGTGACGGACGTGCGCGCCGGGGACGCGGGCGCGGATCGAGACCTGCGCGGCTTCGGCCTTGGCGGTGTCACGGCCGGCGAGGATGACGGTGGCGCCGGTGCCGGCGAGTTGTTCGGCGACGAAGTATCCGATGCCCGCGTTGCCGCCGGTGACGAGGAAGTTCTTGCCCTCGGCGCGCGGCAGGCGTCGTACGTCCCAGGGGGCTGGGCTGTGGAGGGAGGACATTGTCCGGCTCCTTACGTTGATGGCTGGTTGGGTCTGCGTCAGTGCTGGAGTTCTTCTGGTGCTCGTCCGGGCATCAGGGTCACGGCAGGGATGGTGATGGCGGTGAGGGCTACGACGACGATGAGGCTGGTCGTCATGGCGGGGCGAAGCCGGATCTGGCCGACTGGAAGAAGACCGAGGTGACGGCGGCCGAGCCAACCCCGTCCACGCCGGTGGACGCGTCGCCGTCGTCGTGCGGAAGCAGCCGGACGGCCAGGACCAGGCCGAGGCCGCGGGCGAGGATCAGCACAGCGGGGTTGGGTGAGAGTCCCGCCACGGCCGAGGCGATCGTGAAGCCGCTCATGCCGATGAGGAACAGCCTGCGCCGGCCGTACTTGTCGCCCAGTCGCCCGCCGACCACGAGCAGGACGCCCATGGCGAGCGTGCAGGCCGACCCGAGCCGCTTGATCAGGTCCTCGCCGCCGTGCAGTTCGGCGGTGATCGTGGGCGCGGTCGTCGGCGGTCCGACGGTTGCGGGGTTGCCATGACGTATCTCCATTAGCAGCGAATCTAAACTGACTCTGAAACTATAATCACTATAGACTCAGATGCGTTTCAGGTTCCGGTACGATGGGGACATGCCGACGACGATGGGGCGCCGCGAGCGCAAGAAGGCACAGACCCGCCGGGCGTTGTCGGAGGCCGCGTTGCGGTTGTTCAGCGAGCGCGGGTACGACGGCGTCACCGTCGGCCAGATCGCCGACGAGGCAGACGTCTCCATCGCCACCCTGTTCGCGCACGTGCCAGACGGCAAGGAGGCGCTGATCTTCGACGACGGCGCCGAACGACGCATCTGGCTGATCGCCGCGATCCGCGACCGGCCCTCCGGCCAGTCAGTGCTGGAAGCCCTGCGCCGCTGCATGGCAGCCCGGGGACCCTTCACCAGCGATCTCCCGCCCGAACTGCGGCGCAAGCGCGACCTGATCGTCAGCACGCCCGCCCTGCGGGAATACTCACGCAAGCTCTGGATAGCCAGCGAGGGAGTGCTGGCCGAGGCCATCGCCGCCGAGAGCGGCCGCGACCCCTCCGACATGACCGTCCGCGCTCTCGCCCGCTACGTCCTGGAGATCCCCGAACTTGCGGGCACGGAACCCGACCCCCTGGCCGCGATGAACGCGATCTTCGACCTGCTCGAATCCGGCTGGCCCGAATCACCCAAAGAAGCCTGATCAAGAAGGAACCGCTCCAGCTCCTTCAGCGTCTCGCCACTGGCGGGAACCGGTTTCCAGGCCAGATACTTCAGCGCTAGCGGGTGTCCCTTTCTCTGGGTGGTTCAGGCTGGGTCCTCGCGCAGTTCCCTGGTCGCCGAGCGGTAGGCCCGGGCGACGTGGGTGAGCATGCCCAGCATCAATGGCACCTGTTCCGGTGGGTAATGCGCGCGGATCTCTTCCAGGTGCCGCTCGGACGTCTCGCGGGTGGCGTGATATTCGGCCATGCCGTCCTCGACCAGTTCCACGGTGACCGTGCGCCGGTCGCGTTCGCCGCGCACTCGTCGTGCGTAGCCGGCCTTCTCCAGCCGGTCGATGAGCCGGGTCGTGGAGGCGGACGGCAGTCCCAGCTCCTCGGAGATCGCCCCCACCGGGAGCGGTCCGCGCATCTCCAGCAGGATGAGGGTGGCGACGTCGACGTGGTGCACGCCGAGCCGGTCGGCGATCGCCTCAATGTGCAGCATGACCGCGATCAGGAACTCGCGGAAGACGTCCTCTTCTGGATGCTTGTGGACCACCTGCCCTAACCTACTTCATAGCGATGTATCTTCGTAACGGAGTTACTTCGATTTGGAGTGGATATGGACGTTCTTGTCATAGGAGCCGGCGTGGGCGGCCTGGCGGTCTCACGGAGCCTGCTGGCCGCCGGTCACCGGGTGCGGGTGTACGAGCAGGCGCAGGCCATGCGGACAGGCGGCGCGGGGCTGAGCATCTTCAGTAACGGCGCCGCCGTACTGAACGACCTCGGCGTCAGTCTCGACGGCGTCGGCGGCCGGTTCGACAGGATCGACGCGTTGACGGCCGACGGCCGCCTGCGTCTCAGGTCCGACATGGCCCACGCGGCCGCGCGCTACGGCTTCCCGAGTAAGTCGGTCTCCCGCCGCCTCCTGCTGGAGCGCCTGTCCGAGGGGCTACCCGGCGACCTGATCAGGTACGGCACGGCCTGCCGCAGCGTGACCCAGGACGGCGACCGGGTGACGGCGGCCTTCGACGACGGCTCGACGGCCACGGGGGACCTGCTCATCGGAGCCGACGGCCACCACTCGGTCGTACGGCGCGCGCTGTGGGGCGACGTCCCCATCCGGACGGCCACCTTCGGCACCTGGCAGGCCCTCAGCCCGATCGACATCGACCTCACCCGCACCCACGTCCACCTCATGATCACAGGGCGCGAGGGCGCGTGCGGGCTCATCCCCGCTGGGGACGGCATGCTCCAGTGGTGGTTCGACGTGCGCTGGTCACCCGGCGACCCGCGCCCCGCCGCGCCCCTGGCCGAGTTGCGGCGCCGCTTCGGCCACTGGGCGTCGCCCGTCCCCGAGGTGCTCGCCCAGGCGTCCGAAGACGATCTCGACTTCTTCGGCCACCACTGGCAGAAGGTGCGCCAGGTGTGGGGCAAGGGCCGCGTCACCCTGCTCGGCGACGCTGCCCACCTCATGCCGCCCACCCTCGGACAGGGCGCCAACCAGACCCTTGAGGACGTGTGGGTGCTTGGGCGTGAGCTCGCCAAGGGCGGCGACGACCTGGCGGAACGGCTGCGCGCCTACGAGAAGGCCCGCTACCCCCACATTTCCCTGGTCTCCCAGCTGGCCAGGCGCAGCCCCGCCAACTGGCGGATCCCGCCGCTGATCGGCCGCCTGTTCTCCGAAACGTCCCAGAGCGCCATGCTCGCCCGCTTCAGCAACCGTCTCACCGCCCTCACCGCCGCCTCCTCCTGATCCCGGGGTCCAACCCGCATTGGATCTTGCTGGGCCGTCGACGCCTCCGAGGAGAGCTACAGGGTGCCGCGCATCCACGCCGACCTGCGCGAGATCGACGGCATTCGCGTCGGCCGCAAACGCGTGGCCCGGCTCATGCGCCGAGCCGGGCCGTCCGGGGTGAGCAGGCGTGAGGGCCGCCGGACGACGATCGCAGACCGGCAGGCGGTCGCCGCGTCCGACCTGGTCAAGCGGAAGTTCAGCGCGGTCGAGCCGAACCGGATCTGGACACCCCACTTGACCTTGACACGGTGACAAGGTCTTCACTGTTGCCGAGGAGGTGGTCCCGATGGCCATGCCGAAACAGGACACGGATACGATTCGAGCTTTCCAGGGGCTGGAGGACAGCAGCTCGTCGGTGCGGCTGCGGGCAGCGCTAGCGGTCGGCACGACCCCTGACCCGCGGTTTATCGACAAGCTCATCGAACGATGCGCGATCGAGCCTGAATTCTATGTGCGCGACATGCTGACGTGGGCACTCACTCGCCACTCGGCATCGATGACGGTCCCGGAGCTTCTCAACGAAGTCCGCTCGGAGCGTGCGCAGGCACGAAGCCAGGCATTGCACACGCTGTCCAAGATCGGGGATCGGCAAGCGTGGCCGGCGATCACACGGGCGCTTCTGTCCGACGCCGACGATGAGGTGGCGCGGAGCGCTTGGCGGGCAGCGGTCGTGCTCGTGCCCGAAGGTGAAGAGCCCGAGTTGGCCGCAGTGTTGGCGACACAGCTCGGGCGCGGCGAGCGTGAGATGCAGCTGAGCCTCAGCCGGGCGCTGATCGCGCTTGGTGAGGTGATTGTGCCAACGCTGCACGCTGCGATGACGGATCTCGACCCGCGCGTGCGCGCGCACGCGATGGCCACGGAACGGCTGTTGCGCGACCCGGACGCCGGGTTCGGGTTCGCGATTGAGGAGGCCAAGCGCGTCGTGGCCCTCGGCAGCACCAGCAAGGAGGAGTGATGGGCAATGTTGATCGGTGATGTGGCACGGCAGTCCGGGGTCAGCGCCCGCATGCTCAGGCATTACGACTCGCTCGGCCTGGTGCGGCCAACGGGTCGTAGCCGCGCAGGCTATCGGGAATACTCCAGCGAGGACATCCGACGAATCTTCCATATCGAGAGCCTGCGGTCATTGGGGCTGTCGCTGCGTGATGTCAGGCGCGCGCTCGATGATCCTGACTTCACGCCCTCAGAGCTCGTCGACGACCTCATCCGCCAGACGCGAGAACGCATCGCAGCTGAGACGGAGCTGCTCACGCGACTCCGTCGGATCGGTGCCGCGGAACCCGCAGGCTGGGAGGACGTCCTCCAGATCGTCGCACTCCTCCAGGCCTTGGGGGCAAAGAGCGCTGGCAAGCGCCAGCGCGCGGCCTTGTCCTCAGTCGATGAGGTTCCGGTGCCAGTGGAAGCACTGGTCGAGGCAGCGCTGAGCGAAACGGATCCGAACGTCGCCGGAGCCCTTCGATGGGCTCTGGCGCAATCGGGCGATGACGGATTGGCACTGCTGGCGAAGGGCCTCGGCTCACCAGCAGCCGAGGTGCGAAAACGTGCCGTCCAGTCCATCGCCGAGATTCCGAGCGGTGAGGCGACCGCGCTGCTGCAGGACGCCCTCACGAACCCCGACATCGTGGTCCGCAGGTATGCGGCTCTGGCACTCGGGGCACGTGGAGTAGCCGACGCAGTCCCGACGCTCATCGATATGGTCGTCGAGGGGACGAATGACGTCGATGCAGCCGATGCACTGAGCGAGCTGGCGAGTTGCTCCGCGTTGGCGGATCAGATCGCTACCAGGCTCGTTGATCGCCTCGCCCACGGCACCGTTGAATCGTCTGCACGTCCACGGCTGACGCAGGCGCTCGCGGACATCCCGGGAACCACGGCGTCACAAGCCCTCGCAGATCTGTCACATGACGAAGACCGTGCCGTTGCGCTTACTGCGGCATACATTCTTGGGATACGTGGCAATACCCTCGAACCGTAGAGATTTTCGATGTGGTGATCTTCGGGTTCTTATGATCTTGTTGGTGCGCCGTGCGTGCCGTCGGGGCAGGCC
>NZ_JBIAZA010000058.1:0-23405 GCF_042898655.1 Streptosporangium sp. NPDC000396
GCTCGATGGCGGCGGCCAGCTCGATCAGGTCGGCGAAGGACAGCGACGCCCCGGGCAGCTGCCGGAAGTCGTGCACCTCCAGCCCGACGCCGAGCTCGCCGAGCCCGGGCACCGCTGCCAGCAGGTCGCTCGCCGTCAGCGCGGGCGTGACGCCACCGCCCGCGCTCGGCACCATCGCGATCGTCCCGCCGAGAGAGAACACGGCCACGCGGGCGGAGTGAGTCATCTGCAAAGCCTTTCCATCGCCATACCTGCATGTCCACCCCGCTCAGCGCAGGCGCCCCGGGTCGCTCACCAGGCGGGCACAGCGTGGACGTGCCGTCAAAGATTTACGCCAAGTGCATCGTGGGCCAGGACCAAGCAGCCAAGCGTCGCATCTCCGACCCGCTCAGGAAGCTGCGACCCCGCGGGAAGGCATTGGGGAGAGCCGACCGCAAACGGTTGGTGACAACCGGACAGCGCCGGGCAGCAAAGAGGCCCCCAGGTCGTGAAGAAGCAGATCAGGGGCGCTTTTCGGATGGTCATGAGGGATAGGGCGGGCGGGACTCGAACCCGCGACCAAGGGATTATGAGCGTGCCTCGCGCTGTGACGCCCCATGATCGGCCGTGTTGAGTGAGGGCGTTTGCGCATGTCAGCGGCGAGTCCCGGTGACGGTTACTGGTGGCCTGTACGTGGGCACGGACGCCCGTCCGTGCCCACCATGCGCCCACCACAGATGGTGATCACCGAGCCCTTTCGCCCCGAGTTGCGGTCAGCTCCGATGGCACACAAACAAGTCGTCGCCCGTAACGCCTGTCGAGCCAAGACAAGCGCCGGAACACCGGGAAAGTCCAGGAGCGGCCAGTCTGCATCAGCCGCTGGTGAGGCGGAGTCGAGCCAGGAGATCTCTCACCTCTAGAGCCAGAGGATGAGCTGGGCCGTACAGTAGGTCGAGGTCCTGCTCGAGAGGTTGCAGGACGGCAATCGCGTCCTCAGCATGGCCTTCGGTGGCCAGCAGGGAGCCGATGTCGCGACGTAGCTCCAGCACAGCCTCGTCTCCATCGCTTTTAGCCGCACGGTAGCGAACCAGTACCTGCCGGAGCTGCTCAAGTGCTGCCGCGCCCTGGCCGAGCTCCGCTCGACATAAAGCGGCCTGCCTCCGGCACTCAAGAGTCTCGATGTCACCCGGGCCTGCGATGCGTGCGTACGCCTCCGCCAGTCGGTCGAATTCAGGCAGAGCCCGCCGGAAGTCACCGCCGATCACCAGAATCGCTGCCCGTCGCTGGCGAAGGGACAGCACACGGCGGTTGTCCGCGCCGAGCGCGTCGGCGGAGGATTTCAGCACCGCTCGCAGCACGTCCGCCGCCTGCGCGAACCGTTCCTCGCCCAGCAGCTCATCCGATTGCTCCAAGGCAGCCTTGATCACCTTGAGCGCGTCGTCCGCGGAGACGACCTCATCCTCAGCGAGCTCGGTAACCGCCTGTTCGGGACGGCGACGTGGCGCGCAGGGATTGCGGTAGGGGCGGGTCGGATCGGGAATCCCTACAGAGGACCGTTCCGAAGCGCTGGGGCTGGAACCCCGATCCGGGAGGAACGGAAGCAGCCTCTCGAAGACCATCTGAGCGTCCACCGGACGCCGTTCCGGCAGCTTCTCCAGCAGCTCCAAGGTCAGGCGCTCCAACTCGGCCGGCACGTCAGAGCGGATCCCGCGCAACGGGGGAGGCTCCTCAAACAGGTGCTGCTGCACGAGCCGGGGCCCATCAGCGAAGACCGGCCTGCTGGTGAGGAGCTCGTGCATGATGCAGCCGACGGCATACAGGTCGCTCTGCGGGGTGACCTGGACCGCCTGAATCTGCTCCGGGGACATGTACCGTGTCGTTCCCATCAACGCTCCTGCGGCGGTGAGCCTGGTGACACCGGTCTGCAGTATCGCGGCGATACCGAAGTCGAGGACCTTGACCGTTCCGTCCTCGGCGACCATGAGATTGTCGGGTTTCAGGTCCCGGTGGACGACGGGAATGGCATGCGCGTGGGACAGGACGGTGCAGACTTGGGCGATCACCGCCACCGCCCAGGAGATCGGGAGCGGATTGCCGGGGGAAACGAAGGCTGAGAGCAGTGTGCCGTGGACTAGCTCCATCACCAGGTACAGGCGGGTGAAGTCCTCGTCCAGTACCGCGTCGTACACCTGAGGAACACCGTGATGATTGATCCGGGCCGTGATCCGCGCCTCTCGCCGGAACCGCTTGGCCAGAACCTCGGCGTCCTCGGCAGAGGAGACGATCCCGGGGAGAATCAGTTTGATCGCGACCTCGCGGTCAAGGACAGCGTCGTAACCTCGCCAGACCTGACCCATGGCCCCGGCGCTGATCTCCTCGACGAGCTCGTAGCGCCTGCCGACTCTCCGTGATCGCACCGATCCCCCGGTCATCTCACACTTGTCTGAATTTGTGCGACCAGTGTGATCTCTTAAGTTGTCCGCCGTCTAGGGAATCACTCATCATTCCTGACACTCATGCACGACATCACGCCACGTCGTCCACAATCCCCTGCTGGCGCCGGATCAGGTTCCAGGCCGCATTGCGGGCGCTGCGGTTGAGCGAGCTGCGGAAGTCCGGATCCGGGCCGAAGTACTTGCGGCCCAGGTCGGCGATGGTATCAAAGTGTTCCATCATCTTCTCCTCGAAGACCCGATCGAAGACGAAGCCGAAGTTCTCCTCGTCCACGTTGGCTACGGCCGCGAGCTGCACCTTCTCGTTCTTGATCGTCTCCTCGAAGGGCTTGATCAGGTCCTGCTCGGTGAACTCCGTGCCGAATCGCTCGTTGAACCTCTCGACGAGCTCCGACAGTGGCGACTTCTCCGGTTCCTTGCCGCTGGCGGCCCCATCACCGAACCCCTTCAGCGTTGCCGAGCCCTCCGAGGTGAGGCTGACGTCGTACTCGCCGGTCTTCTCGACTCTCAAGTGTGTGAGGTCGACCTCGCCGATATCCACGCTGCCGTCCTCGCTCCGCTCCAAGCGGTTCAGCAGGTGCCGTCCGAAGAGGTAAAGGCGCTCGAGCTCCGCGTCGCTGTAGGGGATGATCTGCGAGAGGAACGCGTACTTGCGGACGTAGTCGTTCAGGTCGCTGCGGAAGCCCTCCGCAGACGCGCGCTCCTCCTCGTCCTCGCTGTTCAGCAGAGCGGAGAACCGCTCGCAGGCGGGCGCGAGATGCCGGTACAGCTCCGCGTGAAGCTTGGCCCATTTCCCCTGGTCACCCCCGGCTCTCTCCTCGGCGATCAGATAGGCCTCGACGAAGTCCCGCATCTCCGTCTCGACCAGGACCGGTACGGACATCACCCTGGCCTGCGCGGTGTACAACAGGTTGGGATCGGTGGGGAAGGTGGCAGCCTCCTCGAAGTACGGCCGGAAGGCGTCCTGGATATCCTCGGCCTTGTTGGCGAAGTCAAGCACGGCCAGGTCACTCTGGGCCTTGCGGTCCATGGTCCGGTTCAATCGCGACAACGTCTGCACCGCGTTGATCCCGGTGAATCTCTTGTTGACGTACATCGTGGTCAGCAACGGCTGGTCAAAGCCCGTCTGGTACTTCTCCGCGACCACAAGGACCCGGTACTCGGGCTGTCCCGGTCCGCCCACCTGCACGGACTTGTCGTCGGCGCGAGTGTAGGCGAACGCCTTCGGCAGGGCTGTCTCGGACAGACCGCCGTTCTCCTTGGACTCGCTCGTCTCCTCGCCGTCGTACACGAGTGCCCCGGAGAACGCCACCAGCACACCGATACCCTGGTAGCCGCGGTCGCCGATGTACCGCTTGATGGACCGGGCCATCTGCACAGCACTGTGCCGGGAGGTGGTCACCACCATCGCCTTGGCCCGGCCACCGAGCCGTCCGGCGGTGTGGGCTTGGAAGTGCTCCACGATCACCTGCGCATGCTGCGCCACAGTCGAGTCATGAGTGAGCGCGTACCGGGCGAGCAGCGGGTTCGCCTTGGCCGGGTCGACTTCTTGCTCGTCCGGGTTATTGTTGACCAGCTTCCAGTACGTGCTGTAGGTGATGTAGTTCGCGAGCGGGTCGAGGATGAAGCCCTCCTCGAGGGCCTGCCGCATCGCGTAGGTGTGGAATGGCCGGTAGACCCCGTCTTTGCCGAGCGTGCCGAACAGCTCCAGCGTCTTGGCCTTCGGCGTCGCGGTGAACGCGAAGTACGACAGGTTGGCGCTCATCCCGCGCCGGGAGGCCCTGGCCTTGAGCCTGGCGTCGGTGCTCTCCGCCCCATCCTGTACGGCGTCCGCCGGGACACTGGTCGCGCCCGCCTCATCGGTGTCGGCATCCAGGCCCAGGTCGCGTAGCGCGTCCCGGACCGCGGTGGCCGCGTCGCCGGACTGGGAGGAGTGCGCCTCGTCCACGACGATTGCGAACCTGCGGCCCTTGATCTCGGTGGGTGTGCGCCGCAGGTAGTCCAGGAGCGCCGGGAAACTCTGCAGCGTTACCGTAATGATCTTCCCTGTCTCCTTGGACAGCGCCGCGGCGAGCTGCTCAGACTTGGCGCCCTGCTTCTCGTCGATCGGCACAACCAGTCCAGCCGTCTGCTCGAAGCTGCCGACCGTCTCACGGAGCTGCGCGTCCAGGTTCCTCCGGTCGGTGATGATGATGACCTTGTCGAACACCGGCTCCCCGGGCTTCAGGCTGGCTTTCACCGCTTCGGCATCAAGGACTGCGACGTCGGTCGGAGTGTGCAGTGACGACAGCCGGTGCCCCAGCCAGGCGATCGTGTTTGACTTGCCCGACCCGGCAGAAGCCATGATGAGATAGTTGTGTCCAGCGCCGTGAAGGGCAACGTGGTCGGTCAGGGACCGTACGGCATGCCACTGGTGGTAGCGGGGGAAGATAATTCGCTTGGCGGTCCGCCCGTCCGAGCCCTTCTCCTTGTGCAAATGGACAAAGCGCTCCAGCAGGTCGAGCCAGTTGTCCGGCTGCCAGATCTCCTCCCACAGGTAGGAGGTGGCGTACTTCCCCGACTCCGCAGGCTTCGGATTCCCTTTCCCTCCGGGCTTACCGGGCCCCTCCGAGCCCTGGTTGAACGGCAGGAAGACGGTCGGCTTGCCGCGCAGCCTCGTGGCGACGAAAACCAGGTCCGGGTCGACCGTGAAATTCGCCACCACCCGCCGGGAGAAGATCGGCTCCGAGGGGTCACGCTGGGTCCGGTATTGCTCTTTGGCCTCCTCCACACCCTGGCCGGTAAGCGGGTTCTTCAACTCCGCGGTCGCCACCGGGATGCCGTTGAGGAACAGCGCGAGATCAAGCCGGTTGCCCTGGTCCGCCTGCTTGGTCGCGTACGCCAGCTCGCGGACCACGGTCAGCCGGTTCCGGCGGTAGTCGGCCAGGATCTCCTCGGACGTCACCAGCGACGGCTTGAAGTACGCCACCCGGATCCGCACCCCTCGGTCCTTGACGCCCTTACGGAGCACGTCTAGAAGTCCTTCGGTGGCGATCGCCTGGTCGAGCCGCTTGGCGAACCCTCGCTGAGCGGCCTCAACATCACCGCCATAGGCGATGACCAGCTCGTTCCACTCGTCGATTTGGGTATCACCGATGAAGGTGAACAGCTCTCCCGTGTCCAATGCCAGCTCAGGCCGGTAGTCGGAGCTCTTGCCGAGCCGCCAGCCGCTGTCACGCATCGAGGCGACGATGGCGTCGCCGAACACCGACTCGTGGTGAATGGGGCTCATGAGGGCTACCTCTTCCCGGTGACCAGATACTCGACGTCACGCCAGAACTTGTCGAACGAGGGCGAGTTAACCCTCGCCATCCGCATGTCAAACTGTGCCGCCAGCCCCGACTGATGGCTCTGCGGCCGGTACGGCATGCCGCTGGGACGGTGCCTGCTCAACCATTCCTTGCATCCGCGAATCTTCTCCGGCTCCGGCGGCACGGTCAGATCTCCAGGAAGGTCCTGGCATCCGCTGAGTGATGGAGCCGCCGCCAAGAACCATGCCTCGAACTCCCGGTTAGCCAGCACCACAGCCGCACGCAGATCCGGCCGGACGGCTCGGATGCGGGCCAGCAGCCCGGGCCCCATGGTGGCGGGACAGTCATCGTCGGCATCAAGAAGCACGAGAAGCCCCGCCAGATCACCGGCGTCGGCCAGTACGGCATCGACCGTACTTTCGATCCCTCGTTCCTTGACCAGCGAATCTCTCCCTACTCGGAACGGTCGAAGGAATTCCGGCCAGCGCTCAGGCAGCAGTTCCGCGGCGATCCTGTAGAGGAGGATGGGAAGAGCTTTCACCTCGCCGTGCCCTTCCACAACGATGGCGATGCGCTGAGGAGACATCACGTTCCCTTCCCGGAACTGGCGGGCCGCAGATGCCCCTGCCGGTGCATCTGCGCCAGTTGGGAAGGGTTGGCCGTCAGATGGCGGCTGGTGTAGTCGTCAAGCTCCCCAATACGGGTGATCCCTCCGCTCATCTCTACCATCCTCAGATGACCGGGCTCGACATACTCGTCGTCCAGGAGATCCGAACTCTGTGTCGTGGCGATCACCTGTGTGCGTTCCGATGCGGCGTGCATCGCCTCGAACAGGGCCGATGCGTTCGCCGGGTGAATGGCTCTCTCCGGTTCCTCAAGGGACACCAGGGGAATCGATCCGTCGCTGGTACCGGGTTGAAACAGAGCCGCCAGCACTCCCGCAGCCCGCAAGGTCCCTTCCGACAATTCCTGCCGTCGGAAGACATTCACATGCGCGTCCCCCTCATACACGGCACCGACGGCCACCGCCTGCCAGAACGGTACTACCGGATCACCGCTCCAGAATCGAGCTTGAACCGTGGAGAACTCGCCCTCCCTGCGCTCGTCGACCCCAAGCGCCTGAGGAATGACCGCCCGGAGGAAACCATCCAGATACTCCTTCTCCGCCGGGTCGGTCTCCGCGAGATACCCGAGCACATGGCCGAGGTGCTCACCGTGAGGTCCGAGCGCGGTGTGGCGCTGTGTGTCGTCGTCGATCCCGCTGAGAACAGCGGGATCAAGATCGTAGAAACGCATACCGCGCAGCGCCGCCTCGACCTCCCGGAAGGGTGTGTCGAACACCGAGGCGGGCAGGAAGAGCCGGTCGTGCTCTCCCTGCGCCGCACGCTCACCAGCGTAGATGAGAGCGCTGGCCTCGAAACGCTCTGGCGTTGAGACGAACCACTCCTCTTCACCTCCGGAAAGCCGGACACGGCATTCCTCTCTGAGGACGACGGGCGCATCTCGCCGCTCTCCGCCTCGACCGACCTCCAAGCTGTATACGGCTTCCCTGACCCGCTCACTCCGCGCACCGAAACCGAGGTCGAGCCGGATCGAGAAGCTCGCTGCCCGCACTCCCGCCTCGGGGGCGTGGCAGAGCACTCGATCGAGCCCGCCCCTGGCCGACACCGCCCGCCCCGGCGAGGTGGTGAGAGCGTCGGACACGAAGCGGAGCACATCGATGAAGTTCGACTTGCCCGCCGCGTTGAACCCGGCCAGTACGGTCAACGGCCCCAGCCCGACGTCGCAGTCGGCGAGAGAGCGGAAGCCCTTCACTCGGACCCGGGAGATGAACGGCGATGCCTGCTCAGGTGCGTCGGTCATGGCACCTCGATTCCTCGCCCGCTGGCGGACGACACGTCGAACTGCCCGGTGACGGCCGCCGTGATCAGCGCCTGCCGACGTTCTCGAAGGAGGTCTATCTGGCGCCTGACCGTGTCGACCAACCGATCGATTCGATAATTCTGTCCGCGGATTCGCGTAACGATCTCACGCTGCTCTTCAATCGGGGGAAGAGGGATCCGGAGCATTTGCAGGTCCGGAACGTAGATGGTCTTGTGGGTTGACCCCATGGCCAGCCGCCCCAGAAGATCCTGCCGCATCGCGCGTAGGCACCACAGCAGGTAGTAGGGGTCAAGCTGCGGGCCGCAAGTCCACGTCACAAAATCCTGGCTGGTGGCCATGTCGACGCCCATTACCGCTGAGTATCCAGCTGAAGCCGTGCGGCATAGCACTACGGTCCCTGCAGGGTGGAGCTCTGCAGCGCTGTTTGCAAGCCCCAGTTCGCTGATCTTCTCACGCGTCTCGGTTATGACCTCCTGCCGGTCATTGCGGATCTGCCGAACCTCTCCAGTTGTGATCCACGGAATCGTCGGGTTCACCCACCAGTCGGGACGCGATCGACTCGGGGTGTGACCGCTTCCCATACGGGCCAGGAGCCCGAGGCGGACTTCCGGCCATGACGAGGGCAGATCATCAACCCAAGCCAAATTGGACGACCGGCGCTCTGTCCAATAAGCGCCAGTGACAAGAGCGATGACGCTCGCCTCGCGCCGCTCCAGGAGTTTGCTCTCGATTTTGTCTCGCGCCGCAATCAACCCATCGATACGAACTGTCTCGGCATCGAGGAAGTCGGCGATACGCCGCTGCTCCCTCAAGGAAGGCAGACTTAAAGAGAGGGCCCGGACGCGCTCAGCACTCAAATGGAATATGTTCGCACCTGACGCTATCGAGGCAAATAGACCAGAAGCAAAGGCTGAACGCGCCCACCATTCAAGAAATCTTCCATCCGCCCCTTCGCGTGGGCGTAGGCGAAGCAATGTATTCTGAAAGCACACCGGCCCCTTCAGCTCACCCCGCCATACAGCCGAAGCGCCCACCGTACTCAGGCTTCCACTCCCCTCTGTCACGAGGACGTCGCCTGGCCGAAGAGAAAATATTACCTGCTCATTGGGCGTGAAATTCATTTGCTGGACATCACTCAAGTCGAGGACGCCATCTTTCACATTAGCCGCGCGTAAATACCGGACCATATGCGGCCCTTCGGCGTGCTGCGGGGAACGCTGACGCCCGAGTGCCACCTCAGCCACCGCACGAAGTGTCGTCACACGACCGCTCACTCCGTCACCTCCCCCAGCAGTGCCTGGATCTCGGCCTCCAAGGCCTTGAGTTCCGCATCGATCTCCGCCAGCGGGCGCGGCGGCTTGTACACGTAGAAATGGCGGGTGAAGGGAATCTCGTAGCCGACCTTGGTCTTGGTGTGGTCGATCCAGGCGTCGGGAACGTGCGGCAGCACCTCGCGCCGGAGATACTCCTCCACGTCCTGGTCCAGCGGGACGTTCTCGTAGTCGCGCAGCTCCGGATCCGGCTCGGGCTCGCCCTTCTTCATCTGCACTTCGCCCTCCGGGTCGCGCACGCCGATGACGTCGCGGAGCGCGGTGAGGAAGGGCTGAGTGGACGGCCAGAGGATGCCGGCCGAGGCCATCGCCTCACGCACCCCGGCGAAGGCGGCGAGCTTCCCCTCCCAGCTCTGCCCGATGAATGGCTTGATGGCATCGACCATCATCGCCACGTTGACGTGCTTGGCGAGGGCCTTCGATTCCCGGACGGCGTCCAGAGCCGCCTCCGTCACCTCGAAGCGGAGCTTCAAGGGACGCTCCACGGTGATCCGGTGGTAACCAAAGTCCTCGTTCTCGAAGACCTTCACCTTGCCGTGGAACGGGTGCTCCGGGTCGTCCGCGACATGCAACGCCTCGCCGTACAGCCTCGTCAGCTCGGCGATGTGCTCCTTGGTGAGATACTTGCGCTTGTCACCGAGGGATTTGCGCATCTTCACCCAATGCTCGCGGCCGTCCAGCAGCACGACCTTGCCCCGGTGGCCCTTGTCCTTGCGGTTGGTGAGGATCCAGAAGTAGGTGGAGATACCGGTGTTGTAGAAGAGCTGGTCGGGCAGGGCCACGATGCCTTCCAGCCAATCGTTCTCCAGGATCCACCGGCGGATCTCCGACTCCCCGCTCCCTGCGGCGCCGGTGAACAGCGGGGAGCCGTTGAAGACGATGGCGATACGGCTCCCGCCCTTCTCCACCGGCTTCATCTTAGAGATCATGTGCTGAAGGAAGAGCAGCGAGCCGTCGTTGATGCGGGGCAGGCCAGCGCCGAAACGACCGCTCTTCCCTTCCTTCTCGTGCTCGCGCTCCACGACATCTTTGACCTTCTTCCACTCCACCCCGAACGGGGGGTTGGCGAGCAGGTAGTCGAAGGTCCTGCCGCGGTGGCCATCCTCGCTGAAGGAGTTGCCGAACTTGATGTTCTCCGGGTCCTGTCCCTTGATCATCAGATCGGATCGGCAGATGGCCCAGGATTCGGGGTTGAGCTCTTGTCCGAAGACCTCGACGTTCGCGTCGGGGTTCAGGGCGCGGATGTGCTCCTCAGCCGCGGTGAGCATGCCGCCGGTGCCGCAGGCGGGGTCCAGCACCGCACGGGAGGCACCGGGGACGGTCAGGAGGTCGTCGTCGGGGGCGAGGAGCAGGTTGACCATTAGCTCGATGACCTCGCGGGGGGTGAAGTGCTCACCGGCGGTCTCGTTGGACTGCTCCGCGAAGCGGCGGATCAGTTCCTCGAAGACGTAGCCCATGTCGTGATTGGAGACCACGACCACCGGGTTGCCGTTCTCGTCGGTGACCACGCTGCCGTCGGCGTCCCGCTTCACCGGCCGTAGGTCCAGATCGGCGAACCGCCCCATCACCTGGTAGAGCAGGTTGGCCGCGTCGAGCCGCTTGATCTGCTGGGCGAACTCGTACTTCTCCATCACTGCCTGGGCATTCGGGGAGAACGCGCCGATGTAGGCGTTCAGGTGTATGGCCGCCTGACCCGGGTCATTCGCGATCTTCTTGAGCGTGTACTCGCTGGTGTTGTAGAAGCTGTGCCCCGAGGCCTTTGTCAGCCAGCGCTCCGGGTCGAGCCCCAACTCCTCCACTCGCTTATTCTCGGTCAGGACCTTGTCCCGCGTGTGCCCCAGGACGCATTCGAGGCGGCGCAGTACGGTGAACGGCAGGATGACCTTGCCGTAGTCGGACTGCTTGTAGTCGCCCCGCAACAGGTCCGCGACCGACCAGGCGTGGTTCGCGAGTTCGGCGACCTTGCTGTGGTTCACCGGTTTCCTTTCCGTTGTCGCTCAAGATTCGGATGCTGAAGGCGGGATGTCACCCGGGTCAGTCACCAGGTGGGAGCAGAGATCCACTGGTGAGCCCAGTGCCGTACTGCCGCGTGGTCTCCTCCGCCAGCCGTACGGCAAGGCCGGCGGCTCTTCGCATGGCAGCCAGCCTGCGGAACGCTCTGCCGTACCGCCGCTGCTCGTCCAAGGGGAGCAGCGGCACTCGTAGTCGCCGGGCATCGACGCGCATGATTGTGCTGCCGCTGGCCGTACTGTGGAGGTTGTCCTCCGCCGCCAGAAATCCCGCGAGGAACCAGGGGTCGAGCCGATCGAGGTCGGGCCGGAACAGGTAGAGATGCGGACCGAGAACTGTACCGGTATCCCGTTCGTCGGTCACTCGGGCTATACCCGAGCCTCTGTGCAGCATCTCTGGGAGTACGACGTCACCGCGTTGGATCTCCAGCAGTTCCGTGAGGGCGCTCTCCTCGACGCTGCCTGAGGCCGTCCGGTCAGCGACGACGTCTCCTGCCGTCAGGACGCGGAGATCGTCGTGCTCCGGCGGTATGACGGGTTCCGTGAGCCGCTTCCCTCTCGATGCCCCCGTCACCCGATGAAGTCCGATCGCCCCGCCGCGCATGAGATCGGCGACGGTCGCCGTGCGCCACGTGGCGGCCTTTGCGCCGCCGGGCTTCCAGTTCTCACCACCACTCACCGCAGCCAGCGCGTCAACCGCACGGCGCAGTTGCATGCGGGAGGCGCGTGCCGACTCGGCTTGCTGATCCGGCGCCACCACAGGGGGTGCGGTGCGGACGTGGCGGCTGGGGGTAAGATCGACGCCTTCGTCGATCAGTTCCAGTGCCGGCACGACACGGGCGACACCGGGAACTGTCTCGAAATGCTCGGGAGCCTCCGCATATCGCCGCCAGTGCTCGATGATGGTCCGCTGGAATTCCTTCCGCGTGAGAACCCGGACTTCGCCCTTGCCCTCCGCCCTCCTCATGAGTTCCAGAGCGGCTTCTGTCTTCCCGGAACCAGTGGAGCTCTGCGCTTGCACTTCGCCGAGTGCCTCACCCAGCGTCGCGTCGACGAATAGCACCGGCGAGACCTCCGCCCTGTCCTCGGCGGGTCGCCTTAGGATCCACAGATGGAGTCCGACGTGTGATGGCGGTGCGGCTCCGGGTGGCAGGGATGCGACCGCACGCAACGCACCCCGCCGTACGAGCTCGGCGCGGATCTTCCGTCCTCCGGTCCGTTCGGCGACCGCGGGGGGCAGCAGCATGACCGCAGGCCCGCCCGGCTCCAGATGAGCCAGGCAGTGCTGAACCCAGGCCAACTCGGACTCCCCCTTGGGCGGTACGCCGTACTCCCAGCGAGGGTCATAACCCAACTCGTCATGGCCCCACTCCCGAACCGCATAGGGCGGGTTGCACAGCACCGCCTCTGCGGTCAATCCGGGGAAAGCGTCCTGGCGCAGGCTGTCGCCCGCGCGGATCTGAACCTCGGCTCCGGGCACGAGGACACTGACACGGACAGCCGACTGATCGGCCTGGGCCTGGAGAATGTCCTGTCCGAAGAGGGTTGTGGAACCACGGCGACCTGCCGCAACCAGCAGTCCTCCCAATCCGCAGGCGGGGTCGTAGACACTAACCGGATAGGTCTTCCCCTCAAGGAGGGCAGCCATCAGGTCCGTCACCGCTTCGGGAGTGCTATACGCACCCCGTACAGTGCCGTCGGCGGAGTGCCGCTCCTGGAGCAGATCCAGTGTCTCCACGGCTCCGCTCTCGTTCACAGACCGTAGGACGGCACGGAGCACAGGAATCGCCGACGCCGCAGATCGATCTTGCCGGGCGGTGACGTGTTCTCGGAGCAGGTTCTGCAGCCGAGCCATAAACTTCTCATCCGGGAGCTCGCTCAGCTCCCGGCGCGTAGCGGCGTCCATCCGTGCAGCGGCGAGAAAGAAGTCAGACAAGCGGTCAGCGGCCATGCCCTTGGGCAACCTGCGCAGCTCGGTCCGTAGCTCGTCCAGAGGCGACGGCTCCGGGAGCTGTCCACGGGCCGCCAGCCATCTCTCGACCGCTTCCCGATCGTAGGTAGGGCTCGTCTCCGTCCCACCACTCGGCAACGGGAAATCCGTGTGGCGACGACGCCAGTTGCTGACCGTCGCACGCGTGACTCCCGCGAGACGGGATATCTCGGCGGCTGTCACCTGCTCAGGCTTACGAGACACCACATCATCCTGCCAAAGCTCGAACGACTCTCCAGTGGACTTCACTGTACACACCTTGCGAGCCTTCGAATAGTGTTTGACAGTGCTTTCACTTCATGTTCTCCTGGAAATGCTTTCAACGTCGCGAGTCTAGCGACGCCCCGGGCCGCGTGTGGCCCGAACCAGCGCACCACTCCCCGTCCTCATTGGCCGTGCCAGGAGACACGGCCTTCTTCCCCATGTGGAGCGGCTATGGCTGAAACCCGCGTTGTCACGCTGTACCACCTGCTCGACGTTGAACCCACTCTCGACGGCCTGTTCTCGGCGCTCGATGGAGAACGCCTCGACGAGTTGGCCTTCGCCCCGCTCTTTCCCGACTTCCCCGGCGCAGTCGCCTATCTGGTACGCGGCCACTTCAAGATCCCTAAGGTCGGCTGGTCGGGAGACCTGTCGCAGCTCGTCCGCGCGGACATGTCGCTCGACGACAAGAAGGCCGCCGCGCTGCTCCTCATCGCCGTCGACGGAAAGGTCTTCGCCATCGGTTTCGGTCAGGGCTTCCGGCTCGTTCCCGATGACCTGAAGGACCCCGACTTCGGGCTCCGGTTCGCCGTCCGCGCAGTCGACCCCGACCGCGTACGCGATATCGTCCGCCGCTCGATGACCCGTCGGGGCCGTCAGGACTCCACCCTGGTCCCGTCCGGCCTGCCCATCGGCAGCATCGGCGTCCGGCAGCACGCCGAGATCGTCCGGCGGCTCGGCGGTGAACTGCACACGGACATCCTGGGACTGGAGGACGGGGGATCCATCTCCGTCGACGGCTCCGCCGGGCTCCGCCTGCCCATCCCGCTGGACGACGTCAAACTCGTCGCTTTTCTCCAGCAGGTCATCAAGATCTGCACGGCGGACGTCCACCCGAGTTTCGCCTTCATTGAGGCGATCAAGCCGGTACGGGACGCGTCTCTCGTCAGCCACCTGGACGCCCTGCTCGACCAGGGGCTCCGCGGGGAAATCGAAATGCCCTTCGACCTTGCCGTGCCCGTTGATCTCGTCCCCAAGCTCAGTGAGACCGTCTCATACAACATCAGGATCGGCTCCGCGGGGATCAGGGGCAGGCGGAGCCTGGAGCTGCAGGACATCCTGAGCCGCTGCCGCGTCCTTCACCGCACCACGCCCGCGGCGGCACTGCGCGACGGCCGTATCGAGCTGTCCGACGGTCGCGACGGGACTGGATCCCTCGGGGGGGCTCCCGCCATCTGCTGGCTGGAGACGCAGCTCGCCATCGGCGCTCACCAGTACTTCCTGATCGACGGCGAGTGGCAGGAGACCGGCCTCGAGTACCTCAACTCCATCTGCAGGCAGGTCAGCGAACTGATCAGAACGGACTCCTCGACGGTCCTGCCGCCATGGAGGAAGGACGAGCACGAGGACGCCTACAATCTGCGCGTCCAGCACCAGCTCGGTCGCGCGAACTACCTGTGCCTGGACCGCAAGTATGTGCGGACCGCCCTCCACCGGGGGAACGGGTTCGAGGCCTGCGACCTCTACGGTCCTGAAGGCCAGCTCATCTGTGTCAAGCCCACCAAGGACTCCCCTCCGCTCAGCCACCTGTTCAACCAGGCCCTTGTCGCGGTCGAAGCACTGATCAATCAGCCCGAGGCCAGGGTGCGTTTCCGTGAGGTCGTGTCCGAGGTCAGCGAGGGGGCCCGGGATGTCCCGCTTGATTACCGTCCCAGGAAAGTGGTCTTCGCCATCCATCTCAGGACCGGACGGACGTTGACTCCCGAAACGCTCTTTCCTTTCGCGCAGGTCGCACTCGTCAGCATGGCTACGACACTGAAGTCTCTCTACGACGTGGACGTCGAAGTTATCGGCATCCCCTCTGAGTGAGCCGTCCGGGGCTCGCGGGAGCGAGCCCTCATGAGTTCGGTGAGGTGCTGGTCACAAGGCACGGTCGGCCCGGCGACAGGCGATGACGGCACCACGCTGAAGGTCGACTTGGTCATCTCGCACGTGTCCGTCCGCTGGGGCCGAAAATCGGTCACCGATATGGCTGCCATCGGGCAGCTATATCCCGAGTTCTGAAGCTGCACATGCGATGCTCCCACTGCGGCCGTACGCCGGGGTTGCTCCGCAGGACGGGCAGCACGCTGGTCACCAGCTTGAGCTCGCGGAGGCGCCGCAGGGCAGGGAAGCCTTCCCGCTGGGTCACGTCGAAGCCGTAGTCCTCGGCGAGTGCCCTGTGCTCGTCCACGGGGTTGCGCCTGCCGAAAATGCCATCCGGGCAGGTCGCCGGCCCTGCAGGTCTTCTCCTGGCATGGGCGATCTCCAGTCACCGGGAGAGACAACCTGTGCGGCATGATGATCGGCCGTGCTCCTTCGCCTGGCCTATCTCGCCGTCACGAACACCTTCGCCGCGCTGCGGTTGCTGCCGATGAGCGATCGGGACAAGGGCGTCGAGATTCTCGTCCTGCGCCACCAAGTCAACGTTCTTCGACGGCAGCTCGGCACCGACATCCGGGTGAGATTCGCCGCCGAGGACCGGGCATTTCTCACCGCGTTCCTGGCACCACTGCCTCGTGAAGTCCTGCGCTGGCTGCGGCTCCTCGTCCGCGGATACCGTTCTGCGCTGGCATCAAGCCCTGGCCCAAGCGGCTCCACTACGTGCCGTCCCGGATCCGATCACAGATCCGAGCCGTATCGCCAACCTGAGCATACGCCGACGAGATCGGCTCGGATGGTTCTCCACGAGTACTCACATGCCGCTTGACCTGGATGGAGTTTTCGGCAGGCGCAGGGTGCCGCAATGTTCGTCACCGCTTAATCCCCCATGTTCAGGGACGCCGGAGTTCGCCGCGCTCGATGCCTCCGACGAAGGCGTCGTACTCGGCGTCGGTGAACAGGTGTGGGGGCTTCTGCAGGTTCTTGGAGTCCCGCAGGGCCACGATGCCGCCGTCCAGGAAGGCGACTTGGACGCAGTTAGTGCCGCCGCTGCTGAGGCTGCTGGTGTGCCAGTGAGCATCCTGGAGCTGAGTCTCGATCCAGCCAGGGTCAAGGGCGTTCTTGTTCACGAGAGGTCCTTGGCGATTGTGGCGAGGAGCGGCAGCGAAGCCTTCGGCGACAAGGCGTCGGACTTCAGCAGGTCGCTGGTGGTCCGATAGAGCTCGACGGCCTCGGGCTCATTCAGGTGCAGGGAGGCCCGCAGGGACTCGACGCACACGAGGTCACGACCGGCGGGGAAGGACATGAGCATGAACGGGCCGTCCATCCCCGCGTGCGCTCCGGCGGAGAACGGCAGGACCTGAATGGTGACGGTAGGGCTGGTATGGGCCAGGTTCATCAGATGCTCAATCTGGGCACGCATACAGGCCGCCCCTCCGACTTCCTGACGTAGCAGACCTTCGGGAAGCACCGTCCAGATCTTCAACGGTGGCCGACGCTCCACCATGGCGCGCTGATGCTCCAACCGTAGCGCCACGAATCGGTCGATGTCCTCGGGGGTCTTCCAGACCCTGCTGCCCTCAGTCACCGCCCGGGCGTACTCCGGAGTCTGGAGCAGGCCGTGGACAGCGAGGGGGTTGAAGACGAACAGGGCGCTGGCATTCTCCACCTGGGAGAGGTAGTCACCGAGCGGATCGTCAACCACGCCCTCATAACGCTGCCACCAGTCAACTTCGCCGGCACGGCGCACGAGATCACGGAGTTCCTCCCGTAGGCCGGCATTGGTGATGCCGTAGACCTCGAAGAAGTGCGGAAGCTGCTGGATCTTGAGCCCCTGCAACCCGTTCTCAATTTTGCTGACCGTCGAGAGGGACTGGTATCCGAGACGACTCGCCGCCTCCTCCTGAGTCCACCCCAGAGACTCACGGACGCGTCTGAGTTCCGCGCCCAGGCGTCGCCGACGCGGAGTGGGTTCGACAGGCATTGGCCACCTCCCTCTTCCTGGGGAGCGTAACGCTCTGATCATCCCCGGAAAACGCCATCTCTCCTATAGGAAAGACTTTCTTCTAAGAATGGCTTGCCTACAGGGTAGATCGCACTACATCATCAAGGCATGACAGCGGACAGTGTCCAGACGATCACCATGAGACATGACCGCTGCTCCCACCCGCCCACCTCCTGGAGACGTCACATGTCTGCTACGACGGCCGCTCCCGCTCGCCAGTACTACATGGTGCTTTCCGAGGTATGCCCGGAAGTGATGGGGCCTGTCCGGGAGATGGTCCGGGCTCACCTGCGGCTATGGCGCAGAAGCGAGTTGAGCTCCGTGGCAGAACTGGGAGTCACCGAACTGCTGACCAACGTCCACAAACACGCCCCCGGCGCCTGCGAGTTACTGGTACGCGAAACGGTGGACGGAATCACCGTCGAGGTCACCGACTTCGACAGTGTCCTTCCGGCGGTGAAGGAGCCAACCGAGGACGAAGAGAGCGGCCGAGGACTGTTCTTGCTGTCCATGCTCACCGAAACCCTGCAGATCGAACCGCTGCGGGGCGGGAAACGTGTGTGGTTCCACCTACGCGAGCCCCCCTACCGCAGAGATCCTCAGAAGGCTCCGGACTGACCGTTCCCGGCGAAATGGCCGATGTCCTCGACAAGCATCAGATCGGGGAAGGCCACGTCATCTGTCCACGACCCGTCTGCTCCCAGACTCCCCCGTGTCCGGGAGCAGACGTCTCAAGGGGCACGTCCGAGCTTCGGCTCCTTCCCACGGACGCCAGCCCCAGAACCCAGGACCGGCGGCGGAGAGTACAGCGTGCCGCCGCCGGTCCTGGAGCACCGTTTTCGGATGGCCGCGTGGTCGTCGCCGATCAGCAGTACGGCCAGCCGCATCCGAGGCCCGATCCCTGACAAGCAGCACCGCGGTTCATAAAGATCCCCGACATCACCGACCGAAACCCCCTACTGGAGTTGCCCTTCCTTGACTGACGTTCCCACCCGTCGGATGCTGAGGCTTGCCCTGGCGCCTCGGCTTGGAAGGAACGTCTCGTGCGGAGCGATGTCACGCGGGCTCATTACGACCGCCTGGCGGACAGGTACGACGAGAACTGGGCTTACAGCCCGGAGTTCATCCGGTGGATGACCGGCGCCGTCCTCGACCGATTGGATCCCGACCCGGGAGATCTGGTGATGGATCTCGGATGCGGGACTGGTCTCTACGCCCGCGGTCTGGTCGTGCGGGCGAACACGGTGGTCTGCGCCGACCCCTCCCTCGCGATGCTGGCGCAACTTCCCGCCGATGAGCGGCTGATCCCGCTGCACACGGGCGCAGAGGACCTTGCCGAAGACCGGATCGCACCGCCGCATGACGGCTACGACGCCATCCTCCTCAAAGAGGTGCTCCACCACGTCGCCGATCCGCCGCGTGTCCTTGCCGACCTGACTCGTCTCCTACGGCCGGGCGGGCGAATCCTCGTCGTCATGCTGCCCACGACCATCGACTACCCGCTGTTCGAAGCAGCCCTGAAGCTCTTCCAGGAACGGCAGCCCGACCCGGAGAACATCGCCGCCGCGATGGTCCACAGCGGGCTGCGCACCGAGTTGACCTATGACGAGTTCCCGCTCACGTTCACCGTCGAGCGCTACACACAAATGGTCCGCGACCGGTACATGTCGCTGCTGTCCAACTTCGACGACGCCGAGATCGAGACCGGAATCTCCGAGATCCGCCGTGAGCATCCCGGTCCCGAGGTCCGGTTCCCCGATCGGTTCGCCTTCGTGCTCGGAACGAAGAGATGACCGTGAGCGAGCGGAGCGAGTGAACCCATGAGTGCAAGGGCGTCACGGAGGCGGACGGCGAAGGAGAGCACGCTCGCGAGCGAAGCGAGTGAACCGGTGGACACCGCAGCGGCGCAAACGCGGACGACGAAGGAGACCGCGTGAGCATCGAGCTCGACAGCCGCCTGTTCCAGTTGAAAAACGAGCTGGACGACCACTCCCGGGTCGCCCGCCATCTCGGCCTGGACTTCGAGCGCCCCATCAAGTCACTCGGCGATGGTTACCCCGAGAACGCGATCGCCCTGGTCGGGAAGATCACCGAGCGGATCCTCAAACAACTCTGGCGGCACCACAACATTCCCGGCGATCCAGGCGGGAAAGCGCTGAACGAGCTGATCAAGGGAGCGCAGCCGTACATCCGCAGTAGCAATGTCCTCGACTCTCTCCGTGACATCCAACGGTTGCGGAACCGGTCCACCCATGACGGATACGAGATCGCCGAGGAGGACGGGCTCACCGCAGTCCGCCGGCTGCTGGACGTGCTGGCGTGGTTCAGCAGCACCGGCAGCGGCATCCTGAGCGGGGACGTGCCCAAGCTGGCCCCCGAGGTGGCCGCCAAAGCGGAGTTCCTTGCGGGTCTGTACCTCACACTCGGCTTCCAGCCGGTCAAGCGGTTCGAGCTGTCCCGCAACACCGTCTACCAGCTGTTCTTCCGTGAGCGGGGGCTACGCAGTGAGTACGTCGAGCTGCTGTTGAGCAGGAACGTTGACGACGTGATCCAGGTTCTTGAGGCCACCGACGGCGAGCTGCTGCAGACCCGGTTGCCAAAGCTCACCCGCTTCCTAATCTTGGAAGAGAACGGCATCAGCCAGGCGCCGAATCCGCTGGGCGGCGACTACCGAGTACTTACCTATGACCGGTTCATGGACGCGTTCGTCGACCTGGACCGGCATCTGGCCGACGTCGTCGGCGCCTACCCGCAGTTGCTGCACTCGGGAAGGCTGACAGTCTCAGGTGATCTGCTCACCACCGACGAGCGTACGGGCGAGCAGCAGATATTCCGGGTCGGCGCGGCCGACCAACTGCTGGACGAAGTGGCGGCCTCGGGCGGGAACCTGCTCATCGTCGGTCGGTCGGGCAGCGGCAAAACGACACTACTCAAACAGCTGGTCGCCCGCTCGGCCACGGCGAGCCGACGGCGGTACCGCTTCTACTTCGACATGAGCCTCAAGCAGCCGGACGAGGAGTTCCGCGAATTCGTCACGCGCATCCTCACCCCGTACATGGCTGTGGAGAGCGCGTACGTCTTCGAGGTGTTCCACTACTTCGCCCGTTCCGGCTCGGTACTCTGTGCGCTGGATGGCATCGACGAGGCGGTGCCGTCGACGACCCAGGCCGGGTTCCTAGAGCTGTTCACCGAGATCGCCCAGGTCCTGTCGGCGGAGTCAGCGGTCATCACCACCTCCCGAATCTCCTTCCTGGAGGACTCCCCGCAGGTGCGGCGGCTGCTGGACGGCACCGCTCTGATCTCGGAGAAGTTGGTCCAGCAGCTCCACGCCCAGGGTGTGAACCCCATGCTCGTGCCGCGTTTCTCCGCTCTGCGCCTGCACGACGTCGCCGCCTCGGCCTCACCGCTGGAAGTACGGCTGGCTGACGACCTTGGCCTCGATCGGAGCCGAGGCCTTCCCCATCTGGCCGATCTGGCCTGGCAGCGCATCTCGCAAGTCGCGGGTGTGGCGGGCCTGGTATCCGTTCTGCCGTCGATCACGGCGTACTTCGGATCTGCTTTCCTACGCGGCCGTATGGTCTTCACCTTCGTGGACCTCGTCAATGATCTGGGCATCGAGCTGTTCGACGGCGGGCGGCTCACCTATGAGGCGTTCCGGTTGCGGACCCTGTTCCGGCTCGCCGGGCCGTCCGCGGTCGCCTTCGCCCACAGCGCCTACCAGGAGCTGCTGTCCGCCGAGTTTCTCCGCGACCCAGCCAGCCGGGAAGCGGTCCTTGGAGGGAGTCCACGCCTGACCGAGCAGGTACGTGAGTTCCTTCACCGCAGGTCCCGACAGGAGGGCCTCACTGACGACTGCATCCTGCCCGCCTGTGTCTACCTGGTCGGGCCGAGCCACCACCTGATGCTCCGGCGTGTCGAGCGGCCCGTCCGCTTCGACCGTTTCCCCGTCACGGTCGGTCGCTACAACCGTTTCCTGGAAGCGGTGCGCCAGTATGGCTCACGGCAGTGGGACCACCCCAACAAGCCCGAAGAGTTCTCCCACGAACCATGGCAGGAACGACTCAAGATCCAGGAGTACTTCACCGACCCGGCCTACGAGAACCATCCGGCGATCTGCATTAACTACTGGAGTGCCTACGCTTTCGCCCGTTTCGAGGGCAAGCGCCTGCCCACCTCCCTGGAATGGGAAGCCGCCGCCCGCGGGACCGACGGCCGGCTGTTCCCCTGGGGCGACGAGATCGACCTGGCCATCGTGAGCAGCGCTGACTCCTGGAGCGGTCGTGCGCTGATCACCTACGAGACGTGGCGGGAGGAACTCGATCGCGGGAGGCTGAGTCAGGCCATGCCCAGCCCGGTCGACGCTCATCCTGGCAACGTCTCCCCCTTCGGCATCCGGGAGATGGCCGGAAATGTCTGGGAGATCACTGGCACCGTACTCGATGACCTGAACGAGATTGTCATCTGCGGTGGCTCCTATGACAACCCCTACCGGGCCCTGCAGACCTCCTCCAAGGGTCTGGCGCGGAGGCGGGGATGCAGCAACGCGATCGGTTTCCGGTGCGTCGAGGAGCTGTGATGAGCGGCGAAGAGACCGGTGGGCAGCGATTCGGTTACATCGTCGACCGCATGCCGTACGGCAGTGGGCAGGGCGGGCGTCAGGGCACCTATATCGTCCGTGACGCTGACACGGGCAAGCATCACTCCTTCATGTACGCCGACATCGTGACTGAGGGGTTCCGAACCATCCGGACCGGCGAACGGGTGCGGTTCCTGGTGGACCCGGAGGACTCCGAACACGCTTGCTACGTCATCCGCATGGACCTTCCGGACGTCGAGGACTACTACCGGTGACCCCGCTGGCACGACAAACCATCATCGTCGTCTACGAGGCCCGCTTCCCTGCCACACCCGCGTGGGAGGCGGGTCCTTCGGTCCTCCAGCACGGCCAGGTCCGCTCCACTGCGGAGGCGCGCAGCGAGTATTACAGCGCTAAGGCAGCCCGCGTGCTGTACGGCGACGCGACGCACCCCAGACGTTGGCACGACGCATCCCATCGTGTCATCGGCGACGTCGAGGTCACCGGCATCGAAGCCCTCCGCGTGACCGACGAGCCGGATGCCGGTGGGCTGGTGGCGATCCACCTACGACTCAAGCGGGGAAACCCCGTCGCGCTGCTGCGCACGCTGGCCAGGCGAAGAGACGCCCCGGCCGCCAATTTTGACCCTCAGGAGCTCGTCGGCGACCAAGCCAAGATCGAGCCAGGTGTCCGACCCTTCACCATCTCCTTCATCACCTCAGCAGGGCAGGGGCTGCCGCGCCTGTACCGGCAGCCTCGCTACTGGCGCTGGGCACCCGCCTGCCAGTGGCTATGGGCCCTCGCTTCCCGGACCAACCTGGCCGACTATCCCCCCGACCCGAAGAACCTCGAACCTGCGGACAACGAGATCATCCGACTCTCCAGCGACTGGCATGCCGTCGTCCTGCGGGACGGGATGGGCGTCGTCGGTGTCCGTCCTGACCAGGGACGGGACGACCCGTTCTTCGGCTACGCGGAGCTGTACCTGCGCTCGATCTATCTGGACGCGGTCATGCTCGGCATGCTCCAGAAACAGGGGCTCACCCGCCTGGAGGAGCGCATAGCAGCCACACTCGACACCTCGCTGACGGCGACAATGGCCGAGCTCGAACGCGAGGTCAGCTCCTTCCGCCACCGGCTGTGGGCACAGCACCTGACCCCGCACGGCACCCCGAACCGCCTGCTGACCGCCTACCAGCGCCAGCACGTGCTCCGCGAGCGCTTCGAGCAGATCCTCACCGAGATCAACGACTTCAACCGGCTCACCCGCGATGATGAGAACCGACATGTCAACAGCGCCGTGGTCGTGTTCACCCTCGTCACCGTCCCCGCCGGTATCGCCCTCGCGCTCCTGCAGGTCCTGGAAACCAACGAACCCTGGCTCTTTGCCACCGTGGGCGGAGTCTGCATAGTGCTCATTGCGCTCCTCCTACGCACGCATTCCGCGCGGGTGGCTTTCAGAGCGCTTCGCCGCCGCTTCACGCCATGACAACGTGCATCGGTGACACTTTTGTCCCGTGGCGGACGGCGGAAGATCACCTGTTGGAGGCTGCGGTACCCGTTCGGGGCGGTTCAGATAGGTCCCACGGCGCCGGTCAGCATCGTCCGCAAGCTGAAGTGTCCCCGTGGTCGTGAGCGGTGACGTTGATGTGGTTGTACTCGTCTTTCGTGAGATCAGCGGATCAAGATGCGGGCACGTGGCGGTCGCTGTGACCGCCGACGGTCGCGAAGGTCTCCGCGATCCGGCCGCCGTCGGCGCCGGAGGCG
>NZ_JBIAZA010000059.1:0-22864 GCF_042898655.1 Streptosporangium sp. NPDC000396
CGGCGTTGAAAGTTCTGCACGCCCGGGTCGTGGCGCACGGCGACAAGGCCACCGCCAACATCAAGACAACGAGTTAATTATCGGCAACCCCTTAGTTGCCCACCACGATGTGCTCGTCGTTCGGCTTCGGAGGCTTCTCGGTGGGCTTGGGCTTGGGTTTCGGCTTGGACGTGCACAGGGTCACGCACTTGGGGGCCGCGCCAGTCCGGTTCATCACGGTCTGCATCTCGTCCCGGGGGGACAGGGTGCGGTTGCCGTTCAGCCAGGCGTCCAGGTAGTTCCACGGGTTGACCATGCCTCGCCGTACCCACCAGAGCGAGGGATCGGTCTTCCAGGAGATCGCGAAGTAGAGGTTGCTGGCGGTGGCGCGGGCGTTGCCCGAGTTGCCGATCTGGCCGAGGACCTGACCGGCGCTGACACGCGTCCCCGGGCTGATCCCGGAAGAGATCTTGTCCAGATGGCCGCCGAGGTAGCGAACGCCGTCGTCTCCGATGACCGTGACGAACCGGCCCTCCCGGTCCTGCCCCCGGTCGGTGGAGGGGCTCCACCGGTTCCTGCCGTTGACCTCGTGGACCACGCCGTTCACCGGGGAGACGAACGAGCATCCCTTGCCCGACCAGATCGTGGTCTTGGGCAGCACCAGGAGCGTGCTCTGGTAGGTCACCCGGCAACCCTTTACGGGAAAGGTGTAGGTGTAGTCCGAAACCTTGGGCGGCGGCACCTGCACCGGGTCACCGGCCTTGGGCCGCTGCACTGTCGCCTTGAGGGCCGGGGCCGTCGGCGCCGCCGTCGGCGTTGTCGTCGGAACCGGCGCGGCGGCCGAACCCGGTGCCGCGGCGACCGCCTCGGTCGTAGGGGCCGGAGGCAGTGTGCTGATGCCCGTCACCACACCCGGTGACCCGCAGGCTCCGGTGACGAGCACCGCACCGGTCGCGACGGCCAGCCGTGCCATATGCCCCGATCGCATGATCTCCACCCGCGTAACCTATCGAAAATCAGCCTTTACCTTTGTAACGAACCTCATCATCGGTCATGTCCTGTTTGGGAAAGTCGCTTCCGCCGTCCGGCGCCAAGCCGCCGGGGGCGCACTAGACTCACGGCGTGGCAGGCCGGATCAGTGACGAGGACATCGCGCTCGTGCGGGAGCGCTCACCGATCGCGGACATCGTGGGTGAGCACATCCAGCTCCGCAACGCGGGCGGCGGAAACCTGAAGGGGCTGTGCCCCTTCCATGACGAGAAGAGCCCGTCCTTCAACGTCACCCCCACCCGCGGCTACTGGTACTGCTTCGGATGCGCCGAGGGCGGAGACGTCATCACCTTCATCCGGCGGCTGGAGCACCTGTCGTTCGGCGAGGCCGTGGAGCGGCTGGCCAACCGGGCGGGCATCCACCTCCGCTACGAACAGGGCGGTTACGTTCCCGGACGCGAGCACGGCGAGCGCAGCCGGCTGATCGAGGCGCACCGGGCCGCGGCGGAGTTCTACGCCTCGAAGCTGGTGGGACCCGACGCGGCGATCGGGCGCAGGTTCCTGTCGGAGCGCGGGTTCGAGCGGGTCGACGCCGAGCACTTCGGGGTGGGGTACGCCCCCTCCGAGTGGGATGCCCTCTCGCGGCACCTGATGGCCCGGGGGTTCACCGCCACAGAGCTGATCAAGGGCGGGCTCGCCAAAGAGGGACGGCGGGGCCCGATCGACCGGTTCCGGGGACGGCTGGTCTGGCCGATCCGCGACATCACCGGCGATGTGATCGGATTCGGCGCACGGAAACTGAACGACGCCGAAGACGGCCCGAAATATCTGAACACCCCGGAAAGCCCCCTCTACAAGAAGAGCGAGGTCCTCTACGGCGTAGACCTGGCCAAGCGTGAGATCTCCAAACGCTCCCAGGCGGTGATCGTCGAGGGCTACACCGACGTGATGGCCTGTCATCTGTCGGGTGTGCCGACCGCAGTGGCCACCTGCGGCACCGCGTTCGGGGAGGAGCACATCAAGGTGCTGCGGCGGCTGCTGCTGGACCAGTCGGGGTCGCAGGGTGAGGTGATCTTCACCTTCGACGGCGACGCGGCGGGGCAGAAGGCGGCGCTGCGGGCCTTCGCCGATGAGCAGAAGTTCGTCACCCAGACCTTCGTGGCCGTGCAGGCCGACGGGCTCGACCCGTGTGACCTGCGCATGAAGCACGGCGAAGCCGCCGTGCGCGACCTGATCGCCAGCCGGGAGCCGCTGTTCGCGTTCGCGATCCGCAGCGTGATCTCCCGTTACGACGTGAGCACCAACGAAGGCCGGCTGTCCGCGCTGGACGCCGCCGCGCCGATCGTGGCGGGGATCAAGGACCGGGCACTCCGGCAACTGTACGGCGTGGACCTCGACCGGTGGCTGGGATTCAACAACGAGCGGTTCGTCATGGACCGGATCGCCGAGATCTCCGTCATGGCGCAGCCGCGCCAGCAGCGGCCCGCCGGGCCGCGGAAGGTCGCGGACCTCACCGACCCCGGCGTGCGGACCGAGGCTGAGGTGCTGAAGCTGGCCGTGCAGCGCCCCGCGCTGCTCGGGCCCGGCTTCGAGGCGATCGGCCCGGAGGCGTTCACGCTGCCCGAGCACGTCGGACTGTACAAGCTGGTCGTGGACGCCGGAGGTACGGCGGTGGCCGGGCACGGCGGGCGCGAGTGGGTGGACCGGTTGCTGGGCGGGGCGACCGATTCGTTGCGCGGGGTGGTCACCCGGTTCGCGGTGGAGGAGATTCGCGCGGATCTGGCGAACGAGGAGCGTTACGCCTCGGCCATGCTGGCCGCGCTGGAGCTCATCTCGGTGTCGCGGGCGATCGAGCAGCTGAAGTCGCGGATGCAGCGGACCAACCCGGTCGAGGCGCAGCAGGAGTACAACCGGCTGTTCGGTGAGCTGGTCGCGCTGGAGCAGCAGCGGCGCGTGCTGCGAGAGCGCGCGGCCGGAAGTTGATCACGTAATTGGCTTTAATTTCCGTGCGCTGATTCGACTAAACCTTAATGAGGTCTCGGTTCGATAATGATCGTGGCCTTACCTTCGGTTACAAAAATAGGTCTGCCATTTAGGGGACCTAATACAGCAGACTGTCTCCCGTGGGTGCATCGGTGCTGCCAAGTGGGCCGCCATCGGTAGACCAGGTGGCCGACCTCGTTGCCAAGGGAAGAGAGCGCGGAAGCGTCACGGTCGATGACGTGGCCGCTGCTCTTGACAAGTCCGAGCTGCCGTCTGACGCGCTTGAGCGTGTCGTCCGCATGCTCGCCGAGCACGGAGTGGAGGTCCTCGAGCCCCAGGGCGACGAGGAACCCAGCCGGTCCGATGAGGAGGATGTCGGCAAACGGGCGCCGACCAGCGATCTGGTCCGCATCTACCTGCGGGAGATCGGTCGTGTGCCCCTGCTCACGGCGGAAGAGGAGGTGGAGCTCGCCAAGTCGATCGAGGCCGGGCTGTTCGCCGAGGACAAGCTGACCAATGTCGCCTCGCGGCTGGCCTTCCCGGAGTTCAGGGAGCTCGTCTGGGAGGGCACACGGGCCAAGCAGCGGTTGATCGAGGCCAATCTCCGTCTTGTCGTCTCGATCGCCAAAAGATATGTGGGGCGCGGGATGTTGTTCCTGGATCTGATCCAGGAGGGCAACCTGGGTCTGATCCGCGCGGTCGAGAAATTCGACTACACCAAGGGATACAAGTTCTCCACATATGCCACATGGTGGATTCGCCAGGCGATCACGCGGGCCATCGCCGACCAGGCGCGCACTATTCGCATTCCCGTGCACATGGTCGAGACGATCAACAAGCTGGTCCGGGTCCAGCGCCAGCTCCATCAGGATCTCGGCCGTGAGCCCGCGCCCGAGGAGATCGCGATGGAGATGGATCTGCCGCTCGACCGGGTGATCGAGATCCAGCGCATCGCCCAGGAGCCGGTCTCGTTGCAGTCGCCGATCGGTGAGGAGGACTCCGACCTCGGTGACTTCATCGAGGACGCGGACGCGGTCGTGCCGATGGAGGCGGCGGCCTTCATCATGTTGCAGGACCAGCTCGACGACATCCTCGCGACGCTGTCCGAGCGTGAGCAGCGCATCATCCAGCTGCGGTTCGGTCTCGCCGACGGGCACCCCCGGACGCTGGAGGAGGTCGGCCGGGAGTTCGGGGTGACCCGGGAGCGGATCCGGCAGATCGAGTCCAAGACCCTGGCGAAGCTGCGTCACCCGACCCGGGCGCAGATGCTTCGCGACTACCTCGACTGAGGAGACGAGCGAGAAGGCCCCGGAACCCTCCTCTGGGTTCCAGGGCCTTCGCCGTTCAGGGGGCGTCCTTCAGACTCCCGGCCGGGCCGCGGATCGGCCGGACGGTGCCTCGCGAGATCCTGCGGCGAAGGACTCTCCCCAGGAGACGGTCAAGGGGTGAGGGACAGCAGGCGGAACCTGAGGCCGGCGGTGACGGCCGGGTCCCGGACCTCCCAGCTGCCGTCCAGCGGGGTGACGGTGACGTGGCCCGCGTTGAGGAGGTTGTGGTCGGAGTCACGCACGGGGTCGGGGGCGGTGCTGAGGACGGGAAGGATCCGGAAGCACTCGGCGCAGACGTCCGGGGCGGGGACGTACTTCGGGGAGACGAACGACGAGGTGCCGAGACGGGCGAGAGAGACCCTGCCGTTGGGCTTGAGCGGGTAGTTGACGTTCAGCGAGGTGCGCGGGGGGAGCAGCTCGCCGCCATGGGCGGTCTTCCGCAGGTGGCCGATCATCTTCACCGCGAACGCGATCGACTCGTTGAGGCTGGGGAACGACGGCGGAGTGGTCGTGAGGTCCACCGCGGTGCTGAAGGCGATGGCCGGGACGCCCTTCTCGATGGCCATGATCGTGGCGCCGACCGTGCCGGAGTGATTGGCCACGGCGGCGACGTTCTGGCCCGGGTTCGGCCCCGAGACCACCAGGTCGGGAGGGGTGTCGCCGTACACCGCCTGGAGCCCGAAGCTGACGGCGTCGCTGGGGCTGCCGGTGACCGACCAGACGCCGGGCGACTCCTCCCTGGCCTTGACGGTCGTGCCGAATTTGGCGTTGAAGGCGGTTCCGATGCCGCTGGAGTCGGTGGCGGGGGCGACGATCGTCACGTCGTGCCCGGCCGCGATCAGAGCCTGTCGCAGGCGCTGGACGAACGGGAAGCCGTAGCCGTCGTCGTTGGTCAGCAGGATGCGCAGCGGTTCGGCCCGGGTGCCCGCCGCGGCGGCGGGGGGTCGGGTGCTCGCCGCCGTGGCGGGGGAGGGGACGGCGGAGCCGAGCAGGGCGAGCAGGGCGATGGGGACGAGGGCGCGGGTGACGGTGCGTAGCGTGGCCACGCTGGGCCTCCTTGGGGGGTCGCCTGAAGGGGAGGGGGTCCGGGCCGTCGCGCCTGCGCCCGTACCTTTTCCGTACGTGACAGGATGTAACGCGCCATGTGGAGCTGGTCAAGCCGCGCGAGAGTCACTTCACGCGGACCGTCGGCCCGCCGCACCACGCGGTGGTCCTTATCACACCGGCCGGAAGTGCCCTGGTTGGTACTCTTAGGTAAGGGGAAGCTAAGTTAGGGACGCCTAACTGACAACCAGGAGCCTCCATGCCCCCCGTTCTTCTTCGCTCTGCCGCCGCCTGCGGTCTCCTTGCCCTCGCCCTCACCGCCTGCAGCTCCGGCGACGACGGCGCCGGCGGCGGTTCGTCGAGCGGCAGCGGCAGCGCCGCCGTCGAGACCAAGCCCGCCCCGACCGGCAAGGTCACTGAAACTGTTGACGTCGCGGCCACCGACACCACATGCGTGGCGGCCAAGACCTCTCTGCCCGCGGGCGTCGTCAGCTTCAAGCTCAAGAACGACGGCAAGCAGCCCACCTGGCTGTATCTCTACCGCGCGGACAAGAGCGTGGTCGGCGAGCGTGCCAACATCGCTCCCGGGGCCACCGGCGACCTGGTCGTGGAACTCGGCGCGGGCACCTACCAGATCGCCTGCAAGCCCAACCACGAGGGCGACGGCATCCGTCAGGACGTCACCGTCTCGGGCGAGCTCGCCGCCCAGACGGACCCGCGCGTCACCCGCGCCGTCGAGGACTACCGGGCCTACGTCGGCACCCAGGTCGACGACACCATCGCCAAGACCAAGGACTTCGTCGCCGCGATCAAGAAGGGCGACGTGGAGAAGGCCAAGAGCCTCTACGCGCCGAGCCGGGTCGGCTGGGAGAGCATCGAGCCGGTGGCCGAGGCCTTCGGCGACATCGACCCGAAGGTGGACCTGCGCGAGGCCGACCTGGAAGAGGGCCAGAAGTGGACCGGCTGGCACCGCCTGGAGAAGGCGCTGTGGAAGGAACCGAAGACGGTCAAGAAGGAAGCCAAGTACGGTGAGACCCTCCTGGCCGACCTCGACGACCTCAAGGCCAAGCTGCCCAAGGCGGAGATCACCGCGAGCTCCATGGCCAACGGTGCCAAGGAGCTTCTCGACGAGGTGGCGACCGGCAAGGTGACCGGCGAGGAGGAGGCCTTCTCGCACACCGACCTGTGGGACTTCAAGGCCAACGTGGACGGCGCGTTCAAGGTCTACCAGCTCCTCACGCCGATCGTGATGGAGAAGAACCCGGCACTCGTCACCACGCTGGACGCCGAGTTCGCCGACCTGAACACCCTCCTGGGCAAATACGCCAAGGGCGAAGGGTTCGTCTCCTACACCGAGCTGTCCAAGGAGCAGGTCAAGGAGCTCGCCGACGCCGTCAACGCCCTTGCCGAGCCGTTGTCCGGACTTGCCGCGGTCGCCGCGGGCTGACCACTTCCGAAGGAAGAGACATGACCCAGCTCAGCCGACGTAAGCTCCTCACCGGCGCGGGCCTGGCGGTGGGCGCCGGGGCCGCCGCCGGTGCCGGTCTGGTACGGCTCGCGCAGCAGCCCGAGCCGGTGCTGCTCCAGGCCGCCAGCATCAGCGAGCCGATCCCGTTCCACGATGCCCACCAGGCCGGGATCGCCACCCCGGTCCAGGACCGGCTGCACTTCGCCGCCTTCGACCTGAGCACCGACTCCCCGCAGCGGGTGGTGACGTTGCTGAAGGCCTGGACGGCCGCGGCGGCGCGGATGACCTCGGCGCAGGAGATCGGCGGCGGGGCGACCGGCGCCGAGCTGGCCCCGCCGGACGACACCGGCGAGGCCCTCGGCCTGCCCGCCTCCCGGCTCACGCTGACGATCGGCTTCGGCCCCGGCTTCTTCGACAAGCTGAAGCTGACCAGGCCGGACAAGCTCAAGGAACTGCCGCACTTCCCGGGAGACAAGCTCGACCCCGCTCGCAGCGGCGGCGACATCTGCGTGCAGGCGTGTGCCGACGACCCCCAGGTCGCGGTGCACGCCGTACGGAACCTGGTGCGCATCGGCTTCGGCGTGGTGTCGGTCCGATGGTCCCAGCTCGGCTTCGGCAAGACGTCGTCGACCACGCCGGACGCGCAGACCCCGCGCAACCTGATGGGCTTCAAGGACGGCACGAACAACATCGCCGGCACCGACACCAAGAAGCTGGACGAGCACGTCTGGGTGGGCGAGGAGGGTCCCGAATGGCTGCGGGGCGGCTCCTATCTGGTGGCGCGGCGGATCCGGATGCACATCGAGACCTGGGACCGGACCTCGCTGAAGGAGCAGGAGGACATCTTCGGCCGGACCAAGCGCGAGGGCGCCCCCTACGGAGGCACCCGCGAGCACGATCCCGTGGTCCTGGACAAGATGCCGGCCGAGTCCCACGTACGGCTGGCCAACCCGGGCTCCCTGAGCGGCGTGACGATCCTGCGCCGGGGCTACTCCTTCACCGACGGCAGCGACGGTCTGGGACGGCTGGACGCGGGCCTGTTCTTCCTGGCCTACCAGCGTGACCCCGAGAAGGGGTTCATCCCGATCCAGCGGGCTCTGGCGGCCAAGGATCCGCTCAACGAATACATCCAGCACGTCGGATCCGGCATCTTCGCCTGCCCGGGCGGGGTGAAGCCGGGCTCGTTCTGGGGCGAGGCGCTCCTGACCTGACGGGCGCGCACGGACCCGGCCTGACGACGTCGCGATCGGGTCCGGCGGCTCGCGGGCCCGGCCTGATGACGTCGCGATCGGGTCCGGCGGCTTGGGGGCCCGGCCTGATGACGTCGTGACCGGGTCCGGCGGCTCGCGGGCCCGGCCTGACAGCATCCCGGCCGGTCGGGGAGCCGGGTCCGCGCAACCGGGTCCGCGCGGGGACGAGCGGCCCGTGCGGGGACGAGCGGCCCACGCGGGACGGCCGGAAGGGGCGGCGCGACACGCCTCTCAGAAGCCTTTAAGTCTTTTTCGGCACTCCAGGCACGCGAGGGCGGCAAACCACTGTTCTATCGGTGAATACAGGCGCAAACTGGGCGAATGGAGGCGCGGTCGGCGGTAGACGACGCCGTGCTCGGGCGCGAGGCCTGGTCCGTGCTCGACGCGAACTGGACGGGGTCCGCCACCGTGCCCGCGCCTGGTCTCTACCCCCATCAGTGGAACTGGGACTCCACCTTCGTCGCGATCGGCCTGGCGCGGTGGGACACCCGCAGGGCGGGGACCGAACTGCTCAGCCTTCTGGCGGGGCAGTGGCGCACCGGCATGGTGCCGCACATCGTCTTCCACCCCGGCCACACCGAGGTCTACTTTCCCGGACCCTCCATCTGGCGCTCCCAGGAGCACCCGGCGGCCCCCAACGGAGTGCTCACCTCCGGGCTGACCCAGCCGCCGATGCAGGCCATGGCCGCCTGGTGGGTGTGGCGGCACGCGGCGGACCGCGACGAGGCCGTCGCCCTCGTCCGGCGGTTGTACCCGATGCTGGCGGCCCAGCACGAATATCTCGCCACGGTCAGGGATCTGGGCGGGGGTGGCCTGGCCGCGATCGTGCACCCGTGGGAGTCCGGCATGGACGACAGCCCCGTGTGGGACGCCCCGCTGGAGGCGCTGGCCCCGGTTCGCTACGCCTACCGGCGAGCGGAACTTCCCGACCGCCATCCCGACAGCCACCATGACCGCTATGTCTGGTTGGCCATGCGCTACCGCGACTCGGGTTACGACGGGACCTACCTGCGCGACGATCACCCGTTCGCGGTCGAGGACCCGATGTTCAACGGGATCTGGCTGGCCTCCTGCCAGGCTCTCGCCGAGCTGGCACCGCTGGCGGGCGCCGATCCCGGGCCGCACCGGGAAGCGGCCGAAAGGATCCGCTCGGGGCTGCTGGAGCGGCTCTGGGTCAACGACCTCTTCCACGTTCGCGATCTTCGCAGTGGGCGGCTCAGCCCCGTCTGCACGGTCGGATCCTTCGGGCCGATGCTCGATCCCGAGCTGCCCGCCGACCGGGTGGCGAAGATGGTGGGCGTGCTGGAGTCGCCGCGGTTCATGGGCGCGGCGGGGTATCCGGTGCCGAGCTGTGAGATCCGCTCGCCGCAGTTCGACCGGTCCCGTTACTGGCGGGGGCCGTCCTGGGTGAACACCAACTGGCTGCTGCGGCGGGCGGCGGCCGTACACGGCATGACAGGGCTGGTGCGGCTGCTCGGCACCTGCACCCTGCGCCTGGTACGGCAGGCGGGCTTCCGCGAGTGCTTCGACCCCTTCGACGGCAGCGGCCGGGGCAGCCGGGACTTCTCCTGGTCGGCCGCGCTCACTCTCGATCTGCTCGCCGATAACGTGGAGAATTGGCATCCTCCCCACGGCTAAAGCCGGGGGATTCCACCCTTCACAGGATGGGATTCCTGCTTCACCGCCAGTCGCCCGCCAGGAGAACTCCCTTGAGGTCTTACACCGGCTCCACAGGCGTTTTGTCTCTCCGCCAGCCCGGCGGCGAGAATATTACGCGCGGCGTTCACGTCCCGATCGAGGACGAGCGGGCACGCATCGCAGCGGAAGACGCGCTCGCCCAGCGGCAGGGCGGCCTTGAGGTGCCCGCAGGCCGAGCACCGTTTGCTGCTGGGAAACCAGCGGTCGATCACCACCAGCTCCCGGCCGTACCACCGCGCCTTGTACTCCAGCAGGGTCCGCATCTGACGCCAGGAGGCATCGGAGATGGCACGGGCCAGGCGGTGGTTTCTCACCATGTTCCGCACGGCGAGGTCCTCGATCACGACCGTTTGGTTCTCACGGACGAGACGAGTGGTCAGCTGGTGCAGCTGGTCGCGGCGCCGGTCGGCGATTCGGGCGTGCACCCGGGCGACCCGGAGTCGGGCCTTGGCCCGGTTGGCCGAGCCCTTCGCCTTGCGGGCCAGGGCGCGCTGGGCCTTGGTCAGGCGCTTACGGTCGGCCCGCTCACACCTGGGGTTGGGGATCTTCTCGCCGGTGGACAGGGTGACCAGCGCGGTGAGGCCCGCATCCACCCCGACCGCGCCACCGGCCGGGGCCAGCGGCCCGATCCAGTCCTCGCACAGGAGGGACACGAACCAGCGCCCGGCCGCGTCCCTGGACACGGTGACCGTGGACGGGTGCGCGCCCTCGGGCAGCGGGCGCGACCAGGCGATGGCCAGCGGGCCGTCCAGCTTGGCCAGGAAGAGCCGCCCGTTCCGGTAGGTGAAGGCCGAGCGGGTGTACTCGGCGCTGGAGCGCGATCTCTTGCGGGATTTGAACCTCGGGTACTTCGCGCGTTTGGCGAAGAAGTTCGCGAACGCCGCCTGCAGGTGCCGCAGCGCCTGCTGCAGCGGGACGCTGGAGACCTCGGTGAGGAAGGCCAGGTCCTCGGTGCGCTTCCACTGCGTCAGCGCGGCCGACGACTCCGCGTAGGAGACTCTCCGGCCGTCGAGGGTGTGGGCGCGGGTGCGTTCGTGCAGGGCCTTGTTGTAGACGAGGCGGACGCAGCCGAAGGTCCGGGCGAGCGCTTCGGCCTGTCCGGGGGTCGGGTAGAAGCGGTATTTGAACGCCCGCTTCACGCTCCGTGTCATGCCGCACACGCTAGCGATCCACGCGGTGCGTTCGCTCGGGTTTTCGATAAGAGGCCATTGTGCGGCATCGTGCCGCGTTTTCTTCCCGGGACTGAGGCCCGGCATCTCCACACTGGGAGTATTCGATGAAGCTCTTCAACCGCGTGCCGGCCGAGGTCCGCGCGACCGTCGCGCCGACCGACCGGGTGCTCACCTACGCCAAGGGGCCGGACGGCTACGTGATCGTCACGGACAAGGCGCTCTATCTGGGCACGACCCGGCTGCCCTGGTTCCAGGTGGATCGCGGAGTGTGGGACGAGGAAGGACTGACGGTCGTCACCATGGCGGGAGAGTCGCACCGGGTCCTGCTGCCCGAGCCGGGACGGATTCCCGAGGCCGTGCGGGAGCGGGTGACCGCCTCGATCGTGGTGAACCAGTACGCCCCGCTGGACGCGCGAGGGGGAGTGCGGCTGGTGGCCAGGAAGACCGATGACGACCGGATGGTCTGGGAGTTCGTCTTCGACTCCGGCATGGATCCCGGCGACCCCGGCCTGCGGGCCCTCGCCGAGCAGGCACTGGAGGAGGCACGCCGCAGCTTCGGCGTCTGAATTGGGGACGGAGCCCCGGACGCCGGATGCCGGGCGCGCGGACCGGCGGAAGGCCCCCGGCGGGGGCCGGTTCCTGCGATCTCGGACGCCGCGCTTCCCGGACGGGTCAGGTGGCGCGGCGATCCGGGGAAGGGGGCCTTCGCGCCGAGGACAGGGTCAGTGGGGGGCGGCGCTCTGACGCTCCTGCGGCCAGCCGGTGCCCGTGTCGTCGTGCTTGCCGGCCTGCCAGTCGTCGTCCGAGTGCAGGAACGGCAGCCGGTTCCTGGCCACGTCGGTCACCTTGGTCTTGGCCACACCGGTGACTTTGGAGATCTGGGCGCCGACCAGACCGGCGGCTTCCTGGATCGCGGGACTGTCGGACACCCGCTGAGCCATCCGCTTGATCTGCTCGTAACGCTCCTTGCCGGCGCGGCTTCCCAGGATGTAGCCCACCGCAAGACCAATCCCGAACATCAATCGGTAACGCATCTCCACCTCCAGAGCCATGGTCTCGCTTAGACCCCTACCCACGCATCCTCGGTCCTCTCGGACCTACCCCGGAGCTTCGATGCGACACGCACGCTCAGAGTGCGCTAATCTATTCCTGCGCCGCAAGGAACAGGGAAAAACCCCCGGCCCGAGCGGAGCAGAGCAACGATCCCGTGTAGCTCAATCGGCAGAGCAGCCGGCTGTTAACCGGCAGGTTATAGGTTCGAGTCCTATCGCGGGAGCCACACTGGAAGGCCCCGGAAGCATAGCTTCCGGGGCCTTTTGCTTTCCGTGTCTTGGTTCGGCGGACAAATCCCGGTGAATCACAGAAAATGGGGGACGCCGCGCCTCGTGTCGCTATCCTCGAAAACCGGGTGATCATGGCGTGGCCGCCGCGGAACACAGTCATCGCAGTGGGGAAGGGCCACTGTGCACAGGGCACCACGCCGCCCGGAACGGCCGTCGTGCCCGTGAGCCACATGGGTGGTTGTTCTGTGCTGACCTGGCGGAGAACCCGGCGCCGTATGCCGGACGTGGTCCACGGTGTCCTGCGGGAAGTGTGCTTGAGGATGAGGGAGTCTGTTCAGGTCGTGCAAGATGTCGATGTCGCGGCGGCCACAGCCTTCCTGAGGTTGTTCCATGCCGAGAATCCGTCTGCGGGCCCGGTGCGGCACCGGCTGCGCGAGGTGCAGGCGGAGATCCAAAGAACGGGGACCTACACGCATACGCCCGGGGAGCTCGCCTACGGTGCCCGGATGGCCTGGCGTAACAGCTCCAGGTGCATCGGGCGGCTCTACTGGCACTCTCTGCGCGTGCGCGACCTGCGGCATGTGACGACCCCCGAGGGGGTCGCCGTGGAGTGTGTGAACCATCTGCGCGAGGCGGCCCCCGGCCGCCGGATCCGGCCGACGATCACCGTGTTCGCCCCGGACCGGCCGGGCGTTCCGGGTCCCCGGATCTGGAACGAGCAGCTCATTAGATATGCCGGATATGCGATGGATGACGGTTCCGTCATCGGTGATCCCCGCTATGTGGACTTCACCACGATGGTGCACAAGCTCGGGTGGCCCGGCGGGCCAGGTACGCCGTTCGACGTGCTCCCGCTGCTCGTCTCGGTGGGGGACGGGCCGCCGCTGATGTCCACGGTGCCCGGCGACGCCGTGCTGGAGGTGCCGCTCTCCCACCCGTCCTACCCGTGGTTCGAGCAGCTCGGGCTGCGGTGGCACGCCGTACCGGCGATCTCCAACATGTGCCTGGAGATCGGCGGGATCCACTACGGGGCGGCGCCGTTCAACGGGTGGTACATGGGCACCGAGATCGGCGCCCGTAATCTCGCCGACGTCGACCGCTACAACCTGATGCCCGTGGTCGCCCGGCATCTGGGCCTGGACACCACCACCGAACGCTCGCTCTGGCGGGACCGTGCCCTGGTGGAGCTGAACGTGGCGGTCCTGCACTCCTTCGAGCGGGCGGGCGTGACGATGACCGACCACCACACCGAGTCCCGGCGCTTCCTGTCGCACCTGGAGCGGGAGGAGAAGGCGGGCCGGGTCTGCCCGGCGGACTGGAGCTGGATCGTCCCGCCGATCTCCGGGTCGGCCACGGCGGTCTTCCACCGCTACTACGACACCGCGGAGATGTCCCCGAACTTCGCCCACCACCCCGATGCCATGGAGCGGGGACTCGGCCACGGGACTGTGCCGGGGTGGTGACCCCCGCGCCATGGTCGCCGAGGGGCTCGACCGGTGGTTGAGCTAGGGGCCCGGCCGCCGTGCCGGAGGAGAACCGCTCCGGCGACCGGGCTAGAGCGTCAGACGGTACATCGCCAGCGGGCGGCCACTCGAACCGCGGGAGAGGTTGCCGGTGCGCTCGGCGAGCCCCGCGAGCTCCAGGCGGTGCAGCATCCGGCGGGCCGTCCGCTGCTGCACCGCCAGCCGCTTGGCGATCTCCCGGGTTGTGAGCGGCTCGTCGCCGACGGCTGCCCGGGCCTCGATCAGCTTCTGACGCGATGGCCTTCTCCGAGCTCATACCCGGGCGGTAGGGCAGGGTCCGGAGTTCTTTGACGGGCAGGCCCGCCTCGGTGAAGGTCGCCACGACATCGAACGATCGCGGGCGCCTGCGACTCGTGGTAGTAGTCCAGCCGGAGGGCGCTCACCTCCAGCTGCTCCTCGCAGATGGCGGCCACGTCGTCGACCAGTTCCTCTTGGCGAGGGGCGTTGCGGAGAAGATGTAGAACATGGTTCGGTATGGGTGTCGGACGAGGAGGGCGTGAAATGTTGGATCTGGTGCTGCCGTCGATCGAGCAGGGTGTGCTGACGCTGACGTTCAACCGGCCCGACCGGCTCAATGCATGGACCGACGAGATGGGGCGGCGCTACTTCGACCAGCTCACGGAGGCGGAGCAGAACCCGGAGGTCCGGGTGATCGTCGTGACCGGGGCGGGCAGGGGTTTCTGCGCCGGTGCGGACTTCCAGACCCTCAACGCCATCCAGGACGGCTCCTACGAGGGCGAGCCGGACAAGCGCCCCAACACCTTCCCGACCACGATCGGCAAACCGGTCATCGCCGCCGTCAACGGTGCCTGCGCCGGCCTCGGCATGGTCCACGCGCTGGTCTGCGACCTGGTCTTCACCGCGGCCGAGGCCAAGTGGACGACCGCCTTCGCCCGGCGTGGCCTGATCGCCGAGTACGGCCTGTCGTGGATCCTGCCCAAGCTCATCGGCCAGGCCAAGGCGATGGACCTGCTGCTGTCCGGCCGCACGTTCACCGGCGCCGAGGCCTACGAGCTGGGACTGGCCAACAAGTCGGTGCCCGGCGAGAACCTGCTTGAGGAGACCCTGGCCTACGCCCGGGAGCTGGCCGTCCACAGCTCGCCGGCCTCGATGGCCGTGATGAAGCGCCAGATCTGGGGCGACTGGAACCAGACTCTGGAGTCGTCGGAGTCCGCTGCCGTGCGCCTGATGACGGAGTCTTTCGGCCGCCCCGACTTCGCCGAGGGCGTCGCCAGCTTCCTGGAACGCCGCGCTCCCACCTTCCCGCCTCTCTGAGCGGGAAGGCGCTCACGGCAGGGTGAGGAAGGCGCTCATGTCCGCCGCGAACTCGTCACGGATCCCGTGGTCGGCCGGGTAGGTGATGAGCCGGGCGCCGGGGATGCCCGCGGCGAGCTCGCGGGTGATGTCCGGGGGATAGGAGGGATCCCGCTCACCCGCGATCACCAGGGTCGGAGCCTTGATCTCCTTCAGTCGTCCGCCGAAGTCGAAGGAGAGGTCCAGATGCGCCGTGGCCAGGTGGTCGCCGGGGTCGGCGCCGTCCTTGGGACCGGCCACACCCATGATCAGCCGGAGCAGACGCCGCTTTCCGGGTGAGGAGGTGATCGCCGGGATCATCGCCTGCTGGGCGGCCCGGAACCGGCCGTTCGAGGCCAGGTCGGCCGAGCGGCGGATGGCCTCGGCCGCGACGGGGCTGATCCGGTGGCCGGTGGCGATCAGCACCAGGCGCCGCACCAGGGCCGGGTGGTCCGCAGCCAGCTGCATGGCGATCTCACCGCCGGTGGACATGCCGATCAGGTCGACGGCCTCGCCGAACGTGGCTCGCAGGGTCTCCGCGTAGACGGCCGCCACCTCGGCCGCCTCGGTGTTCTCCGGCATGCCCACCGGGCGGTTGATCCGCCAGATGCGGAACCCCCTCGCCAGGGACGCCAGCCACTTGGCCTCGAACCGCAGCTGCACGCCGTGAGGATTCGTGTTCGAGGGACCCGCGGCGGGGGACAGCACGACGGGGCGGCCCTCACCGACCGCGAGGTAGTGAAGACCCCCCGCCAGGATTCCGCTCTCGATCTTCGCGCTCAACTCGCCGTCCTTTCGGGGGCCAGCCCGGTCGTGACGAAATCGATCATCATGTCGAGGACCGCCGGATAGAGGTCCTCGCCGATCTGCTCCACGTGGAGGGGGAGGAGGAGCACGGCACGGAGGGCGCCGATGACGGCGTCCGGATCGCCGGGAGGCAGGGTGCCGTCCGCCTGGCCCGTCGTGACGAACTCCCTCAGCCGGGCGAACGCCCCGCCCTGCGCGGCCGCGACCTGCTCCGGTGGGATCTTGCGGGCGACCGCGGCCATCTCGTCGGGATGGGTCATGAGGCGGCGGTAGAGCGGGTTGGCGGCCAGCTCCGTGAGTGTCGCGCGCAGGAAGCGGCGCAGTGCGTCGCGGGGGCCCTCGCCGCGCAGCAGCCCCTCGTCGATCACCCTGCGCTGGACGCCGTCCGCCTGACGGGCGAGCAGCTCCAGGTACAGGGCCTCCTTGGAGGCGAAGAACAGGTAGAAGCTGCTCTTCGCGATGCCCGCGGGCCCGACCAGGTCGTCCAGGCTCGTCTTGCGGAGACCGGCCGTCGTGAAGAGCCGCTCGCCGGTCTCCAGGAGGATCTGGACGATCGCCTCCCGCTCCCGGGTCGTGAACGCCGTCGGCACCAGCACCTCCATGTGAATCTATGAACAAATTGTCTTTATGTTTTTAGAGCCTATCGCCCGGGTGGGACGAGGGCAACGGGCGGGGCGTCGCGGTGATCGGCCGTGGGCGCCCGAGGAGCGTGGGGTGAGGGGCGGGGGAGGGGTCGGCGAGGGGCGCTGGGCGGGCGGGGCCGTACGGCGGGGCGAGAAGGGTGTCGGGAGGGCTCGTCCGGCGGGGGGTGGGAAGGGCGTCCGGCGGGGGGTGGGAAGGGCGTCCGGCGGGCCGTATGGAGGTGGGGTCCGGCGGCGTGGGATCAGGTCACGTGGGAGAGCCAGCGGGGAGCGGGGCCGAACGGGGCGGTTCCCGCCGTGACGGCCTTCATCAGATGGGCGGCCGAGGCGCGGGCGCTCTCGATGACGTCGGGGGGATAGGCGTAGCGGACCTGGTGCTCCTCGAACTCGTCCTCATCGTCCAGGAAGATGCGGCCGTCGCGCATGCGGATCACGTCGAGGTCCAGGTCGACCATGCTCACCTCGTCGCCGCTCCACCGGGGCACGGTCGAGATGTCGCAGTAGATCTCGGTCCTGTCCGGCGCGGCGTTGAAGACGGCCGTCCACCAGGCGTCGCGGGGGAAGAGCATCACGAATGCGTAGGGCCAGGTGACCGGGGGTTCGTTGCCCTTGCTGCCACTGGTTCCGGCGACGCAGCCGGTCCAGACGCCGTGTTCGTCCTCGCCGAGGAGCAGGGCGCGGTGGTGCCAGTGGAGGGATCCGTCGTACTTGCGGTAGACCACGTTCACGCTCTTGAAAGACATCCCCTGACTTTAGAGCTTGACATCGATCTATGTATTTCCTACCTTCTAACTAGGTTAATGGTGTCGGTGCGAAGCCCGGCCGGCTGACCGGTGGTCATCGCACCGCGGCGGGTGCCCCGGCGGAGACCTGGCGGCACGGTGGGCGTGCCGTGAACGCGGAGCCGCGGGATGAGGGGGATGAGGGGACCGCATGAGTGCCTCTGTCGCCGTTGTCGGCGCCGGGCCGACCGGCACCTGCCTGGTGGAGCGGATCTGCGCCAACGCGGCCGAGCTGCTCACCTGGCCGTCGCTGGACATTCATGTGATCGACCCCCACCCGCCCGGCGGCGGCCGGGTCTGGCGCAAGGAGCAGCCCGAGCTGCTCTGGATGAACACCGTCGCCGCCGACGTGACGCTGTTCACCGACGAGTCGGTCCAGTGCCAGGGGCCGATCCGCCCCGGGCCCTCGCTGGCCGAGTGGCTCGGCGGCGACCCCGGCCGCTTCGCCTCCCGGCCGGTTCAGAACGCCTATCTGTCCCATGTCTTCCAGCACGCCGTGGACACCGCTCCGCGCGGCGTCCGGGTGCACGTGCACGCCACCCGTGCGGTGGACCTCGCCGATGTTCCCGGCGGTCAGGCGGTGACGCTGGAGAACGGCCGGACGATCGAGGTGGACGCGGTGATCCTCGCCCAGGGCCACGGCGACGTGGCCCTGACCGGGCAGGAACGGCAACTGGCCGGGCTGGCCGAGGACAGCGGGCTGTGCTATCTGCCCACCGGCTACACGGCCGACCTCGACCTGGACCAGGTGCCCGGCGGCGAACCGGTGCTCGTGCGCGGCATGGGGCTGGCCTTCATCGACCTGATGGTGCTGCTCACCTCGGGCCGGGGCGGCCGGTTCGCCCGCGAGTACGACGGGGAACTCGTCTATCTGCCCAGCGGGCGGGAGCCGCTGCTCCACCTGGGATCGCGTCGCGGCGTGCCGTACCACTCGAAGACGGGATACCCGTTTCGGGGCGCCCGGCCGCCGGTGCCGCGCTTCCTCACGGCGCGGGCGCTGGGTGAGGGGCCGTGGAACTTCCGCAGGGACGTGTGGCCGCTGGTCGCCAAGGAGCTGGCCTTCGCCTACTACCACGAGCTGATCACCGCTCACCCGGAGCGGTCCAGGCTGAGCTGGGAGGAGTTCGAGGAAGGGTTCGCCGCCGAGGAGTGGCGCAGCGCGGGGATGCGGGCGCTGATCCGCAGGGCCGTCCCCCGGCACGCGGACCGGCTGGACTTCGAGCGGCTGGACCGGCCGCTGGAACGGATGCGGTTCGGTGACCTGGAGGGCCTGCGCAAGTGGATGCACGGGTATCTGTCGGCGGACCTGGAGCGGCGCTCCGACCCGGCGCACAGCGCCGACCACGCCATGATCCTTGGGCTGCTGCCCGTCTACGGCGTTCTGGCCGAGGCGGGCATCTCCGACCCGTGGTTCCACGGCTTCTTCAGCTACCTCGCCAGCGGCCCGCCCGGCCCCAGGCTGGAGGAGCTGCGGGCTCTCGCGAAGGCGGGCGTGGTCACCTTCCTCGGCGCCGGGCTCAAGGTGGAGCACCGTGACCGCCAGTGGTGGGCGCAGAGCTCCAGCGTGCCCGGCGGGATGGCGGCCAGGGCCCTGATCGAGGCCCGGTTGCCCGCGCCCAGCGTGAGCCGGGCCACCGACCCGCTGATCACCGCGCTCCGCGACCGGGGGGAGGCGGAGGAGCAGGCGGGGCTGCTGAAGGTACGGCTCGCCGACCGCCGGTTGCTGGACCGGTCCGACACCCCGCACCCTCGCAGGTTCGCCTTCGGCCCGTGGGTCGTCGGCGGCCGGGTCACCAACGGATTCGCCAGGCCCGGGCTCAACGCCCCGTTCTTCCAGGAGGCCGACGCGCTGGCCCGGATCGTCCTGTCCGAGGCCGTCACCGCTCAGATCAGACATGTCGCCTAGCCCGCCATGAGCACTCCCACACTCACCCGGCAGCGGGGGCTGGCCGCTGCCGGGTGGATCGGCCCGGTGGCAGGGCGGCTCGGGTCCGGCACCGCCGTACTCGGAGCCGCCGCCACCGTGGCCCGCGCCTCCCCGCCGGTGTGTCCCTGAGGTCCGGGGCCTCGCCGTACGGGATTCCGTCGGGTGTGACGCGGTGGATCCCGTCCCGGGTGCCGGACGCCGTGTAGCCGGGTCCTGATCCGGCTGTCAGGCGCTCCGGAGCCAGGTCTCGATCGCGTCCTGCCATGACCGGAGGAAGGCGGGATAGCCGTCGGCGAACTCCGCCAGTTCGCGGGCGGCGTCATCGGTGAGCGGGGTGAGGTCGTAGGCGACCGTCACCTCGCTGCGCCCACCGGCGTCCTTCAGGGTGACCTCCACGGTTCCCGCGCGGTGGCCGGGGGTGACGCGGGCGTAGGAGATGCTCGCGCCCTCGTCGCGGCCGGTGACGATCCAGGTGGTGGTCCGCCCGTCGGCGTCGGTCTCGAAGACGGTGCCGGGCACGGTGTCGTCGCCGGTGGGCACGGGGAAGCGCGGTTTCCAGCCCGCCACCCAGTCCTGTTCGCCGCGGGCGGTGAACAGGCGAAACGCCTCGCGCGGCGGAAGCCCGACGGTGAGGGTGCCGGTGAGCCTCACCGCCCCTCCTCCAGCCGGTGCGCGTCGGCGGAGGTGAGAGTCAGCCCGTAGACCGCCTTGAGCTGCTCGATCTTGGCCACGGTCTCGGGGGAGAAGGGCGCCTTGCCCTCGAAGGCGTGCAGGACGATGCCCTCGACGAGGTCGCCGAGGGACATGTCCAGATATTCGGCCAGGCCCTTGAGGACCTTCAGGGTGTTCTTCTCGATCCGGAGCCCGGTCTGGGTGCGCTCTACAGTTACCATGTTACCAAGGTAACTGATCGATTCAGTGGATCCGGCGGGCTCCCGCGGCCGGGGTGGCGGGGTAGATCTCCGGTGCCGCCCAGCCGCGTTCGGCGTAGGCCCGGGTCACCGAGTCCTGTACGCTCTGCACCCGGTCGTCGGCCACCAGCGCGATGGCCGACCCGCCGAACCCCCCGCCGGTCATCCGCGCGCCCCTGGCTCCTCCCCGGATCGCTGCCTCGACGGCCACGTCCAGCTCGGCGCAGGACACTTCGAACTGGTCCCGCAGCGACAGATGGGAGGCGTTGAGCAGGGCCCCGATCTCCCGTACGGCTCCGGCCCGCAGCAGTCCGATCACCGCTTCGACCCGGTGGTTCTCGGTCACCACGTGCTGGGTGCGCTTGCGCTCGTCGCCGCTGAGCCGCTCAAGGGCGCCGGCCAGATCGGTGACGTCGCGCAGCGCGGCCACGCCCAGGTGCTTGGCGGCGTTCTCGCAGTCCTGGCGGCGCCGGGCGTACTGCCCGTCGGCGAGCTCGTGGTGGACCCCGGTGTTGATGATCAGCAACTGGAGGCCGTGCTGGGCGAGGTCGAACGGGATGTTCCTGGTGCCGAGACTCCGGCAGTCCATGAACAGCGCCTGGCCCTGCTCTCCGAGCGCCGAGGCGGCCTGATCCATGATCCCGCACGGCATGCCCACGAAGTCGTTCTCGGCCTTCTGCGCCGCGAGGGCGATCTCCATCTTGGTGAGGCCTAGGCCGTACAGCTCGTTGAGCGCCGTCCCGGTGACCACCTCCAGCGCCGCGCTCGACGACAGCCCCGCCCCCGGCGGCACGTCCCCGTCGATCACCAGATCCGCGCCGCGGACCGGGTGCCCGGCCTCGCGGAGCACCCAGAACACGCCGGCGACGTAGCGTGCCCAGCCCTCGGCCTGGTCGAGGCTCTCGATGGTCCGTGGCTCACCGGCCTGCAGCGACCGCAGCCGGATGACGTCGTCCTCGCGCGGCGTGACCGCCGCGGTGACCCCCCACGGCACCGCGAACGGCAGCACGAACCCGTCGTTGTAGTCGGTGTGCTCGCCGATCAGGTTGACCCGTCCCGGAGCGTGCCACACCCCCTGCGGCTCCGCGCCGAACGACTCGCGAAAAGCTTCAATAACGCGCATGATCCAACACTCCTCAACAACGTCCCCTCGTAGATTAGCGAGTCCCGCACCACCGGTTCGGCACCGAAGGTCACATCTTGACCCCGTACCGCCCGGCGGATGTGCGAAGGGGGCTGACCTTTGGTTGAATGCGGCAGTACGGCGTGCACGAGGGGCGGTAGCTCAGCTGGTTAGAGCAGGGGACTCATAATCCCTTGGTCGCGGGTTCGAGTCCCGCCCGCCCTACCCTTCACGACCTGCGGTTATGTCGCTTTGTTGAGCGCTTCTCTGTCCGGTTTATCGCCTGGTAGGCACAATTTTCGTCCGGTGGGCACGTGGAGCGAGGGCGGCTCGCCGGGTGTTCTTTACTTCGGAATGTGTTCCGAAGTATGGTGCGGTATGGCCATGCCGACTGTCCCGTTCTCCGATCTGTCGAAGCACTCCAAGCAGGTCGCCGAGACCATCGACCGGTTCCACCGGGTGCACGTCAAGCGCCGCGACGGAGAGGACCTGTTCATCTCCACGGCCCGGCACGACCGCCAGCGCGAAGAGACGGCGGACGTCGCGGCCCGTATGATCGCCGCGTTGCTGGCCAGCGACGAGGGCGTCCGTGCCGTCCTACACGCCCTGCCCGTGGTCTTCCCATGGGTGCGGCACCTGTCCGGGGAGGAGAGGCGCGAGTTCGTCCAGGAGCTCGTCGACGCCACGCGGGATGCGGTTGACCTGGACGTGCACGCTACCCTGCACAGGGTCATCGTCGAGTGGCGTGCCACCGCTCGCATCCTGGCCGATCCCGCGCTGACCGCGCAGCTCACCCGCGCGCTGCCGGAGGAGGACCACGGCGAGGTGGCCGCGCCGTGAGCCCTAAGCGCGGCGATGCCGTGGCGCCGCCGTCGATCGGTGACGAGTGGCATCTGCGGTTCGCCACCAGTGATGCGGCCAAGGGTTGGATCGACCTGTGTGCCGAGGCGGCGGGCAACACTCGGCGGTGTTTCGAGGCGCTGCGCGCGAATCCGCTGTCGCAGGAGGATCCGGACCGGCAGCACCGGCTGCGTGGCCGTCTCGCCACCGGGACGCTGGGCGGCCGCGCATACCCGCAGTGGGAGTACGAGGTCACCGCGGGTGGCCGGGTACGTTACCTCGTCGACGAGCTCCGGCGGACCGTTCATCTCGTCTATGCCTCGCCCCGTCATCCCAAGGACACCGACGTCTGAATCGGCGCCGGTATCCCTGCGCTGAGCGGGGTGGACATGCAGGTATGGCGATGGAAAGGCTTTGCAGATGACTCACTCCGTCCGCGTGGCCGTGTTCTCTCTCGGTGGGACGATCGCGATGGTGCCGAGCGCGGGCGGTGGCGTCACGCCCGCGCTGACGGCGAGCGACCTGCTGGCAGCGGTGCCCGGGCTCGACGGGCTCGGCGTCGGGCTGGAGGTGCACGACTTCCGGCAGCTGCCCGGGGCGTCGCTGTCCTTCGCCGACCTGATCGAGCTGGCCGCCGCCATCGAGCGGGCGGTCAGGCGCGGCGTCGACGGCGTGGTGGTCACCCAGGGGACGGACACCATCGAGGAGACGGCCTACGCGCTGGACTTGCTGTACGGCGGGCAGGCGCCGGTGGTGGTGACCGGCGCGATGCGCAACCCCGCCATGGCCGGGGCCGACGGCCCGGCCAATCTGCTCGCGGCC
>NZ_JBIAZA010000060.1:0-20595 GCF_042898655.1 Streptosporangium sp. NPDC000396
CTCACCGACGGCATGAAGATCCGCTGGCGGGTACGCGGCGTCACCACCGCGGGCGCGGAAGGCGAATGGTCACCCTGGCAGGCAGCCACCGTCGACCTCCGCAAGCCCAGCGTTGACGGTCTGGGCATGAACCCGGCGATTCGCGGCACCACCTCGTGGACGGCCGAGTCGCTGACGCCGTGGATGTACGCCAAGGTCACCGACCCGGAGAACCGGCCCAGCAAGCTCAACGTCGAGGTCGAGCACGACCCGGCGAAGAGCGGCCAGGGGGCGGGCCTGATCTGGTCGGGCGCCTCGGACAAGGAGTACGCCTCCGGCACCAACGCCTGGGCGGTCGTCCCGGCCGACAAGCTGACCGACGGCTGGCAGATCCGCTGGCGGGCCCGGGCCACGACCACCTCCGGCGTGTCGGGGCCGTGGTCGGACTGGGTGTACGCGACCGTGGCGGCGCTGCCGTTCGAGTCGTTCTCCCCGGCCGACAACGGCCAGGTCGGCACCTTGACGCCGGTGCTGTCGGCCAACGCGCGGCCCTTCAACAAGGGCGAGGTCAAGTACTGGTTCCAGATCTGCGCCGGTACCGCGCCGAACTGGCGCTGGTGCAAGGACTCGGCGGAGAAGATCGAGGACTGGACCAAGGAAGGCACCTGGCAGGTCGTCGACGGGCGGCTGAAGTGGGGCGAGACGTACTCATGGATGGCCAAGGCCGCCACGACCTACACCACGGTGACCTCGTCGTGGCGGACCTTCACCCCGACGCCGGAGCAGGGCAACATCAACGGGCTACTGTCCGCCGGCACGCAGGGCCGCGAGTTCAACCACACGTCGGGCAACTTCGCGCACACCGCGACCGACGTCTCGGTGGCGGCGGTGGGGCCGCCGCTGTCGGTGAGTCGGACCTACAACAGCCTGGACCCGCGCACCGACGGCATCTTCGGCGCCGGCTGGACGACCCGCTATGACATGCGGATCGAGGTGGAGCCGACGGGCAGCCTGCTGGTGACCTATCCGGGTGGCGAGCAGATGCGGTTCGCGCCCTCGGGCAATGGAAACTTCGCTCCACCGCAGGGGACATTCGCGACCATGGTCGCCGAGCCGGCTGGTGGCTGGCGATTGATGGACAAGTCGGCCACCTCCTATTGGTTCGACGCGTCCGGCCTGCTCACTAGGATCACTGATCACCGAGGACGGGCGCAGGAGCTGACCCGCGGCAGCAACGGCAAGCTGACCAAGGTGACCGCCACCGGAGGCCGGTCGCTGGCGTTCACCTGGGCAGGCAACCACGTGGCGAGCGTGTCCACCGACCCGGTGGACGGCAAGCCGTTGACCTGGACCTATACCTATGAGGGCGATCTGCTGGTCAAGGTGTGCCCGCCGAATTCGGCGACGGCCTGCAACAGCTACACCTACGGAACGAGCTCCCGGTACAAGAGCGTGATCACCGACTCGCGGCCGGAGTACTACTACCGGCTGAACGAGGCCGACACGCGTACCGACACCACCGTCGCCAGCGCGGCCGGCTGGAACATCACCGATGAGCAGGCCAAGCTGAACGGAGCGACCCCGGCCGACCTCGGCACCCAGGTGCCGGGCGCGCCGGCAGGATCGCCGGACACCGCGATGCGCTTCAAGGGAGCGGCGACCTCGACCTTCGTGCGGCTGCCGCGGAACGCCGTCAGTGGTCAGGGCGGGGAGCTGGCGGTCGAAGCGTGGTTCAAGACCACCGCCTCCGGCACGATCATCGGTATGCAGAACACCGCCGACAACACCCCGTCGGCATCTGCGCCGGTGGTGTACGTGGGGACCGACGGCAAGCTGCGGGGCCAGTTCTTCACCGGCCCGTCCACCATCGCGCAGACCCCGATCACCTCCACCGCCGCGGTGAACGACGGAGCTTGGCACCACGTGGTGTTGTCGGCGACGGAGACCAAGCCCGCCAGCAGTTCGACGCCGGCGGAGCACACCCAGACGCTCTACCTGGACAGCGTCGCCATGGGCACGCTGGCCGGGGAGATCCAGCACGGCGACATGGCCGAAACCCGGATCGGGTCCGGTCAGGTCTCCTCGGCCTGGCCGTTCACCACCAGCACGGCCGCAGTCTTCCCGTTCAACGGCGACATCGACGAGGTGGCGGTGTACGGCAAGCCGCTCGGCGCGGCGGCGGTGGCCCGGCACTTCGCGGCCGGCAAGTCGCAGCCGCAGCTGACGCAGGTGACATTGCCGTCCGGCCGGGCCTGGGTGGTCAACACGTACAACCCTGACGGGGGCCGGCTGGCCACGCAGATCGACGCCAACGGCGGCAAGTGGATTCTCGCGGAGCCGGTGTACGAGAAGCAGACGACGCTGTCGACGTTCATGACGGTGAAGGTGACCGACCCGCACAACGGCGTGATCACCTATGTGGCGGACGCGCAGCGAGGGTATCGGCAGGTATCAGAGACCGATCAGGTCGGCGCTACCACCAAGTGGGCGTATGACGTGGGCGGATTCCCGGCCAAGATGATCGACGCCAACGGCAACACAGTAGAGGTGGCGTTCAACGAGCGCGGGAATTTGCTGTCGAAGAAGACCTGCCGTAGCGCGGACAAGTGTCACACGGAGTACTACGACTATTTCGTGGACGTGGACAAGCCGTTCGACCCGCGGAACGACGCGAAGGTCGGCCAGCGCGATGCCAGGTCGGGCTCGGCCACGGACGAGACGTACAAGACCTCGTGGATGTACAGCGCCTTCGGTGAGGAGATCAAGGCCACCACTCCGGCGACGGATGGCTTCCCAGCCGGCCGCAGCACGAGCAAGATCTACACCGACGGGACCGAGTCGGCGGTCGGTGGCGGTATGACGCCAGCAGGCCTGGTGAAGTCGGCCAAGGACTTCAAGGGCAACCAGACCACGTACACCTACACCGCCGCCGGTGACCTGGTCAGCGAGACGCTGCCGTCCGGGCTGGTGAAGAAGTACGCGTATGACGCGCTGGGCCGGTTGACCGCCACGACGGAGATCTCCAAGGCATTCCCCGGGGGAGTCACGACCACGGTCACCTACGACGGGCTGGGACGGGTGCTGACCAAGACCGGGCCTGGCGTCAAGAACGGCGTCGATGGCAAGACGCACACGTTGCGCTTGTCGACTGTCTACAACGAGGACGGGCTACCGGTCACGGAGACCAGCGAGGATCTGACCGGCGGGGATGCGCAGCGCAAGACGGTCTACACCTACGACGCGTACGGCAGGCAGGAGACGATCACCAGGCCCGAGGGCGGCATGGAGAAGTACGCCTACGACCACAGGGGCCAGAAGATCTCCTCTACCGATGCACGGGGCACCACGCTGGCCTACACTTACACCCCGCGTGGCGAGGTGGCCACGACGGTGCTGAAGGGATGGACCGGCAGCCCACTGGACCCGAAGCCGGCCACGGACGTAGTCATGAAGTCCGTCGCCTACGACCCGGCGGGGCGGATGGCCTCCACGACGGATGCGATGGGCCGCACCACGACCTACACCTATTACGCGGACAACCTGCCGCTGGAGCAGACTGCCAAGGGCGCGAAACTGAACGGCTCTCCCACGGGCCGGGACGTCGTTCTGGACTCGAGGGTGTACGACGCGGCAGGGCAGCTGATACGGCAGACCACCGGGGGCGGCACTCTTCGGGTCGACGCGACGTTTGACGAGGCCGGGCGGAACACCTCGCAGGTGGTGGATCCGGAGAAGCTGGCGCGCAAGACGGCTTTCACCTATGACGCGAACAACAACGTGGTGAAGGTGACGCGGACCGCAGCGGGCACTGACCGCGCGGAGACGACAGAGTTCGCGTACGACGTGCTCAACCAGCCGGTCCGGCAGACCGTCCGCAATGAGGGCGCTGATCTGGTCACCACGCTGACCGTAGACGACCGCGGGCTGGTGACCGAAATGACTGACCCGCGCGGTAACGCCTCGGGGGCTACGGCAGCGGACTTCACCTCGTCGTTGACGTACAACGAGGTGGGCCTGCCGACGCTGCTGCAGATGCCTGCCGTACAGGTGGAACGGAACGGCGGGGCTGCGGTCAGCCAGCGGCCCACCTCGAAGCTGGGCTACAACACCTTCGGTGAGCGGACCCACCAGCTGGACGCGGAGGGTCGCGCCATATCGACGGCCTATGACCGGGCCGGGCGAGTGATCACGCAGACCGCCCCCACATACACGCCGCCGGGTGGGCAGCCGATAACGCCCACCACGACGAGCGAGTACGACGCCGCCGGACAGTTGGTCAAGGTAACGGACCCGCGTGGACAGATCACCACCTCTGTCTATGACGGGCTGGGCCGCAAGGTTCAGATGAACCAGTCCCAGGTGGGCGTCTCCTGGAACTACGGCTTTGACCTGCTCGGCGAGGCGTTGTGGACGACCGACCCGACTGGGGCGCGGTCGGAGTCGACATACGACGATCTGGGACGGCAGATCACCCTGACCACGATCGAGCGCAAGCCGACACCGGGGATCTACGTCACCAAGCAGGAGTACGACGACGCGGGACGCCTGGTGAAGACGACTCGGCCCACCGGGGATGTGTCGACTCGTGCCTACGACGTGACCGGTGCGATGGTCAAGCACACCGACGCGCTCGGGAACACGACCACATTCGGTTTCGACTTGGCCGGCAGGCCCGTGTCGACGACCAACCCGCTCGGGCTGACGTCGCAGGTCGTCTATGACCTGGCTGGGCGGAAGACCGAGACGCTGGAACTGGACGCGGGCGGAGCACTGCTACGGACCCGGAAGACCGGGTACGACCTGTCCGGAAATCCGATCACCATGACCTCCGCGTCTGGGCACACGGTGACCAGGACCTTCGACGCGGCCAACCGGCTCACGTCACTGGCGGAACCGGTGTCGGAAACTGAGACGATCATCAGCTCGTTCGGTTATGACGCCACAGGAGCGCAGACCCGCGCCACTAACGGCCGCGGACACTCCACCTACACCGGCTACAACAGCCTGGGCCTGGTGGAATCGATGACCGAGCCGGCCACTGCCCAGCACCCGGAAGTCAAGGACCGTACCTGGACCACGACCTACGACGCGAGCGGGAACCCCGTTGCCACCCTCGCGCCCGGCGGGGTGAAGGTGGAGCGGGTCTTTGACGCGCTGAACAGGCTCATCAAGCAGACCGGTACCGGTGCGGAGGCGGAGACCGAGGCCAAGACGTTCGGCTATGACCTGGTCGGACACGTGATCGCCGCCAACGACCTGACCTTCACGTTGAACGACCGCGGATTGCTGCTGAAAACCAGCAGCGCGGTCACCGGCGACCTGAACACCTATGCTTACGACGCCAACAAGCGGCTCGTCCAGCGTGTCGACGGCACCGGTACCTCCACCTTCGCCTGGGATGACGCCGACCGGCTGAATCAGTCGGTGGACCCGGTCTCGGCCACGACCATCGGCTACAACTACGACAAGGCCAGCCGCCTGGTGGGGATGTCATACGGAGCCAATGGCGCTCGCCGCACGTACGACTACGACGGGTTGAACCGGCTCACCCGGGACAAGCTGACCACCTCGGCCGCGGCGCCGATCGCATCCATCGAGTACGGCTACGATCTGGACGACAACATGACGTCCAAGACAACCGCCGGAACCGCAGGCGCGGGCAAGAACACCTACACCTACGACTGGGCCAACCGGCTCACCTCGTGGACCGGCCCGGACGGGACGAAGACCGACTACGGCTGGGACGCAGCCGGCAACCGGGTCAAGGCCGGCGACAAGACCTACACCTACGACGAACGCAACCGCCTGACCTCAGGTGATGGGCGGACCTACACGTACACGGCCCGCGGCACCCTCGCCGAAGAAGGCGGCGGCATGGTGCGCATCATCAAGTTCGACGCCTTCGACCGCATGGTCAGCGATGACGGAGTGCAGTACGACTACGACGCCCTCGATCGGGTCGAGACCCGCACCTCCAGCGGCAAGACCCAGCGCATGACCTACGACGGCGTCGGCAACAACCTCGTCACCGTCACCGACACCGACAACGCCACCGGCAGCAAGACCGCGATGTTCGGCCGCGACGCCCTGGGCCGTACCCTGGGCCTGTCGGATGGCGGCGGCGCCCAGCTCGCGTTCTGTGACCTGCGCGGCGACCTCATCGGGGCCTTCACCGCCACGGGGACCTCACTGATCGACTCGGTCGCCTACAACCCCTTCGGGGAGGTCACCACCCGCACTGGAGCAGCCCACACCCTCGGCTATCAGGGCGGCTACACCGACCCCGGCACCGGCAAGATCAATATGGCCGCACGTTGGTACCAGCCCACCACCGGCAGCTTCATAAGCCGCGACACCCTCACCCAAAACCCCGATCCCTCTGTCCAGCTCAACCGCTACACCTACACCAACGACAATCCCCTCACCAACACCGACCCGACCGGTCACGCGAAGAAGCCCCAGAACAAGAAGACCGGTACGAAGAAGACGGGCAGCAAGACGAATCTGACGCCCAAGCAGGAATACGCCGCCTGCAAGAACCAGCACTTCAAGAACAAGAACGGACTCGATTGCAAGGACGAGGCGGATCTCGCCACTTTCAATAAGGACTGCAAAAATGGGTATGGCGGATACGGTGACGCGACCGATGCCTGCCGCGATGCGTACGGCCAGCCCAGCAGGTGTTACTTCAAGACCGGGAAGTATCAGGCGTGTGAGAACCAGGCGGTTGAGAAGGCCTGCAGCGAACGCCCACTCAAGGGCAATGATAGCTGTCATAGCGCAATGCCTGGCTATAAAGCCTGCCGTAAGGGGGACATAGACCGGACGATTTGCATCGAAGGTACCCATGAGTATGGAGTCTGTAGAGGGACCACTGACGACACCGGCCCCAACAAAGGGGTCTGCGCTGAGGCGACCAGAAAATATGAGGACTGCAGGAAACAAGGACAGGATGCCGATCCCGTCTGCCACAAAGCCCGGGACACCTATGTGCGCTGCAGGTCCACCGGTGGAATCGGGAACGCAAAGAAGAAGGAGAAGCGGTTCGAGCAGACCGCTGATGAATGCGATAGCGTCGCCGAGCAGTACATGGACTGCGTGGAAGGTGGCCACTCAGCGTCTGACTGCGCGTATATCGGCCTGGCCCAGTCCGAGTGTCTCGCGAAAGAAAAAGGAACCAAAAAGCAGTGCAACGGCTTCGCCGAAAAGTTCGCCTGGTGCCTGTCGAATCCGAAGCACAAATACTGCGACGGCAAGCCGGACACTAAATGCGTACTGGACCGGGATACTGGTGCGACGGACTGCACGGATTACTACTATGCGCCGGAGATGTGGCTGACGGAAAAAATGCTGAATGACTGGGAGGGCGGCTTGGGCACTCCTTGCGAATTCACCAGCATCGTCAGTCAGAACGAGAAATCAGAAGCCATCTGCGCAATCGTCGGATTGGTCGGGGATTTCCTCGTCCAGAAGGGCGTGGAGTGGGTCAACAGTAGATGGTCGGACTTCCGTGACCAATACCCTGGCTGTGGCGGCTGGGTCCAGTACCGGTTCTACCGTGGCTCTTCGACTGTGCTTTACCCGACCTTCAAACCTGATTGCCATTGATTCCGATGCGACCGACGAGTGAACCCAGGAGTGGGATGCGGCCACTCCTGGCGACGCTGGCCGCCATCCTGTTGATGGCGGCGTCATACGGATCAGTGGCAGCCAAGTGGCCGGCATTCGAGAGGTGCGGTGGTGTCCATGCCGCATCTCTCGAATGCGTGCAAGCAACCGCAACGGTGTCCGAATGCCGGCAGGGATCTGAGTATTGGGGAGATGTCACCTGCATAGGCGATCTCCGCGTCGTCGACCGCTGCGCGCGCCTGGACGTCAAGGGTGCGGGAGCGTCGACCTGCGCAGCTCTTAGCTCTGATTATCTGAGCTGCGTCGAGCGAGATCTCTCCCCCGTGTCATGCCAGGAGATAGGCATGGTCCTTCTCGAATGCATGCAGCAACTCGGGGAGACGGAAAGAAGTTGTCGGGCGGAGTGGGAAGAGCTGGTGGAATGCAAAACACAGGGCATCGATCCTGAATCCTGCCCGGTAATCGGAAATCCCAGACCTTGGCGCGTTCGCCCAGCGTTATGAGACCGGCGAGAGCAGGAGCAAGACCTGTGGATCAGGAGTTTTTAGGCGGCTGTGGAGACAGGTGGAGTTCACAAAGTTCCTGGCCAAGCTCGACCGTGAGGTTCCCGCCGATCTTCACGTGCACCTGATCTGCGACAACTACGGCACCTGCAAGACCGAGGCGATCAGGAAGTGGCCGCTGGCCCATCCCCGGTTTCACCTGCACTTCACCCGACCGGCTCGTCCTGGCTGAACCACGTCGAGCGCTGGTTCGCCGAGTTGACCACCAAGAAACTCCGCCGCGGTGTCCATCGCTCCGTCCAAGCCCTGGAGCGCGACATCCGCGTATGGATCGCCGACTGGAACAACGATCCGCGACCGTATGTGTGGACCAAGACTGCAGACGAGACCCTCCAGGCCCTGGCCTCGCATTGTCGACGGATCAAAGACTCAGAACACTAGGCTCCCCCTTCAGTTAGGCACGGAGATGCCTCAGTGCACTCGGCCGCTCCTGACCGTCGTCTCCCAGCAACTGGGCTGCGGTCTTCTCCGCCGCCTTCGCCACCTGAGGAAAGACCGAGGTGTAGGTATCGACGGCCGAGCAGGACCGGCCCCATCCTGCACGGCAATCCTGCCCCTGGCGAGGTCGTTGTTTCGCTATCCCGTGTGCGGCCTGGGACTCATCCCGGCGAAGACCCCCTGGAGGACGCGGTCGATGCAGTCATGTGTCACCGGCTGTTGGGTGATCAGCAGCCGGTAGTACAGGGGACCGGACAAGATGTCGAAGGCAAAGGCCAGGTCGAAGTCGGGGGCGAGCTGGCCCCGATCTTTGGCGACTTTCAGGCGTGCGAGGGTGTCGGCGGTCTGCGGTTCGATGAAACGTCGCTGGAGTGCGGCGGCGACCTCGGGATCGTGCTGTGCTTCGCCGATGAGGTCCTGATACAGCGGGCCCCATGGCGGCCGGCCCAGCAGGTCGGCAGCTCTGGTCATCACCGTGCGGAGATCGGCCACGATGTCGCCGGTGTCGGGGTGGTCCAGGCTGGTGGTGTTCAGGCTGAGGACCGCGTCAAGGAACAGCAGGCCTTTAGAGGGCCAGCGGCGGTAGACGGTGTGCTTGCCGACGCCGGCTCGGGCCGCGACCGCCTCGATGCTGAGCTTGGCGTAGCCGACCTCCCGGGCCAGGTCCAGCGTGGCGCCCATGATCGTTTCGGTCCTGTCCGGGCGCGACGCCGACAAGCTGAAGGTGCTGGCGTCCGAATCCGGGCTGGAGGCCCGCCCGGCGTCGGTCGGTGACCCGGCCTCCCTTGACCGCGCACTGGCCGGTGCGGCGGCCGTGAACGCACTTCACCGACCGCGCCCGCGCCGCAGGAGCGGTGATCGTCCCCGCGATGGCCTTCTACGGCGGTCTCGGCGACCTGCTGGCCACCGCCGCGATGGGCGACTGGACGGCGGCCGACGAGGCGCACATCGCCTACGGGCTGAGCAGTTGGCATCCCACCGCCGGGACCCGTGCCGCGGGCGCGGTCTCCCGGCAGCGGCGAGACGGCCGACGCGTCCGTTACACCAACGGCCGACTGGAGTACCGCCACGACGACCCGCCGACCCTGGAGTGGCTCTTCCCCGACCCGATGGGCCCCCGGGCCGTCATCGGCGAGTTCACGATGGCTGACGTCGTCACCGTTCCCAGCCACCTGTCCATCCCCGAGGTGCGCACCTACATGACGGTCGAGGCGGCCAGGGAGGTGGTGGCGCCGGACACACCGGCGCCGGCTGCGGCCGACGAGTGGGGGCGGTCGGATCAGACCTTCCTCGTCGACGTCGTCGTGCGCTCCGGCGGCAGCGAACGGCGCGCTGTGGCGAGGGGCCAGGACATCTACGCCGTCACCGCGCCGCTCGTGGTCGAAGCGGTTGACCGCATCCTCACGGGGCGGACCAGGACGGTCGGTGTCGCCTCCGCCGGTGAGATCTTCGACGCGCCCGACTTCCTCCGCGCGCTGTCCTCGCACATTTCCCTGGACCTGCGTCCATAGCCATGCTCACCGCCCTTGCTTACGGTCTTGCCATCGTCCTCAACCTCATGTGCCTGCTCAACGGCCGAGCGCGGCGACCTGGTCATCGTCCCGCCCGGCCGTACCCACGCCTTCGCCGCCGCTCACGGATCCCGTACGAGCGGGCACGCCTTCGTCAGTCGAGGTCGAGGTCGCGGAGTTCGGCGCGCGTGGAGATCCCGAGTTTGGGGAACGCCCGGTACAGGTGCGAGCCCACCGTCCGCGGGCTGAGGTGCATCCGGTCACCGATCTCGCGGTTGCTCAGCCCTCTCGCGGCGAGCCTGGACACTTCCAGTTCCTGTGGGCTGAGCAGGGCGGCGACCGCCCGGCCCGGGCGGGGCCGGGCGCCACCGGCCGCGCGGAACCGGGCGAGGGCACGCCGTGCCCAAGGTTCCGCTCCGAGCGCCTCGAAGGTCTCGCTCGCAGCCCTGAGCATCGCCCGGGCCTCGATCCCGCGGTGGTTGCGGTGCAGCCACTCGCCGTACAGGAGCTCGATCCGGGCGCGGTCGAAAAGGCGCTGATCGAGCCCGCTGCTCGCCAGCGCGCTCCGGTAGTGCGACTCGGCGTGGGCGTCGCCGGAGAGCATCGCGTGGGAGAGATGCATCCGGCTCAGGGCCACCGGCCCGCGGATACCGGCGCTCTGAGATTCCACGGCCTCGACGATCAGCCGGGCCGGCTCCGGGTTCCCGGCGTGTACGGCGGCCTCGACCAGGTCTGGGAGCATCGCGAGAGCGACGAAGTCATTGGATTGAGGTGAACCCCGCTCGAACAGGCGCATCAGCTCTGCGAACGCCTCCGCCGGCGCGCCCTCCCCCAGCGCCAGCAGCCCCAGCGCGCCGGTCGCCGTTGCAGCGGCGACGCGCTCGCGCAGCGGGAACGCGATCTCCAGTGCCCGTCGGGCATACCTGCGGCAGGCCGCGGCCTCGCCGCGCACGGCGGCGAACCGCGCCGACTGGGCGAGAAAGTTGGCCGTCCAGCCCCGCTGACCGGTCTCGTAGCTGAAGCGGAGACCTTCCTCGGCATGCGCGGTCCCCTCTGCCCAGCGTCCGAGCCGGAACTCGATGTCGGCATGGTAGAACAGCACCTCGGTCAGCAGCGCGGCAGAGCCCTCGGCACGGACCCGGCGGCCGGTGGCTTCGACGAGCCGGAGGGCCTGGTGGTCGTCGGGCCCCATCCAGCCGATCACGGTCGCCCACATCCACTGCCGCTCATCGCCTCCGCCTCGGCCCCGAGGCATGGTGCCTGGCAGTTCCCACAGCTCGGCCCCGGTGACGACGCCCTCGAAGCCGCCGAGGAGACCTTCGGCGGCGCGGAGCGTCGCCGGTGAGCAGTCCAGGTCGGTGATGCGCCGGGTCGCCAGCAGCGACGCCTCCATGTCGCCGGCGTGCAACGCCGATCCGGCCGCGAGCAGGAGGGTCCAGGCGGCCTCCTCGGGCTCGGTGGACGCCATGAGCTCGGCGCACCGCATCAGGTGTGAGTAGGCGATCGCGGGGTCCCCGCCGTACAACTCGATGATCCCGTTGAGCTGAGCCAGTGTCACGGCGGGCACGGGCTCGGCCATGACTTGGTCGACGAGCGTCCTGGCCAGGCCTGGCCGGCCCGCGTCCAGCGCCACGAAGGCGGCGGTCACCGTCCTCTGGCGGCGGTCGGCGGGCGACTCGCTGAGCCGCGCGGCATGCCGCAGGACGGAGATCGCCGCCGCCGCGCCGCCGCGCCGCCGGGCGGCGTCGGCGCTGTGCTCCAGCGCGGTGGCGATTTTCTCGTCCGGTGCGGTCGTGGCCACGGCGCGGTGCCAGATCGCCTGGTCGTCCCGTCCGGTCGCATCCAGGTGCGCGGCGATGGCCAGATGCGCGGCGCGGCGGTGGTCGAAAGGCGCGTCCGCGTAAACGGCGGAGCGGATCAGCGGGTGCCGGAAGCCGACCTTGATCCCGTTGAGTTGTACCAATCCCGACCGCTCGGCCGGGCCAAGGGCGTCGGCCGGCAGGCCCAGCCGGGCGGCGGCCCCAAGAACGGTGCCGGCGTCCCCGGTTTCCTCAGCGGCCGCCACCAGCAGCGCCGCACGGCCGTCCGCCGACAGGGCTTCGACCTGGCGCAGGAACGCCGCGCGCACTCTGGTGCTCACGGGCAGGGTTCCGGTCATGGCGAGGTCGGGCATGGCGCGATCGGGTTCGTCGAGCCGGGCCAGTTCGATCAGGGCGAGCGGGTTGCCGCCGGTGGCCGTGAAGAGGGCGTCGCGTTGGCGGACAGGCAGCGTCCAGCCGTGCTCCTCGAGCAGCAGCGCGGCATCTTCCGGGGGCAGCCCGTGCAGTACGAGTTCGGTCAGTCCGGCCGTGTTGACCGGCAGCGGTTCGGGTTCGCGTACGGCGAGCAGCATCGCGAGAGGCTCGTCGGCCAGCCGGCGAGCGGCGAACAGCAGGGCGGCCGCGGAGGCGTGGTCCAGCCACTGCACGTCGTCGACGATGACCAGCAGAGGGCGGTCCGCCGCCACCTCCGCGAGCAGCGTGAGCACCGCCGCCGAGACCAGGAAGTCCGAGACCAGGAAGTCCGGGGCCGCGGAGTCGGTGAGGCCGAGCGCGCCGCGCAGCGCCTCGGCTTGGGCGCCGGGCAGCGCGTCAAGGTGATGGAGTACCGGCCGCAGCAGTCCGAGCAGCCCGCTGAACGCGTGTTCGACCTCGGACTCGACGCCGGCACACGCGAGCACATGCATGGGCTCGGAGGTCGCCGCGCTCTCGGCGGCATGGCGCAGCAGCGCACTCTTGCCGATACCCGCTTCGCCGCGCAGGACCAGCGCCCCGCTGCGTCCGCCTCGCGCGTCAGCGAGAAGCCGGGCGATGGCCTCTCGTTCCCGATGCCGGCCGTGCATCACGGGCGGGTTCCACTTCTCCGCCGGAGGTGTCCTGGGTGACTGCAGTCGGTTCGACTCTGGCTCCGGATTCGTGTCCCCCGCGAGGCTGGCCGCAACGGGCGGGCGGTGCGAGCCTGCCGCGACTTCGGTGAGGAGGCCTGTTGTGGCCAGGACGTTGATGGGATCAGGTCCGGTGCCCGGCGCGGACGGGACGGGGACGCCGCCTCCGCACCCGGCGCCGCGTTCACGGCGTCGACGCCAACTAGGCTGGATCATTCCGCTGTTCATTGTGATGCTCGCGTTCGCGGTGTACTCGGTGCCGCCGTACCTCACCTTCGACCCGGCGCAATCACGGGTTGAGCTGTCCGATTCGCCGCCATTTTTCTACCCCCTGCTCGTGGCGCACATCATCTTCGGCACGGTGGCCCTGCTGACAGGGTGCTTCCAGGTGTGGCCCTGGTTCCGCCGCTCTTACCCCAGGACGCACCGCTGGATGGGGCGGGCGTACTTCTTCCTCGGTGTGTTCCCCGCCGGCATCGCCGTTCTCGGGGTCGCCCCGTTCGGCCACACGGGTTTCGGAGGGAACACCGGGAACATCATGCTGGGCGTGGTGTGGCTGATCACCGGGTTCGCAGGGTGGCGGATGGCTCGGCAGCGCCGGTTTCCCGAGCACCGCAGGTGGATGATCCGCAGCTTCGCGCTGACCACGTCCATCGTGGCCAGCCGGCTGTGGGCCGGGGTGCTGCTCGCCGTCCAGCTTCCGCGGCTCGACAGCGCCTACGGTGGCGACCAGCAAGCGATGATCGAGGCGATCGGTTCCGCAGGCGTATGGCTCAGCTGGGTCGTCAACCTGCTGATCGCGGAATGGTGGCTGGAACGCACGGACCACACCGGCAAGCCCAAGTCCCGCAAGCGTCCGCGCTGACGTGCCGCCTCCGCGTCCACGGCCGCCTCCGAGAAAGGACGGCCCGCCGGCTGAGCCGGGCGTCGTCATCGGCGATCTCGTTGGCGGCCGATACCCGAATCCGGCCACCAGCGGCACGCGGGCGGTCGGCCCGAAGCCGTCGACGCAGATCCTGGTGATCGCCCTCCGGCAGCTCTCACCCAGGTCACCGGCACCCTTGATCTCGATCATGCTTCAGCCTTCCTTCCGTCGAGCGACGAGTGCCTCGATGCCGTCGAGGAGCAGGGTGAGGCCGAAGGTGAAGTCGGCGTCCTCGACCCACTCCGGCGCGACGCCGAACGCGCCGGACTCGAGCGCCGCCGCCAGCCCCGGGTAGCCGTCGGCGTCGACCAGTTGGGTGAGCATCGCGGTGTAACCGGCCAGGCCCTCGCCTCCCGCCTCGTCGACCGTCCCGCTCATGGCGGTGACGAGGGTGGCGGCACTGACGGCGTAGGTGGACAGGGTGGCGGTGATGTTGACGGCCTCCGCCGCCGCCAGTCCGGTGCCGGTCAGCACGGTCAGCGACCGATCCAGCCAGCGCAGGGTGCGCGGGCCGACGGGCGGGGTGAGCGGCGCGACCTGTAGCAGCCACGGGCGGCTCGCCAGGAAGTCGCGGTTGGCGCGGGTCCAGGCGGACAGGTACCCGCGCCAGGAGAGGTCGCCCAGCTCCGGCGGTTCCGGCGCCGCCGCGTCCACCATCGCGGTGAGCAGGTCGTCCTTGCTGGCGACGTAGCCGTACAGCGCCATCGTGGAGACGCCGAGACCGGCGGCCACGCTGCTCATCCGCACGCCGGCCAGACCTTCCGCGTCCGCGATCGCGATCGCGGCGTCGGTGATTCGCTGGAGTGTCAGGCCGCGGCGAGGGCCGCGGCGAGACACGGGCTCCCGTCCCCACATCCGGGCGACGACCGTCGGGAGATTGTGCATCGCGCACCCTTCTGACACCCAATGCCGTACGAGATACAGTGTATGTAGTACAGAGAGGGAAGCGATGACAAGCCTGGCAAGCCTTGGGCTGGCTGCCGAGCAGGAACGCCTCTACCGCCACCTGCTGCGCAACCCGCACGCGCCCCTCGATCCCGCCCTGCTGCCGACCCTCGCGGAATTACGAGCCCTGGGCCTGGTGGACGAGACGCTGAACGCCGCCGCCCCTACCGTCGCGGTCGACCTGCTGATACGGCGGCGCATCGAGCAGACCCAGCGTCACCTGTCCGGGCTCAGCCTGGCCTGGGACGTGCTCACCGAACTGACCGAGGAACACCGCAGCGGCCGGCCCGTCCAGATAATCGAACACCTGCTGGACGGGGCAACCGTCACCCGCCGCATCCGCGCTCTCCTGGCCGACCACCCAGAAGAGTTCACCAGCCTGAAGATCCGCGCGCGCGACAGCACCCCCGAGTACGACAACACGCCGTTCATACAGCTGCTGGCCCGTGGACTGCGCAGCCGTACCCTCTTCTCCGCCCACGCCCTGCAAGACCCCGGCCAAGAGCCCCACGCCCGCAACCAGCACGCCCTGGGCGACCTGCACCGGATCACCACCGAGCCGATCCGGCACCTGGCCATCGTCAACCGCACCGTCGCCTTCGTCCAGGCCGACCCCGCCGGCCCGACGGCCGGCGCGCTGCAGATCCGCCAGCCCGGCATGGTGGCCATGCTCGCCGACGTCTTCGACACCTGTACCCGCATGGCCTGGCACGCCGACCAGCGGGAGTGGAGCGGGCTGACCGAGGTGTTCGCCGACAAGGTTCGGTTGGACTACACCAGCCTCAACGGCGGCGAGCCCGCCACCCTCACCCCGGCGCAGATCATCGACGGCTGGCAGAGCGCGTTGGGCGCCTACGCGGCCACCCAGCACCTGCTCGGCAACCACCTGGTCACCCTCGACGGTGACACCGCGGTGTGCACCGCCTCCTTCCAGGCCACCCACCGCAAGAGCGACGACAGCTTGTGGACGCTGGGCGGCACCTACCGCTTCGACCTGATGCGCACCGGCGACGGCTGGCGCATCACCGGCGTCGTGATGACCACAGCCTGGAGCGACGGCATCCGATGAGAACACGCACCATCGCGGGGGTGGCGGCAGCCGCGCTGGTCGTCGGCGGCGTGGCGGCCCTGGCCAGGAGCGACTTCCTGCAGACGGTGGCCGACGACGCCGTGCTGCCCGTGCCTTCGCCGACCGCCTCGCGCGGTCCCCTGGACCCGGCGGCGTGGGCGGCTTCCGCGCCAACTACCACTTCGACATCTCTGACGGATTGATCATCAAAGCCACTTTGGAGTATGCATGAACAAGATCACCTTTGACGGTGACGGCGTGATCCTGGTCGGCAACCTGTTCCTGCCCGAAGGGGTGGATCGAGCGCCCGGCGTGGTGGTCGCGGGCACCTGGACCAGTGTCAAGGAGCTGATGGCCGACAACGCCGCCCACGACCCCCGCGTGAAGTCCCTGGCGCTGGTGGCGCCGTGGCTGCACGACGCCACCATCTGCGAGCAGGCGTACGGCGGCGCCGAAGCGGTGGCCGAGAGAATCAAGATCGGGCGCGAGGCGCGATCGCGGTATGACGAGACGGACGAGGTCGACTACGTGCCGGTGGTCAGCGCCACCGATGAGAGTGCGGCCATGCCGTACGACATCGACTTCTACCTCAACCCCGCCCGCGGCGGCATCCCCGCCTGGCCCAACCGCTTCGCCGTCATGGCCTGGCCCGATTGGCTCACCTACGACTCCATCGCGCTGGCCCCGCAGGTCACCCAGCCCACCTTGCTCGTGCACAGCGAAGACGCCGCCATCCCCGACGGCGCCCACCGTTTCCACGCCGGACTGTCCGGCCCCAAGGACATCTACTGGCTCCAGGGCACCCAGTTCGACTTCTACGACACCGAACCCCAGGTCACCGTCGCCGTCGACACCGTGGCCGCGCACTTCGGCAGGACGCTGCGATGATTCTCGTCACCGGAGCCACCGGAAACGTGGGCGGCGAGGTCGTGCACGCGCTCATGAACGCCGGGCAGCCCGTGCGCGCGCTGGTGCGCGACCCCGCCGGCCTACCGGTCGAGCAGGTCGTCGGCGACCTCGACCGGCCGAGCTCGCTGGCCGCCGCCCTCGACGGCGTGCGAGCGGTGTTCCTGCTGCCCGGCTACCCCGACATACCTGGCCTGCTGCGGCAAGCCGGGGTGGAACGGGTGGTGCTGCTGTCCAGCCTGGCCGCGGTGTCTACGGACACCCGCAACGCCGTCTCGGAGTACATGATCCGCTCGGAGACGGCAGTGCGCGAGTCCGGGCTGGCCTGGACGTTCCTGCGGCCCAACGCGTTCATGTCCAACGCATTGCGCTGGCTGCCGCAGCTGCGCACAGGCGATGTCGTCGCGGACGCCTTCGGTGACGTGCCGATCGCCTCCGTCGACCCCTGCGACATCGCCGCCGTGGCCGTCCGTGCCCTGCTCGATCCCGGCCACGAGGGGCGCGTCTACCCGCTCAGCGGGCCCGAACGTCTGCTCCCGGCGCAGCGGCTGGCCATACTGGCCGACGTGCTCGGCCGTGACCTGCACTTCCACGCCTTGTCGGATGAGGAGGCCAGGGCTGACATGGCCGGTCGGGTGCCGGAGGAGTACATTCGAGCCTTCTTCAGCTTCTACAGCGACAGGACCTTGGACGAGTCCCAAATCTATCCCACCGTGGAGAAGCTGACCGGAACACCGCCGCGCACCTTCCGCCAGTGGGCCCTCGCCCATCGCGCGGCCTTCGCCAGGGATGCAGGCCCGGCGTAGAACACGCCGTCGACCTGCCGATACGGCAGGCATCGAGCGTCTCAGCCCAACCCGGAGCAGGCGTCCACGGCGCCGCCCACGCTGAAGTCGATCGTGCAGACCTTGCCCCAGAGGGCACTCGGTGGTGTGCGATCGCGACGCCGCTGGCGCCGTTCTTGACAGGGTCGTGGACGGCGCCCACCGTCGATCATCGCCTGGCCGGTCGAGTCGTCCCAGGAGATGGAGGTGCTGTCCGGCCCTGCGCCTGCCGAAAATTCCATCCACGCAGTTCAAGCGGCATGTGAGTACTCGTGGAGAACTCCTCCGAGCCGATCTCGCCGGTGGATGTTCAGCGATCTTCCACAGCTTGAACCCGACTCCGGTTGTCGCAGCTGTGGTCGACGGGGACGTCTGCCCCGCCACCACATCCGCATCCGTCGGGCGCCGCAGTGGTGCCTGCGCTTGCTCATGGCCTCGAGTTCCAGCGCCCTTCCCCATGCCGAGCCTGGTCGAGGGCGGGGAGCGGTTGCAGTGCCCGTGTGTCATGGCCGCTCAGGCAGGGCTATTCCTTGATGACGTTGTCGCGTGGACCACCGTAGACAGGGTTCCTGTCGAAGCGCTTGTCGGTGACGAGCAGGCGGATCAGTCCCGGTTTGCGGATGGACTCCTCCGCCTCCCAGACGATCCAGTCGTCGCCGACGGGCTTGGTCTGCGTGCGGAGCTCGCCGAAGCCGCCCGGGTTGTCCGGCGCAACCGCCATGATCAGGTAAGTGATCTTCAACCCGCGCCTCTTGAGCTCGGGCAGGACCTCCCCGACCGTCTTCTCGTCCACCCGGAAATCGGCGAGCGAGCCGCCCTTCGTGGTCGCCGTCCGGTAATCGGACTTGACCACCTTCAGCTCGTGTGACGTGTCGGGCACGAGGACGCACGGAGCGACCGGGCCGCTCATGAGGATGGTGCTGGTCGAGCGGTCGCTGATCGTCCAAACGAACCTCTGGCCGGGCTTGAAAAGCTTGGTGTTGATCCGCATCTGCCAGCCCCGATTGTGCTGCTCCCCGGGAATGTTCTCCGGCACCGAGTACAGACCACGGGGAATGTCCTGGACATGGGTTCCACGCGGTTCCTTGCACCACTTGCCCGGCGGCGCGTAGTCAACGATGGCCGGAACGTTGAGCTCCTCCAGTTGCTTTGCCAGTCCCGCCTTGTCGCGGAAATCCCGGACCTGGACGTACACGACGCCGTCAGGTTCCTTGGTGACCGCGTAGGAGGAGGTGCCGCCCTCCTGCAGCAAGTTTGGCCCCACCACGATGCCCACGGCGAGCAGCCCCGCGCCCGCCAGCCCCAGGGCCAGCCGCCGGGCAGGGCCCTGAACAGGACGCCAGCGGGGGCGGGCGGCGGCCGGGCCGGGCTGCTCGGCGGCGATCACGGCCAGCAGCTTGCGCGCCCCCGCATCGGAGGCGTGTCCACCCGGCCTGCCCGGTTCCACCCGGGTCGGCGCACGCGTGATCACGTCGATGTCGTCGATCTTCTTCACAGCTGCCCCTCCTGCGCCGGAATCAACCGGCTTTCCGATGTGAAGTGCACGTTCGCCTCGGCGAGCGCGGGCGAAGCGCCTGCGGGCGCGGTGGAGTCTGATACGTACGGCGTTGCGCGACAGGCCGAGCACGGTGGCGATCTGCTGCCGGTCCAGCCCCTCCCAGGCGACCAGGGACAACAGCTCCCGATCGGTGTCCGGTAATGCCTGGAAGATCTGCGCGATCGCCGTCAGTTCGACCCCGCTGTCGGGCGCGGCCTGGTAGAGGTCGGTCATTTCGGCGTCGAGTTCCACGCTGAGGGCCTGGCGGCGCGCCTCGACCCGATAGTGGTTGGCCAGTACCTTGCGCGCTACCCCGTACAGCCACAGCGTGGCCTGCTCTCCATCCGGCACTTCGTCCATCCGCCGCCAGGCGATGGCAAAGGTTTCCGCCACGACGTCCGCCGCATCCTGCGGCGAGTCGCAGCGGCGGGCCGCGTATGCCGTGATCTGGCCATACGTCTCCCGGTACATGGCCTCGAACCTGGCCAGCTCACTGCCCACGGGCTGGTCCCGCGTCCGGTCTCCTCGGCATCCCCATGGCCGTCTCCTTCATAGCGCGATTTACGGACATCTGTGCCTATGTAAGGAGTCGGGCCATCATTTCGCTTCAGGGCGGAGGAATTTCGCGGCTACCCCGTTGCAGCGAAGGGCCGAATCCGGCCGCGAGGGCCGCGCGTACGAAGGGTATGGCCGGTACACGGCAGACATGGGCCGCCTGCAGGGAGCCGATCGGCTGCGCCAGGGCCGGTCGCGGCGTGCACGTACACGAGCACCTGGCCCACCTATCGGCACTGTTCACCTGGGTCACCGCGCACGCCCCGACGGGCACATGTCACCACGCTCGATCAACACCATCCTCGGCGAGATCGGCCACCTGCACGACGCCCAAACCGCCGACCCCGACCGCAAGCTCGGCACCCTGCGCCCCCACGACGCCCGGCACACCTTCGCCTTCCAACTGTCGCAAACCTCCGGCCACAACCGCGCCGAACTCGAACGCCGCCTCGGCCACGCCAACGACCGCTACCTGCGCCTGTACACCAACCCACCCGACGACATCGCCGCCGGCTACGTCGAAGACCTATGACCAGGAGACCAGGGCACCTCAACACGACGAAAGCGTGGCAGGGGTAGCGACACTAACTGTCGCACGTCACACCCAGATGCCCTCGGTCTGAGCTTTAGGAACTGGCTCCAGCTTGGGGCCGCCACACCGAAGCTTCGGATCCAGTCCGGCTCGTTTGAGGATGTCGCAACGGCCGCGGAGAGTGCCCGTCGGTCAGGACGATCACCACGCCGCCTGAGGATGAAAAAGGTTCATTCGGCGGACAAGGGATCCACCACCC
>NZ_JBIAZA010000061.1:0-19214 GCF_042898655.1 Streptosporangium sp. NPDC000396
GCCGCCAGCCTGGCCGGTATCTCGCTCGCGCGGGTGCGGCCGCTGCTGGCCGAGCTGGCCCGCGCCCACCTGATCACCGAACACGCGCCGGGCCGGTATTTTTTGCATGATCTGATGCGCGCCTACGCCGCGGAGCTGGCCCACGCCCAGGACCTCGTCCCCGACCGGCGCGCCGCGCTGCACCGCCTGTTCGATCACTATCTGCACACCGCGCACGCCGCCGCATCGCTGCTCAACCCGCACCGTGACCCCATCGTCGTGGCCCCACCCGGGCCCGGCGTCACCGTGGAAAAGCCCGTCGGCCACGAGCGGGCGATGACCTGGCTCACCGCCGAGCACGCCGTCCTGCTAGCGGTCGTCGCGCAGGCCGCCGGAGCCGGGTTCAACACCCACGCCTGGCAGCTGGCCTGGTCCCTGACCGAATTCCTGGACCGCCGGGGCCTGTGGCCCGACCAGGTCGCCGTGCACGAGACCGCGCTGCAGGCCGCCCGCCGGGCGGGCGACCGGACCGGGCAGGCGCACACCCACCGCTATCTCGGCTGGGCGCACAGCCGGCTGGGCCGCCATGAGCAGGCCTCCGCCCATTTCCGCAGCGCCCTCGACCTGTATGGCGAACTCGGCGACCCGATCGGTCAGGCCAGCACGCACGGCAACCTGTGTGTGGTGCTGTCCCACCAGGGCCACCACCGCGACGCCCTCGACCACGCCGAGCGGGCTCTGGCGCTGTATGAGACCGCGGGGCATCGGGCCGGGCAGGCTCGCGCGCTCAACGCGGTCGGCTGGCACCACACCCTGCTCGGCGACCACCATCGGGCCCTGGCCTGCTGCACCCGGGCGCTGGCGATCCTGGAGGAGCTCGGCGATCATCAGGAGCAGGCCCACACCTGGGACAGCCTGGGCTATGCCCATCACCGTCTGGGCCGGCACCGGCAGGCCGTGGCCTGCTACCAGCACGCCCTGGAGCTGTTCCACCAGACCGGCCACCGCTACGGCGAGGCCGAGACCCTCATCCACCTCGGTAACATCCACCACGCCGCCGGCGAGCCGGAGGCCGCCCGCCACAGCTGGCAGCATGCGCTGGACATCCTCGACCAGCTCGGCCATCCCGACGCCGACCAGGTCCGGGCCAGACTCGACCGTAACCGGCCGAACCAGGTGGCTGCGAGTGCCATGAGCCTGGCCGCCCTGCCTGAGCTGGGCGTGTCCGCTGATCGGACCTCCGAGCCGATCACGGCGGACGACTTCTGACGTCGGCGTCGGCACGGCGATTCCAACCAACCGGCATCCGGGCACCGAACCGCTGCCCGGACCACCGGCTGCGTTTCGGACATCCACCGGCAAGCTCGCCCGTTTCTTCGGCTCAGCCGAGCCGCTCCACCCGGTCGCGACCGGTCTCGGCGACGCGTCTGAGCTCAGCCTCCGGTACGGTGCCGGTGACGATGACCAGGGCGTCGCCGGCAGGCGTGGCCACCTCGACGAGGCCGTGGCGTGCCACGTGTTGAGGTCCCGGCAGCCCCGCGACCTCTCCCACGGCGTCGCACTCGGCGTAGAAGCGCTTGAACGCGTCGACCGCGTCGACGTCGACGATCACGAACTGGGTGACCGATGTTCCGCCGCCGGTCGTGAACTCGCGAACATGCGTCAGGGCTTTCTGCGGGATGATGACCCGGCGGCCACACGGCGCGGGAACGTCCCGCAGGCGATCCCACTCCCCGGAGACGGTGCGCGCCGTATGCCAGCCGGAGCCGAGTGCGGCCGGTTCCAGGAGCGCCCGTTCCGGATCGCTCGACGGACCGGCGGGCGCTGCCGTACCGCAGCCGCCGGACAGCAGGGCGACCACCGCCGCGATCGTGAGCGACATCGACCGGTTCATGCGTCACCCTCCTCTGACTCCATTCTTCTGCCCATACCCCACCGGGAAGCCGGAGGTTCCCGGAAGTTCGGCGATCTTTCCCGCGATCACCAGAAGGGCCGCGACGAACACGCCCGCGGGCAGGTGCGCGAGCCTCGGCAGCAACCCGGCCACCGGGGTGAACGTGCCGAGGGCGACGAGCGTCCCGGCCGCGCAGAGGAACACGGCGCGGGCGATCGACACGCCTGTCACGGTTCCCGAGGCGTCCAGGCAGCCGCAGGGCACTCGCCCCCGGCGGCGCAGGAGCACCGCGAGATAAACGGCGAACAACGCGTACAGGGCCGCCATGGCCGCCCCGCCCGAACGCAGGAGCGGCTCGCTGCCCAGCGTCCACCCGGCGAGGACGACGACTCCGATCAACCCTTCTGCGCCCTCGGCCCACGCGGCGTATCCGCGCAGCGCCGCCGGGATCAGGGCGTGGTGGGAGAGCGTCTCGCCGAGGCCGGGAGCGCCGGTGCGCCGACGGCGCACCGGCGCGTAAACGAGAAGCGCCGCTCCGGCCAGCGCGCTCGCGAAGAGCACGCTGGCCGAGAGCGACGAAACATCAGCGGGTATGGTCCACCCCTACATCAGGATGATCGACAACGAGAGCAGGAAGCCCGCCGCGCACAGCCGGCCGATCCATCGCGCCGAGCCGAGCAGCCCGCGGTCCCATTGCTGGGGTTCCCCGCTGAGCGCGCGCGACAGCGGCATCAGGATCCGGCCGATCCCGAAACCCAGCCCCGCCAGCACTCCGGGCACGATCCCGCCGAGCAGCACGATCACCAGGACCAGGGTGTGCGGCAGTGCGGTGGGGGTGAATGTGCGCACCCCGGTGCCCATTTCGAAGCCGAACTGGAACGGCCCCTCGAACTCGTTCCGCGGGATGACGTCCTGCGGAACCAGGCGGCGGTTCTGCGGCAGCGAGAGGGGCCGCCCGGCCAGTTCGAAGAGCATGACGACGACCACGAGCGGTATCAGGACCCACAGCCGCACCTCGAAGGGTACGACGGCGGCGATCCCGCCCACGGCGCCCACGACGACGCCTGAGACCAGTCCGCCGAGCAGCAGCCCGCCGGAGAAGGCCGGTAACTGTCCCCGCCAGACCGACGAGGTAAGCAAATCTGCCGAGTTCAGGCTTCAAACCGAGCCGGACAGCGAGTAACCGGCCGTGATGCCGAGCATCGTCCAGGCGAGCAGCACGAGCGAGACACTCCACGTCTGGTGTGTCGCGGTCAGCGCGACCGCGCACACGGCCAGCACGACGGAGACCCGCACCGCGCTGAGACTACGGGTCACGGCCAGGACCACGAGCAGATCCGGAATACCGAGGAGCTTCCACAGCTCTGCTGGTAGCCGTCGGCGCAGCGGTACGGCGTGCCGTTGTGGGTCCAGCGCCAGGCGTTCTTATGGCTGTAGCTGCCGGTGCCGCAGGCCACGGTCGGCCCGCTGACGAAGCAGGTCATGGACAGCCGGAGGAACCAGCCGTCACCACCGCAGTAGTCCCGGCTGTACGGCCCGCCGACGCACCACGTGGTGTTGTTGTCGTATCCACTCCAGTTGTTGTAGCCGGCGCAGTCGTACCACTCGGTTCCCACCGAGGCCTCGGCGGGCTTGGCGCCTCCGAACGGGAGGGCGCCCACGACGTTGAGGGCGAGCGCGCCGCCGAGTGCGCCCACGGACTTCAGCACCGTCCGCCGGGTGGCGCGCGCCTTCTCGAAGCTGGGCCGGCGCCCTTCTACGGGGGCGTCGTCGACCGAGGGCACTTTGGCCCAGTAATCTTCCACATCAATGCTCAAGGGGATCACCTCAGGTAGATCGGGTCAGGCGGGGACGTGCGTGCCGATGCCGATGAAGGCGTCGAGGTCGTCGTCGGAGCCGACGGCCCGCCGCCATACCTCCGCGCCGTCGGCGGAGTATTTGACGAGGGTGGGAGTGGCGCCGACCGCTATCCGGCCGAGCAGTTCGGAGTCGATGACGGCGGTGACGTCCGTCCCCGACACCCATTCCGCGCACTTCTGCTGGGCGGACAGGAGCACCAGGCGGCTCGTCACCCCGGCGGTGGCGATCTCGGCGAGCCGTCGCGCCCGTGCCGCGCAGTTCATGCAGTGCTCTTCCACCACGAGGACGAACGTGGTCTGTTCTCCGCCCGCGGCGAAACGCTCGATCGACCGGATGGCCGTCACGGCGGGAGCGGCGACGGTCATGCCTGTCACCGTCTGTTGCAGCCCCCTGACCAGCTTCAGCAGCGCCGATATCGCGAAAAGCGCGATGATCACACCGAGGAACGAGAAAACCGCCAGCGAATTGACAATGGTCTGCATTTTTTTCTTTCGCTGTCTGCTAGTTCAGGGTGAAGCTGATGGATTCCGCCTCCGACACCAGTTTCGGGTCGTCCTGGTTGAAGGGCAGCATCGTCGTGGCCGTGGTGTCGTTGACGAGGAGGGCCGAGCGCTGAACCTTGCCGGAGGGGTCCCGCTCGTCGTTGCGCCACAGCGAGCCGCCTCGCACGCGCTTGCCCGAGGCGCGGGGCAGCGCGGAGCGCACGTCGTCGACCGGCTTGACCGTCACGGCGCACACCTGGCCGAGGGTGTTGGCCCCCAGGAGGTTGCCCAGGCGCAGGCCCGACCCGGGACGCGGGATCACCGTGACCCCCTCGGGCGTGTCCTGCACGTCCAGCTTGCCCAGCAGGTCGATGAAGAGCTCCACCGGCACCCCCGTTCCGGCGACGAAGGTGGAGACCTCGTGGTGCGGGCCGATCCAGAGCAGGGTGGTGCCGCCGTTCTGGGTGTCCTCGTGCGAGACGATCCGGTTGCCGCCGTAGGCCACCTCGCGGACGGTGAAGCGGGAGTACTCGCCGGTGTGCTTGGTGACCAGTTCCGTGGAACCCGCCGCGCCGGTGTGCAGACGGTAGGTTCCGGATTGACCGTGAACCCAGACCATGAAGGCCCACGGACCCATGAAGGGCTGGGAGTTCCCGTTGACGGAGAGGGTGCGTCCGTCGGGAGTGCGCGTGTCCACTTGGCGACTCCTAATTTCTCAGGGTGAGCGTTTCACCCCACTTCTGGGGATTTTCATGGCCGGGGCGCATGAATTACGCACCTAATCCGTATTAAGTCCGCATCGGGATGATGCAAAGGGCAAAAATTCATGTTAACGAATACCCGAAATGGCGTTTCGGTGATACGGCGGAGCGGACTGTGATCGACCGGCGTGCCTGTGGCCGACCGGGTCTGGCCGACCGGCCTGGTCGTCGGCTCGCGGGCCGGGGTCTTGCCGTTCCGCGTCGCCGCGGTGCCCTCCGGGGCCCTCCCCTCGGACGCATGGATCGGCGGTACCCGCCGCAGGCGTCTCCCCGGCCAGGAGTCACGCCGCTGTTTGCACGGTTACGGCCAGGATGACCTGGGCGGATACTGATTCGGATATCGATGGTCATTCACATCGGTCTTGGACCATGTGCGGGTGGCTGTGCTGTCATGGCCGCCATGTCCAGCCCGCGTCCTCATACACGCATGTCCAGCATCGCCCGACTGGCCGTGGCCGCCACCACCGCCGGGGTGGTGACCGCGGCGCTCGCGCTGCCCGCCCTGGGCGGTTCGGGGGCGGCGGTCGTCGCGATGACCGAGGCGCTGAACCTCCAGCCGGAGGAGCTGGCGGAGCCGCCGCTGGCGGAGAAGACGACGGTGTACGACGCCGAGGGCAACAGGATCGCCCAGTTCTACGCCCAGGACCGCAAAGTCGTACCGCTGGAGCACATCGCGGATGTGATGAAGACGGCCATCGTCGCGATCGAGGACGACCGTTTCTACGAGCACGGTGCGATCGACGTCGAGGGCACAGCCCGCGCCATGGTCAGGAACATCACCTCGGGCGGCATCGGCCAGGGCGGCTCGTCGATCACCCAGCAGTACGTCAAGCAGGTCCTCCTCAACTCGGCGGGCACCGAGAAGGAGAAGAACGCGGCCCTGGAGGCCAGTTACGCGCGCAAGCTCAGGGAACTGCGTCACGCCATGGCCGTCGAGCAGAAGTACACCAAGGACGAGATCCTGGAGAAATACCTCAACATCGCCTACTTCGGTGCAGGGGCCAACGGCGTGGAGGCGGCGGCCAGGCGCTTCTTCGGCGTGCCGGCGGCCCGCCTGAACCTGGTCCAGGCCGCCACCCTCGCCGGGGCCGTGCAGGACCCCAACGGAACCGACCCGAACCGCGGGGCCAAGGCGCGCGAGCTGCTGCTGCAGCGGCGCAACATCGTGCTTGACCGGATGGCGGAGCTGGGCCGGATCACCCGGGCACAGGCCGATGAGGCAAAGGCCCACAAGCTCGGGTACAAGGGCGTCAGGCAGCCCAACGGCTGCCAAGATAGTAGATATCCGTACTTCTGCGAGTACGTCCGGCACGAGCTGCTGTCCGACCCGGCCTTCGGCAGAACGCAGCGGCAGCGCGAGCAGGCCTTCAGCCAGGGCGGGCTCAAGGTCCACACGACGCTGGATCCCAAGGCGCAGAAGGCGGCCGAGACGGCCATCAGAAAACACGTCTTCGCCTCGGACCGGGCGCTGGCCGCCGAGGCACTGGTGGAGCCGGGCACGGGCGAGATCAAGGCGATGGCGGCCAGCCGCCCCTTCGGCGGCTCCGCCCGCAGGAACGAGATCTCCTACAACGCGGTGGCCGACAAGCAGCACGGCGGGCTGATCGGCTTCCAGCCGGGCTCGACGTTCAAGACGTTCACGTTGATCACCGCGCTCAAGCAGGGCATGAAGATCGGCGAAGGCATCGCCGCCGGCGCCGGCTACACCGCGCCCGGCTACGCCACGTTCAAGAACTGCGCGGGCGAGAGCGTGGGCGATCCGTCCTGGACGGTCACCAACGACGAGGGCTCGCCCGGCTTCAAGACACTGGCCACCGGCACCTGGGGCTCGGTCAACACCTTCTTCATGGCTCTGCAGGAGCGGGTGGGCCTGTGTCCGACCGTCGAGACCGCCAAGTCGCTGGGCATCAAGCGGGCCGACGGCACCAAGCTGCGCGAGTTCGAGACGTTCACGCTCGGCATCAACGAGAGCGACCCGGTGACCGTGGCCACCGCCTACGCCGCCATCGCCGCCCGCGGCACCTACTGCCCGCCCATGGCCATCACCAGGATCACCGGCCGCGACGGCAGGACCACCGGCTACCGGCCGCAGTGCAAGCAGGCACTGGATCCGCAGATCGCCGACGCGACCGCCCACATCCTGTCCGGGGTGTTCACCCACGGCACCATGCGGGGCGTCGGCGGCATCGGCCGCCCGGCGGCAGGCAAGACCGGCACCACCGACGGATACGCCAGCGCCTGGTTCGCCGGGTTCACCCCCGACCTGGCCGGGGCGGTCAGCATCGGTGACCCACGCGGCTCGCAGAGCCACAAGCTCACCGGCGTCACCATCGGCGGCCGCCACTACGGCGCGGTTCAGGGCGCCTCACTGCCCGGCCCCATCTGGAAGGACACGATGATGTCCGCACTGCGTGGCGTGGCGCCGGCCCGGTTCACACCGGTGGACACGGCCCGCTTCGGCGGCTGCGGCCAGGGCTGCGCCCCGGCCCGGCAGAACCCGGAAGACCCGGCGAACCCGCCTCCGGGCGAGGCCGTTCAGAAGCCGTACGAGGACCTGCCCGGCCGATAGGGGATCACGTCCCACGAAGACCGGCGCCGCGTGCCAGTCGTGGTTCAGTCGCAGCACGAACAGTCACAGCAGTCACAGCAGTCACAGCAACTGCCATCGCGCAGATAGCAGCGGTCCTCGCAGGGGCGACCCTTTTTCTTGCTCCACCGGGGTCTCCACAACCCGCAGGTCAGGAAGGTCGTCAGCCCGGCCGCTGATTTGCGCACCCAGCCGGGCCGCTCGTAGGAGGCCGTCGTGGAATGGTGGCCGAAGGCGCGCTCCACCGCACGCCGTACCTCGGTTCCGAGCAGCGTGTCCACCAGGTGCCGCTCCTCAAGCTCCAGCTCTCCAAGCGCCAGGGTGAGGCCGTGCGCGGCGTCGTCGCAAAGCCGCCGGGCCTCCTGGCGGGTGGTGCCCGTGGCGGTCAGCGGGTTGAACGCGCCCCGCGCCGCGTCGTCCTCCTGATCCTCGACCGCGTCCAGCAGGTGGGCGATCCGGCCGAAGAACCTGCCCGCCTCGGCCAGCGCCTCGGCGTTCCCCGGTCGTCCGGCGAGCACCGCCGTGTGGGCGAACGCCGCCGCGGCCGCCTCCTCCGCGGGGCCGGTCAGATCGAGCAACGCGACCTGCTGTCCTCCGGCCCCATCGGAACCGGACGAGGAGGCGGCTCGGCGCTCCAGCTCAAGCTGCCGGTCCACGGTCGAGACCAGCGTCGCGGTGTCGAACCCGACCCCGGCCCCCAGCCGCGCCCCACCCGCCTCCCAGTGGGCCGCGAGCCGCCTGCGGGCAGGACCGGTCCCGGCGGCCGCGTCACCGTCCGCCACGTGGTCACGGATCTTTCCCGCGGCCAGTACGAGTGAGACCGCGGCCGCCAGCCGTGCCCCCCGCGCCCGGGCGTCCACCACGTCGGCGGAACGGAACCCGCGCAGCGCGCACGGGCCCGCGATCCGATGAGGGGAGGCCGACGGCAGCTGCGCCTCGGTGAGTACCGAGATGATCAGAGTGTCGTAGTTGGTGGCCAGCCTTGCTCCCTGCCCCTGCCCGTCTCGCAGTGTCAGGCACAGCCCGCACAGATGCGCCCGCCACGCGTCGCGGAGGGACGGGCAGGCGTGCTCACCGCACGGGCGAATGATTCCGAACACGCGACCTCGCAGAGATTGGAACGATCTATCCAGATGATCGGAGAATGTTACGCGGAAACGGATTCCCGATCGAGGCCGAGCTCGCCCGGCTCGGCCCCACCGGCTGTCGGCCACCCGGCGGGTGCTGAATCACCTGCGCGAGTTGCGGATGGTCAAACGGCCGTACGTAAGCTCTCCGGTGACGTGAACATGCAGCTTGCCGGGACGCGCATAGCCCGCTGCCTCGCAGGTCACGCTGCCCCATTCAGTTCGCACCCCGTCGGCGTTCGCGCTCGCGCCGGGCGGCAGGACGATCGCGGTGGAGCCGTACGTGAGCCGGAGTTCGATGTCGGTCTCTGGATGCCGGATGAGTGCTTGGGACAGGTCGAGCCGCACTTTGCCGTATTCGAAGTCGATCCGCAGCAGGCGCGGGACCTGCCAGCCGCCTGCTCGCCTGACGCGTCCGCCCGTCACCGCCCGCGGGATCATTGGCTGACCGCCCGCTTGTACAGCCGCGTGGCCAGGGGCACGAACACGATCAGGAGCAGCGCCGACCAGAGCAGCGAGGCCGCCACCGCGTGCTGGAGCGGCCAGGTGCCACGCACCGGCATGGCGGAGGCGGTGTTGCCGAAGAGCTCGCGAGCGGTCTGGATGATCGTGGAGACGGGATTCCATTCGGCGACGACCTTCAGCGGCCCGGGCAGGCGGGCACTGTCGACGAACGCGTTGGACAGGAAGACCAGCGGCATCGAGACGATGGTGGCCAGGTTGTTGAAGACCTCGGGCGTGCGCAGGGCCAGCGCGACCGTCGCGCTCGTCACCGTCACCTCGGTCCGGTCGCCGCCGACCTGGTCCTTGAGCTCGTCGGCGGTGCCGAGCGCGATCACATGGCCGTGGTCGACCACCGCGATCGTCTCGGCCAGCCGGTCGGCCTCCTCCAGGTACTGGGTGGTGAGGAGCACGGTCGTGCCACCCGCGACGAGTTCGGCGATGACGTCCCACAGGCTCGCGCGGGCCCGGGGGTCGAGGCCGGTCGTGGGCTCGTCCAGAAACAGCACCGGCGGGTCGGAGACCAGCGCTCCGGCCAGGTCAAGCCGGCGTCGCATGCCGCCCGAGTAGCCCTGCACGGGGCGATCGGCGGCGCCGGTCAGGTCGAAGCGCTTCAGCAGCTCGCGGGCGCGCCGCCGGCTGCGCTTGGCGCCCAGATGGTAGAGGCGGCCGACCATCTCCAGGTTCTCGGCACCGGCGAGGTGGTCGTCGACGGCTGCGTACTGGCCGGACGCGCCGATGCGGGCGCGCAGCCGGTGCGCGTCGGCGACGACGTCGAACCCGGCCACGGTGGCCCGGCCGGCGTCCGGCTTCAGCAGGGTGGTGAGGATCCGCACGGTCGTCGTTTTTCCGGCGCCGTTCGGGCCGAGCAGCCCGAACACCGTGCCCTCGGGGACGGACAGATCCATCCCGTCGAGGGCGATCACATCGCCATACTTCTTGACCAGCCCTTCGGCCATGATCGCGGGGGGCATTCGGCTTTCTCCTTCTGCTCGTGTCGAGGAGGAATGAGGGCATGACGAAATGGCGGGCGATCGCCTGCCGACCGTCCGGTTAAGGGGGTTGCTCAAATCAGATGTCGAGGTCCTCTACGGCGGGACGCCGGCCCAGCTCGGCGATCAGGTCGTAGAGCTCGTCGGGGATCCTGCCGCGCAATTCCTCGATGGTGCCCACGACCTCGAGCGTGGCCTCGCCCTGGACGAAGCCCCAGCTTGAGTCGGTCAGGCCGAGATAGCTCCGCCACGCGCCGCGGGAGAAGAGTCCCTCAAGCCAGTCGTCGGCCCCGGAATCGTCCGTCCAGTCAGGTGAGCGATCCACGTGCAGGACGTATTTGCCCTGGCGTGAGCGGTACACCTTGAAGATCTCCATCCGGCTGCCCTGGGTGCGTCCCCACTCGCCGAGCAGCACTCCGGAGAAGCGCTGCTTGCGGCCGGCGCCCTGGCCCACCTTGACGATGATCTCGTCGTAGCCTTCCTGGCGACCCTCCTCCATCTCGACGTAGCGTCGCAGCGCCACGCTGATCGCCGTCGACAGCTTGCCTCCGGCGAGGCCAAGCGCCACTCCCGGCCGCGCGGTGCCTGCCTGGCCGCGACGATGACCCGGAAAATGCCGGAAACATCCCCTTCTGCGGGTTGATCACTACACTGGCAGCCGATCAAGATCCGCAAGTTGCTCGATGGAATGGAAACAGCATGAACACCTGGCACGTCCGTCGACGACGCGTGCTCCTCGCGGGCGCGTTGGCACTCGCCCTCGTTCCCGCCGCGGGCGTCGCCGCCGCGAGCACGGCGACAGCCACGGCGGGGCCCGTCCCGCAGCGCAGGTTCATCGGCGCCGCCAGCGACGAGTTCTCCGGCTCCGCCCTCGACACCGCCAAGTGGCGGACGGGCCTGTGGTACGCGAAATCGGGCGTGGGGGCGTTCAACCCGGCGAACGTGAGCGTGGCCGACGGCAACCTGGTGCTCACCGCCAGGAAGCAGAGCCAGGACGGCTCCGCGTACACCTTCGGGGCCGTGGAGTCGACGTTCGACGTGCCCGGCAACTCCTACGTGGAAGTGCGCGCCAAGGTTCTCGACTCGCGGGCGAACGTGCTCAGCGCCATCTGGCTGCAGTCCTCCCCGTTGTCGGTGGAGAACAACCCCAATCCCGAGATCGACATCCATGAGACGTTCAGCTACAGCCGGATGGTGTCCACGCTGCACCGATGGGTCTGGCCGTACTCGAAGGAGAATCACCACGTCGACGGGGACAAGCGCTTCGACTTCGGAGTCGCGGACACGAGCACCGGCTACCACGTGTACGGCCTGGAGCGCAGAAACGGCAGGCTGCGTTTCTACGCCGACGGCAGGCTCGCCTGGGACGTGGCCGCGCCGGACCCGGCCTACGTCAACATGGCGCGCCACATGGTGCTGAGCCTGGAGGGCCACCTCGGCCAGCCGAAGGACGCCTACCTGCCGTCGGCGTTCCTGATCGACTACGTCCGGACCTACAGCTACTCCTCCATCCCGTTCAAGCCGAGCTCGACGCCCTGGGGTACGCCGCCGCCGCGGTGATTCGGGTGAGCCGATTGCCGGTCTGTTACGTTCAAGAGGGTATGAAGAAGATTTGGCGGGTTCTGCCGCTGTCGGTGTTCCTCCTGGTTCCGGGCGCGACCGTCGCGCAGCCGGCACAGGCTGCGCAGGCGGTAGCCGTACAGAAGGCAGCCATACAGAAGAAGGTGCTGGTCGAGCTCCGCAAGCAGGGCGGTTTCGCGGGGCTCGACGATCGTGTGATCGCATACACCAACGGGTGCGTCCGGCTGAGCCGCCGGACGGGCCCGACCGTGGACAAGTGCCTGGCCAAGGGAGAGATGAGCACGCTGCGCGGCCACCTGAAGCGCCTGCACCTCGGGCGCTCCGAGCCGCAACCGCAGGGGGCCGACTTCCTCAGATACACGATCGCCTACCGAGGCCACCGCGTCACCCGCTACACGCTGCCCGGCAGCTGGGGCCCGGTGGTACGGGACCTGGAGAAAGCCCTCGACAAGTATTGGGCACCGGACTGACGCATGAACGCTCTTGACGGCACCGCCTGCGTCAGGCGGTGCCGTCGTCCCGTCGGCGGCTGAGCACCGCGGCGATCGGTACGGCCGCCGCCAGGCCGCTGAGCAGCACCGCGGCGAGTGCTCCCAGGATGGCCGGTTCGTTGCCGAAGGCGATGCCCACGGCGGCCAGCGCGGGCCCCGCGTTGCGCACCGCCGCCACGCCGCCCATGGTGGTACGGCGCGCCGGCGGTCCGGTGGCCAGCACCGTGCCGGTGGCGAACGCGGCGGCGGAGAGGACGAACCCCGCGAGCAGGGTGCGTGAGCCGACCAGCGCGACGACGTCGCGCCAGTTGCCCAGCAGCATGCCCACCAGCACGATCATGAACGTCACGTTCGACAGCTTCGCGGCGACGGGATGCCATGATCGTGCCGTGAGCGGCGCGTAGTGGCGCAGGACCAGTCCGACGGCGAACGGCACGAGCTGCAGGACGGCCACGGTCCGCATCAGCGCCGCGACGTCGAGAGAGACTCCGGCGCCGACCTTGGCCGCCGTGAGGATGACGTTGGCCGTCGGGCCGAAGGTGATGCTGCCGATGGCGGCCAGCAGCACCTGCATCGCCGCGCCCGCGACCACGTCTCCTTTCTGGAGCATGCCCAGTTTCGCGCCGAACGGCCCGCCCGGCGACGAGGCGACCAGCACCATCGCTATGAAAGCCGCTGCCGGGAGGCTGAACAGCGCGGCGATTCCCCAGCCCAGCAGCGGGATGACCATCAGGTTGGCCAGCAGCGCCAGCAGCAACAGCGGGAGGTCGGCGAAGACGGCGCGCAATGCCGACAGCGTTGCTCCGAGACCTGCGGCGAACATGGTGGTCGCGATGAAGATCACGGTGACCGCGTTGAACAGCAGATGCAGCGTATCCATAAGCCTTCCACCCAGCTGGCGGCCCGCGCCCGGGGGCGCCCGTCGCCGCGCTTCAGTCTTCGAGATCGCCAAGCCAGCGCAGGGCGCTCAGCCCGGGCATGAAGCAGTATTCGCCGCCGCGCGTGACGACGAACCGCGGCAGCGACTGCAGGCGCTGCCGTACCGGCCGCCGGGGGATGGTGAAGTCACCGGGACCGTCGTTGGACCCGATTATGGGATCTCTCGCGTTGCCCGCGCCGAAGAAGACGCCGTCGTTCATCCATTCGGACTGGACGAACTCGAACTGCCGCCCCAGGTGCGCCCCAATGAAGGCGAACATCAGCCCGCGGTCGGCTCCGTCGTCTTCCAGGACGCCTTCGGGTAGCGGCGGGCCGTAGACGGTGCCGCGTCTGATCATCCGGTGCAGCCTCGGTACACCCGCCACCGCCGCGTCCCGGGGGTTGCCCCGGCGGATGTGGCAGCCGCCGGGAGTGATGAATCCCGCCGGGTCGTCCTGCTGGTAGAGGAAGCTGTTGCGGTACGGGTCGGCGTCGAGGCTGGGATCGTCGTGCGACGGGCTGAGGGCCAGGGGCGCGCCGCTGCGCCAGCGCCCCATGATCTTCGCCGCCAGTAGTTCCTCGTCCTCAGGGCCGGTGGCGTTGTCCCTCAGGTAGCGCCGGAAGGCGCCGACGCGCTGGTGGAGCTTGCGGAAGGCCGCGTAGCTGCCGTTGCGTCCCAGCACCTCAGGCTGGAGAGTCTGGACGCCGCCGAGCTCGTCGCGGTAGCCGAGCACGAACTCCCCGGCCTTGAGCGGGGTCTCCAGCGTGTTGGATCCGGCGATGCCGCTGCCCTCGACAGCCGGATGGCTGATGCCGTCACGGTAGCCGAAGGGCTCGGTCTCGGTGGGCAGCGCGTGGCAGTCCTGCCGCCAGATCGCGGTCACGCCGGAAAGGCGGTGATACGCCGGGCGGGCACGGTCGACGGCCGCCTCCAGCTGCGCGCTGTCAGGCGCGAGCGCCACGAGCACCACGTGGACGTCGGGCATGCCCAGCGGCGGCTCCCAGTTCTCGGGGCTGCTCTCGCCGGTGTCGCCCAGCGCTTTGGCCCGTGCGGCCATTCCCTGCCTGAACTCCCAGGCGAACGTGTCCAGCGATTCCCGCGGCACCCCCAGTGCCCTGAGGCCGTGACAGGTGACCGCGACGCTCACCCAGGTCTCGCCCAGGGGACTCACAGAGTCGGCGGCCGAGGTCACCACCGCGCTCGCGCGCCGCATCAGCTCCCGCCCGTGCGCGCGGTCGTCGATGCGGAACAGGATGTAGGTCGCCGCGTACGGCGTCGGCCGGGGGCTGAGAACCCCGCGCTGGATGTCGTCGAGTTCGAGGGTGACATGCGTTTGCCCGGTCACGAATACTCGCCTCCCTCAGGCACTACTTCGACAGGACGATGTTTCTCCAGAAGGCGCGCAGGCTCTCATCGCCGCCGAACAGCGAGCTGAAGACCGTGGAGTCGGCCAGGACCACGTCGCCGGCCCGGTCTCCGCCGGGAGGCATCCACAGGAACATGTTGAACTCGGTGTTGCCGGCCTCGGTGAAGGGGTGCGGCGGCCTGGACATGTCGATCGGCTGCCTGCCCAGCACCTGGATGACGTTCGGATCGTCGGTCGTCACGGCGTAGTGCGGCAGATGCATGTGGAAGTTGAAGTTGGTCACGCCGTCCAGCCAGCCCTTGGTGTCCAGATCCCTGGCGATGGACAGCGGCGCGATCTGCCTGGGCTCCCGTACGGCGGGGCGCAGCCCGTAGCGGTTCTCCACCGGCACCCCGAGCCCTCGCATCAGGTCCCGGACGTACCGGGCGAACCGTTGCTGGCGGGGAACCAGGGCGTCGCCGTGGTGGTGGTACTCCATGTCGCGCACGGCCAGGTCGTCCGACGCCCCGACGTCGTGATGCGGCCCCAGGACCAGGCAGGTTCCCTCCCGGGTGAGGAACTGCCGCAGTGCCTCGATCTCCCCGGGCTCGGCCTCCTGCCCGGTGACCATGTGGTCCAGCCCGAACACGAACAAGGTGTCGGTGTCCGCCAGCACCCGCTCGTCGAGCGGCGTCCGGAAACCGGCCTGGTCGATGCGCTGGTACACCGGTACGACGTGCCCGGTGGTCTCCTTGACGAACTCCTGGAACGGTGCCCAGCCCCAGAAGAACAGCTCCAGCGATCCGGCGATGCCCTGCTGGAACTGCAGCGGGTCGGACCACCTCGGTTCCTCGTAGGCGGGCCAGTTCACGCGCCGCACCTCGGTCATCGTGGAGAAGCGGTTGTCGAGCTCGGCCGGGTTCCTGCCGGCCTCGGCCGGATAGCTCCACGAGACGTAGATGCTCACCCGTCGCCGGCCGGGGGTGTACTCGCGCGGCACATGGTTCTGGTTGTAGGTGCGTGCGGTCTTGTACTCACTCATCTCGCCTCCGGGCGGAGTGTGCGGGCGACGGCCCGATCTCACTGCAGCTGGTCGAGCATCTCCGACAGGGCGTTCTTGATCCGCAACGCCTTTTTGATCTCATCGGCGGTGACGTACGGATACTCCCCGTACTCGATGAAGCTCGGGCATTGGTGCTCACGAACGAACCTGATGAACGCCTCGGGGTTGGTCTTCCAGTCCTCGGGGAACCCCTCAAGATTCTCGAAAACCGTGTTCACCCCCGCCTTGGTGAACAATGCGATGGCGTCTTCGGTGTATTTGTCGAAGTCGGTGTCGAAGATGCCCTGGTACATGAAACGCGTGTCGTCGTCGAAGAGCACCCAGCGCAGGTAGTGCAGCTTGAGCGGCCCGAGAAGGTACGGATCGGTCTCCAGTGCCTTGGCCAGCGTGTACCCGTAGCCGCGGATCACATCGGCCCGGCCGGGCTTGACCTTCGCGATGATGGTGAACCCGTAGCATGCCGGGGTCCTCGGATAGATGGGGCCGTATTTCCCCTGATCGAGGTGATCGGTCTCCTTGGGAATGACAACTGCCTGCGGCGTGATGTCCATGCCTGTTCCTCCGCCATCCGGTCAGGGGGGAACAGGCCAAAGCTGTCTGACTGTGCGAAATTATCCCACTCGGCGACGACGAGCACGCTGTCGCCGCGCTTCCAGAGGGGCATCGGTCCCATTTCTGACCAGCCCATTGCCTCTTCTGGGCCTTCTCTTGCCCGCCTTCCGCGAGCGAGAGGAACGCGATGGCGCCGTACGGCGCGGTGCCGCAGCCGGCCGGTCCGCACGCCGCCGGCCGACGGCGTGCGGACCGGCCGATCAGGTCTCCCCGGCGCCCTGGCGGCCAATGCGCGGGGCGTCGGCGTCGCCCGGCACGCGGGGCCGTACCTTCTCGCCGGCCGAGAACAGTGTTCTACCGGGGCGGCATCCCGCTGGACACCGTGTTCGGCACCGGGGCGTAACCGGCGGCCCGGGTGGTGAAGGCTCCCTGACCCTGGGTCCGGCTGCGCAACCGGGTCGCGTAGCCGAACAGCTCGGCCAGCGGAACGGTCGCGGTGATCACCGTCGTTCCCGCCCGCGCGATCGAGCCCGAGACCCGGCCGCGCCGTGCCGCCAGGTCACCCAGCACCCCGCCGACGGCGTCGTCGGGAACGGTGACCGTGACCTCGGCCACCGGCTCCAGCAGCACCATCGCGCTGACGCGAAGCGCCTCCCGCAGCGCGAGCTTGCCGGCGGTCCGGAACGCCATCTCCGAGGAGTCCTTGGGATGGGTGGCTCCATCGGTCAGCGTGACCCGCAGGCCGGTCACCGGGTGACCCCCGAGAGGACCCTCGGTCAAGGCGTCCCGGCAACCGGCCTCCACCGCCCGGACGTACTCCCGCGGCACCCGTCCGCCGACGACGGCCGAGCGGAACACGAAGTCCACCGCGTCACCGCTGTCGTCGTCCCCGGCGGTGTCCGGGGCGGCCTCCAGCGGTTCCACGTCGAGGACGACGTGAGCGAACTGGCCGGCACCCCCCTCCTGCTTGACGTGCCGGTACAACAGCCCGGACACTCCGCGGGCGACCGTCTCCCGGTAGGCCACCCGCGGCCGGCCGACGCCGACATCCAGCCCGTGGGCGCGACGGATCTTCTCCACCGCAACCTCCAGATGCAGCTCGCCCATCCCCGACAGCACTGTCTGACCGGTTTCGGGGTCGGTTCGGACCACCAGCGACGGATCCTCCTCGACCAGCCGGGCCAGCGCCGCCGCCAGCCGCTCGGTGTCGGTGCTCCTGCGGGCCTCGACCGCCACGAAGACCACCGGATCGGCCGCGGCCGGCGGTTCGAGGATCAGCGGTGCCGCGGGTGCGCACAGGGTGGCCCCGGTACGGGCCGCCTTCAGCCCGACCACCGCGACGATGTCCCCGGCCACCGCCCGGTCCACCTCCGTGTGCCGGTCGGCCTGCACGCGCAGGATCCGGCCGATCCGCTCGGTGCGCCGCGCACCGGCGTCCAGCACCGCGTCTCCCCGGTGAATCGTTCCCGAATACACCCGCAGGTAGGTCAGCCGCCCGGTGGCGGTCGAGTTCACCTTGAACACCAGCGCGGCGAACGGCGCCGCCGGATCGGCGGCCCGCTCCTGCACCGTGTCACCCTGGATGCCGCGTACCGCCGGAACGTCCAGCGGCGAGGGCAGGTAGGACACGGCGGCATCCAGCAGCGGCTCGATCCCGCGGTTGCGGTAGGCCGACCCGCACAACACCACCACGCCCTCACCGGTACGGGTCAGGTCGCGCAGTGCGATGGCGAGAGTCCGAGCGGAGATCGCCGACTCCGCGCAGAACTCCTCCAGCGCGATCGGATGCAGTTCGGCCACCGTCTCCTCAAGCAGCCTGCGACGCCGGTGCGCCTCTTCCCGCAGGGCGTCCGGCACCGGGCCCTCCTCGAACGCGTCGTGGCCGCCGGCCCAGACCAGCGACCGCATGCGCAGCAGATCCACCACTCCGGTGAACCCGTCCTCCTGCCCGATCGGCAGCTGGACCACCAGCGGGGTCACACGCAACCGCCTGCGGATCGACTCGACGGCCGTGTCGAGGTCGGCGCCGACGCGGTCCAGCTTGTTGACGAAGGCGATTCGCGGCACTCCGTACCGGTCGGCCTGCCGCCACACCGACTCGCTCTGCGGTTCGACGCCCGCGACGCCGTCGAACACCGCGATCGCGCCGTCGAGCACCCGCAGAGAGCGCTCCACCTCATCGGCGAAGTCGACGTGGCCCGGGGTGTCGATCAGATTGATCCGGTGGCCGTCCCAGGCGCAGCTCACCGCCGCGGCGAAGATGGTGATCCCACGATCGCGCTCCTGGGAGTCGAAGTCGGTGACGGTCGTCCCGTCATGCACCTCGCCACGCTTGTAAGTGGCGCCGGTGACGTACAGGATCCGTTCAGTGACAGTGGTCTTACCGGCATCAACGTGAGCGAGGATGCCCAGATTGCGAACGCCAGTCAGCGGATTGGTGAGATGGCGGTTCAGGTTGGCGCGCACGGCCCATGGCCCCTTCGAGAGGATTCAAACAGGACAGCGCGATTCCCGGACGAAACGGCCTGGAGGCAGGCCACGCAGAAACCCCTGGTGCGGCGCAACCGCCTGGGGACATACCCGACCGGTCAACCCGGCACCGGGCAGACAGGGGTCAGGTGTTCGTCACGGACGTCCGGTGCCGGCCGCGCAGCCGGCGCCGGGAACCAACGAAGACACCAGAATCACCTCGTACCGTGACTGGGGAATGACCACAGCGGTGCGATAGTGCACGGCCGGCTCCCCTCACTCGTCAAGGCACGCGCCGCGGTGTCGCGGCGCGCGGTTCGTGGCGAGTGTATTGAGACCGGAGCGGGGCGGGAAACCGGTTTTCACCTGTGGCGACCCGGCGTCGCCGATCCTCGCGGGGACACACTGCCGTGCATGCCGCCGGTCGCGGTGGACCGGCTCATGGACGGCTTCCGGGAGCCGTACGGCGTGCCGTGGGGGGGGGGGGGGGGCCGGGCCCCCCCCCCCCCCCCCCCCCCCCCCCCCGGGGGGGGGGGGGGGGGGGGGCCGGCCGGGGGGCGGGCGGGGGGGGGACCCCCCCCCCGGCGGCGGGGGGGGGGGCCCAAGACCAT
>NZ_JBIAZA010000062.1:0-18647 GCF_042898655.1 Streptosporangium sp. NPDC000396
AGTTCGGGGACGGTCGAGACCATCTGGCCGCCCGCCGCCCAGCGCGAGGCGTTCTGGCCGGTGGTCTCGACCCGGGTGGAGGTGTCGGGGTTCCATCAGTAGCCGCGCAGCCGCACCGACGAGAGCAATGATCACGGCACCGTTTTCCGAGAAAGGCAGCAGATGAGCGACTGGTTCGAGGGCGAAGCCGTGTCTGTCACCTACATCCGCGACCTCTCTGCGGAGGAGGCCGTCCTCCGCATGGGTGCCACGATCAGCCCCGAGGCCAGGGGGACGAGGGTGAAATCGCCGCCTTCGAGGCTGACGGTGGAGTCGTGCTGGCCGAGCCGAACGGCTTCGCCGGGACATTGGATGAGGTGATCGCACGTCTGTCCAAGGACACCGCAGCGGCCACTGTGTTTTACAACGTCAACCTGGATCAGCAGTTCGTGTACGCCGAGGACCGCGTGGTCGTCACCGCGTTCGAGCCCGACCAGCCCGACAGCCGCTGCTGTGCGGCCAATCCGTCTCATTGAGTCTGAGGCATATTCAACTTCCTGACCCGGACGCCTCATGATCAATGAGAGGTCCAGGCCATCGCCCTGCCCCGTTGATCATGAGGCAATCATCGAAGTTCCGTCTTGTCCATGAGGATGACCGACTCCGATCACGACTGTAGAGATGGCCATTGCGACCGCTGGCGGCGTTCGGCTGCCGCGTCAGCTCAGGGGATCCGGCTCATTCCCTGCTTTTCGCGCTCGGTGTTGTAAAGCTCTTCGTGGACGTCGTCCGGGTTGACGAGGAGCTCGGGTTTGTGCAGGTCAGCAACCGAACGGGCGATGATCGGGATCCCTAGCTCGGCGAATTCTTCGGCCGTGTCCGCGAACATCTCGTCCCTGTCATCGGCGTATTCCGCCACGCACGCCTCGGTGAAGGTGGTTCCGTTCAGGACCCGATACGAGCCTTCGGTGTCGACCTGGATGATTCGCGCCGGCCGGTCTGCCGGCTCGTCCGGGTGCACCCAGTATCCATAGCAGCCGCCGTCCTCATGCCTGGCGACGACCTTAAGGTATTGGGTCATCTGCCCGAAAGCTGCGACGTTGGCCATGATGTCGGGGTTGGCGCGGTCCCGCTCGTTGAGGTAGCTGTGGTCGAGCAACGGGTCGACCTCTCCCGGCTCCAGGAACATGATGCCGAACCGTTTAAAGAACCCCCGGCGCCCCTCCCACTGCGCCGTCAGCAGGACCCGCAGATCGTCCGGCACTGGCCGTCCACCCAGCCGTTCACGAGAGAACTGCTCCAACCGATCATCGAGCATGGGGATCTCCTAAGAGGGTTAGCGAGTCGCCATCCGGCAGACTCGGAACTGACAGCTACATGGGACAAACAAGCAGATGCCTCAGGTTCGATGAGACCGCCGCAGGCTCAATGAGATGGACAACAGCCGCGCTCATCGCGGCACCACCGGCTACCGCGTTCCCGCTTCTGATACGAAGCGGCATCAGTAGTTAACTCCGGAGTGGGAGCGCTGCAGGGCCTGGACGATCCTGTCGTCCCGCCCGGTCCAAGACTTTCGCCGATGCTCTGGCCGAGCGTGGCATCCCTGTACCCATCTCACGTTCCAGGGCGAGTCCCGCGGCTTCCGCCGTAAAACCGAAGGCACTCGCCTTCTGCCAAGGGATATCGTCCTCGCCATGATCACGCATCCCGAACGTCTGGAGCGCGGGCACCCGTTCCGGCAGTGGAAGACGTGGAAGCTGCCCGGCACCCAGCTGACCCTCACCGGCTATTCGCGCGCCAACGACAAGACGTTCTTCCACGTCCCCGAGCTGAAGCTCGCTCTCGACGCCGGGCTGGCCGAGGGGCGTCAGGTCGACACGGTGCTGCTGACGCACACCCATCTGGACCACTCCAAGGACCTTGACTTCCTGGCGACGCGATCGACCGGAGTCGACATCTATGTGCCTGACGAGGCGTTACCGTATGTGCGCGATTACCTGCGCGCCACGACCGAGCTGAACCAGGTCGCCGCCTTCGACCCGGCTCTCGCGGCGGGGGCCCGGGTGCACGGGGTACGGCCGGGTGAGGAGTTCCGCTTCGGCAAGCACGGCTCTCACACGGTCCGGGTCCTCGAATCCGAGCACAAGGTGCCCAGTGTGGGTTATTGCGTCGCGGAGAACCGACGAGCCTTGGTGCCGGAAGTTGAGGAGCTCAAGGCGACGCTTGGCGCCGCCGAGTTCGGCCGGTTCATCGCGGACAGGCGCAAACAGGGCATCGCAGTCGACCGGCAGGTCCAGCGGCCGCTGTTCGCCTACCTCGGCGACACGCACGCGAGCGCGCTCGGGCGCAGCCCCTGGCTCTTCGACTATCCAGTGATCATCACCGAGTGCACGTATCTGGACGATGCCGAGATCGATCGGGCGCAACGCGTCGGCCACACCGTGTGGAGCCAGCTCAAGCCGTTCGTCGTGGCACACCCGGACACCCTCTTCGTGCTGACCCATTTCAGTCTGCGCCACTCAGATCAGGAGGTGCTCGCCTTCTTCGAGCGGGAGAGCGTGACCAACGTGCTGGTGTGGGCTCATTCCGAGAGCTACCTGCCGGAGCAGCATCAGCGCTGATACACCGCCGCCTGGCCCACAGTCCCGACCTTCCGTTTCATAGGGAAGGTCGGGTACTTCGTCAGCGACTTCTCACCCTGGTGAAGCAGTGGATGTCGGTTGGTGCCGTGTGAGCGCGCAAGCCGGCGCTGCTGTACGGCACTTGCCGTCAGCTGAGGCGGAGACCTCTGTCATGTGCTCAGTCGCGAACGGTGTAGCCGCCCTTGCTCAGGGGAAGGATCGGCGCCGTGCCCGTGCAGATCGGCACCTCCTGCTTGAACCCGAGGACGGCCCAGCTCCAGCCGAGCCGGTCCCGCTTGCCTTCGTCGTCGATGGTGAACCCGACCCGCTTGCCGGTCGGGATCTCGATCTCCGCAGGAGACGCGCTGACCTTCTCGATGATTCCGGTCGCCACCGCGACGTCTCCGCCGACGTTGAGGCAGTCGATCTTCCCCTGGAAGTCCGCGAAGATCTTTCCGTCGGGGTACCAGTGCTGGACCCGGAAGGTGCCCTGGGACTCCGTGGCGAAGCCCTTGGCTTCGATGACGAACCGGACCTTGTGCCCCTTCCACCCGGCCCCGAGGGTGTCGAGGACGCCCTCACCGGTACCGGACAGGAGGAAGTCCGGCAGCGCGGCGGCCTTCGGTTCGGGGTCGGCCTGTGCGGCCGGCGCGGTCACTGTGAGTACGGCGAGCCCGGCGGCGAGCCCGGCGAGGGCGACACGGCTCCGGCGGGCCAGTCGTGTGATGGTCATCGAGAATCCCCCTCGATCTCGGCTGTTCGTAACACCACCAGGCTCGCAATCGGAGTGCCGCCGCCCCTCCCACCCGAGGGTGATCCCCCTCCCCCTTATGTGGGAACTCTCCCGGCCGGTGGTACGTCGGCGGAACGGGTCACCGCGATCGCGTGATCGACCTCGGTCCCGAGGCCGACAGATGTCCAAGCATCCGCGTTGAGCCGCTCCGCTACTTTCAACTCCATGAGCGAGCCCCCCTGCCTCATCGCCCACCGGCAGTCCTACGACACGGTCGCCACCGACTACGCGGAGCGTTCCGGCGACGCGCTCGCGACCATGCCGTTGTCCCGCGCCATGCTCGCGGCCTTCGCCGAGCTTGTCCTGGCGGCGGGAGCCGGACCGGTGGCGGACGTCGCCCAGATGCTGGAGGAGCCGGGCGAGGGGCAGACCCGGCAGTATGTCACCTTCCTGCCCAGGAAGCCGGCCCCGTGAGGGTCGCCAAGGCGATCGTCACGCTGACCCTGGTGGCCTTCGCCGTCAGCGACCTTCTGCCTGCCCTGACCACCTGGCAGAACGCCATCCCGGCCACCATCGCCATGGTCGTCCTGCTACTCGTCAGGAATCGGACGATCCTGGGCGAGGCCGCTCTCAGCCTGACCCTGGTGTTCGCCCTCAACGCCGCCCCCGGCCTGCTGGGCCTGCTCGCCGGTTCCCTGCTCCTCCGCACCCCGGCACGAGTGACTGTCCCATCCGCGCTGACCGTGGTCGCCGTCGCGATCCTCGCCGCGCCCGTCCCCGGCAGGTTCGGCACTGCCATCAGCACCACCCTGACCGCCCTCGTGGTCTACGGCCTGACCCGTATGGCCGACCAGCTCAAAAGAGTCAGCTCAGCCAGAACAGCCCTGGCCGTGGCGGCTGTCTCCCGCGAACGTATCCGCATAGCCGACGACCTCGAAGCCTCTGTAGGCCGAGGCCTGGAAACGATCACCAAAGGCCTGGCCAACGGCGACGACCCTGCCCACCTTTTGGAACACGCCAGGGCCCTGCTGGCCGAAACCCGCTCGGTCTCCGTGGACTACCGCTCCCTGTCCCTCACCTCAGAGCTGGACGCAGCCCGGGCAGTCCTGCGCGCCGCCGGGGTGAACGTGCAGGTCGCAGCTACCCACACCGAGCCGCTCGGCTCACCCGGCGCGCTCCTCGCCCTGGTCCTGCGGGAGGCCGTCACAGGCCTGCTCCAGTACGGGAGGGCACGCCAGTGCACGATCGAAACCGGCCGCCTCTGGATCAAGGTCACCCACGACGGCCTCCGCACCCCGGAAACAGCCCTCACCCTGGCCGAACGTGTGCGCTCAGCGGGAGGCCGCTTCGACGCCGCCCTCACCCCCGATGGCCTCCTGAAGATCGAAGCCAGCCTGCCCGCCGACACCCCGCGCGACCCCGGCCGCGGACCCGCCCAAGCCCTGGCCGTGTCGGTGCTGGTCGCCGTCCTGGTCGGCCTCTGCGTCCGCCCCCTCGTCCACTTCGGCGGCGACCCGCTCGTCGCGGCACTGCTCGCCCTCGGCGCCCTGCTCCAGGTGCGGCACTCACGCCTGACCCGCCCACCGGCCTGGGCCCTGACGCTGCTGCTGCAGGCCGTCGTCACTTACGCGCCCTTTTTCTGGTACGGCAGAGCTTGGCTCGCCCTCCCCGGCCTGCTGGGCGCGTCGGCCCTGTTGATGTTGCCCGCGCCCTGGTCCTGGGGAGCCCTCGCCCTGGTCACCGGCTCGGTCACGGTCATCGGCTCCCTGAATGCCCTCACTCTCGGTGAACTGGTCAACTGGACCCTCACCACACCCATCACCGCCCTGGTCGTCTACGGCCTGGGACGGCTGGCGCAACTGGTGACCGAGCTGGAGCAGGCACGCGAAGAGCTGGCCGGGGAGGCGGTCCTGCGTGAACGCCTGCGTGCCGGGCGCGACCTGCACGACCTGCTGGGACACAACCTGGCAGGCATCCTGCTCAAGCTGGAGCTGGCCATCCGTGTCGACCCGGCGCATCTGGCGGATGTCGCATCGATGCTGGAACGCGCCAGAGCCGACCTTTCCGCCGCGGCGGGCAACCACCGCGAACTGTCTCTTGAAGAGGAAGCAGCCAACGCGCACGAGCTGTTGCGCACAGCGGGCATCCAGGCGGAGTTCACCGTCGACGAGGTGCCCGCCCATGCCCAGTCCCTGGTCAGCGTGCTGCTGCGGGAAGCCGTCACGAACATCCTGCGACACAGCCGGGCCCGTCACGCCACCGTGATGATCACCGCCGTGCCCGAACTCCGGGTCAGCAACGACGGCGTTCCGCGTGCCGTACCGACCAGAGTGGGTTCCGGCCTCGCGAACCTGCGCGCCCGCGTGGAGGAAACCGGCGGCACCTTCACCGCGGTCAACGAAGACGGCTGGTTCCATCTGACCGCCCGGTTAGATCCAGCCGGACTCCTGAGCGATGCGCACCGCGTCGACCCGGTTCCTGGCGTCGAGCTTGGTGGCCATCGCGCTGAGGTAGTTGCGGACAGTCCTGGCCGATAGGTGCAACCGCGCGCCGATCTCATCGGCGTCCGCGCCCTCAGCCGCGATCCGCAACACCTCCACCTCACGCGGAGTGAGCGGATTACCCGGTGCCTCCCAGGCGGTGACAGCCAGTTTGGGATCAAGGACCCGGCCACCGGCATGCACAGTCCTGATGGCCTCAGCCAGGTCCGCGGGGCTCGTCGTTTTCAGGAGATATCCGGATACCCCGGCTTCCAGCGCCCGGCGGAGCCCACCCGCCTTGCCGTACCCCGTGAGCATGAGAACAGCGCATCCGGGAAGCTGCTCCTTGAGCTGCCCGGCGGCGGTCAGCCCGTCGAGGCCGGGCAGGTCCACGTCAAGGACGGCCACGTCAGGACGGTGCTGCAAAGCCGTGGGGACGATGGCGTCCCCGGTCCCCACCTGCGCCACGACGGACATATCGACCTCCAGCCCCAGAAGGGCGGCCAGAGCACCTCGGACGATGTCCATGTCCTCGGCGAGAATGATCCGAATCATGGCGAAATGTCTATCTTGTGATGGAGTCACGGTCCAATCAGTGACGACAACTCTGGGGCGAGGATCCACTTTTCGCCAGGCTTTTCCCCATGACGGAAGTGGTGCGGCTGACAGCCGTGAGCAAGGTGTACGGGAGCGGCGAACAGGGGGTCGCGGCGCTGCGCGAGGTGAGCGCCGGGTTCCGGAAGGGGACATTCACCGCGGTGATGGGCCCGTCGGGCTCCGGCAAGAGCACCTTCCTGCAGTGCGCCGCCGGGCTGGACCGGCCGACCTCCGGCTCGGTCACGCTGAACGGGGTCGAGTTGACCTCGCTGAGCGAGACCAAACTGACCGTGCTGCGCAGGCAGCGGATCGGTTTCGTGTTCCAGGCCTTCAACCTGGTGCCCTCGCTCACGGTGGCGCAGAACGTGACGTTGCCCCTTAAATACGCGGGTGTCCGGGTGGACCTGGCCTGGATGGAGCATGTCCTGGCCCGTGTGGGGCTGTCCGAGCGGGCCGGGCACCGGCCGAGTGAGCTCTCCGGCGGGCAGCAGCAGCGGGCGGCGATCGCCAGGGCGCTGGTCACGCGGCCCGAGGTCGTGTTCGGCGACGAGCCGACCGGGGCGCTCGACACCGTTTCTGCCCGCGAGGTGCTCCGGTTGCTGCGCGAGAGCGTGGACGACCTGGGCCGCACGGTCGTCATGATCACCCACGACCCGGTGGCGGCAGCACATGCCGACACCGTGCTGTTCCTGGCGGATGGTCGCATTGTGGACCATCTGCAGCTTCCCACCGCGGACGCGGTCGCTCGCCGGATGGCGCACCTGGGGGCCTGGGCATGAGAATCGGAACATTTGTGGCTTTGGCCCTGGGCGTCCTGCTGCTGGGCACCACCGGGCTTGTCCTCACGGCGGCTATCGCCGGAGGCAACGGCAATCCCGGCCGGTACACCAAGGCTCCCGCTGTTGTGGTGGCGGACGTCGGGCATGTGGAAATGTCCGGCGGTGTCGCGGATCGCACCTTCTACGCCCAGGTCGTCGGCGGCCCCGCCTCCTCGATCGGCCGCCCGTGGGGCGCGGCGCCCTACTCCGGCTACCGCCTTGTCGCCGGACACGCACCCGCCAAGTCCAACGAAATCGTGACAGCGACCGGCTCCCCCGGCCGGCGCGTGACGGTGCTGACGGCGAACGGTTCGGGCGAATACACCGTTTCCGGCGTCACCGCTCCGGTCGGCTTCGAGTCCGCCGTGTTCTTCACCGATGCCGAAGCCGCCCGTCTGTCCCCCCGCGTCGACGCCGTGATCTTCCCGGAAGCTCCCGCCTCGGTCCCAGCGGGACTGACCGTCCTGACCGGCGACGACCGCGCCCTAGCCGACCCGAAGGCCCGGCGCGACGCGACCACCCTCGTCGGCCTCACCACGATCATGGGCATGGCCACAGCGGTGGCGGCCTTCGTGTCGGTGTTCGTCGTCGCGAGCACCTTCGCCTTCTCCGTCACCCAACGCCGCAGGGAACTCGCCCTGCAGCGCATCGCCGGAGCCACCCCGTCCCAGATCACCCGCCTGGTCCTGCGCGAAGCAGCCAGAACCGGCGTCGCCGCCTCCGCCGTCGGCTGCGCCTGCACCCTGGTCAGCGCACCCGTTTTCGCCCACTTCCTGGCCTCGATCGGCCTGGCCCCCACCTGGTTCACCGTGGCGCCGTCCCCGCTCTCCGTCCTGGTCCTACTGGTGGCCTTCGGCGTGGGCGTCGGCTTGGCCGTCGTGGGCGCGACCGCGGCAGCCGTACGCGCCGGACAAATCCGCCCGGTCGAGGCCCTCCGCGACGCCGAACTCGACCGGCGCCCGATGACCCCCTTCCGCTGGTTGGGCGGCACCCTCGCTCTCCTCGCCGCCGCCGGTCTGACGGTCCTGGCCCTCGTCCTGCCCGACGTTTACGGCTCAGCACTGGCCACTTATGTCGGCCCCACGTTGATCGTCGCGCTCGCGCTGCTCTCCCCGGTTTTCATCGCGTTCTTCACCCGGCTTCTGCCGCCGGGTTTGCTTTCGCGGGCCAACACCCTTGCTTCTGTACGGCACGCGGCGGCTGTCAGCGCGCCCGTTCTTTTGACGGTGGGTTTGCTGAGCTGCCTATGGACTTCTCCGGCTGTTCCCCCAAGCGTCACGTTCGGCGATTCGGTGATTCTTCCTGCGGGCACCCCGGGGCTTAACCGCACTGTCGTTGAGCGGGTTTCCGGCTCCGATGCTCTCGTGCTTTTCGACACCACCGTTCACGCCGTTCCTCGGGCGGGCCTGTTTTATGGCCCCGCTCCGGAGTCCGTTCCCTTCGACGCCCGCGCGGTCAACCGCGCCGACCTACTCGGCCTGCCGGTGCTTTCCGGGCGGCTGGCCGACCTGGACGACTCTTCCATCGTCGTGGACGAGACCTGGGGTTACGCCGTCGGCGACCGGGTGCGCATCCAGGTGGCGGACGGATCTTTCGTGACACTTCGAGTGGCGGCGGTAACCGCGCTCGACTCGTCCGGCGGCGGGGCTCTGCTCACTCCCAGGCATCTGGGTCCTGCTCTGGCTTCCGCGATTTTTGTTCGTGGCGAACTTCCCGCCCTGGATGGGTTGCCTGTGTCGGCTGTGCCGATCGGCAAGTGGACGGCTGCGAGCGATGCCTACCGAGCCGAACAACTCCGGTTGGCATTGTTGATCGTCGGCGGTGTCGCGGTCCTTTATGCAGGTGTTTCCGTGGCCAACACTTTGGCCATGTCCACCAGGAAGTTCACTGTTTACCGTGCGGCCGGGGCGACTTCCGGGCAGGTTCTGCGCATGGTCTCCGGGGAGGCTCTGATCGCTGTGGGTATCGGAGGTCTGCTGGCCGGGCTGGCCTCCGGTGCTCACTGGCTGGCCTTCGCCTTCTCGTCGCCTTTTCCTCTGGTGCCCTTCTTGAGCGGACTGGCCGCCTGTTCGGTGGTCGCCGTGGTCGCGGCTGTGCTTTCCGCCCGAGTTCGGTTTCGTGCCTGAGCGGCAGGATGTTTCCTAGGTCACCTGTCGCCCATGTGCCGGGATAGGAACGTCAGGCATCTCATGGGACTAGACAGATCTTGTAGCTTGCCCTGAGCCGATTCGGAAGGATGCCGGGTTTCCATGGGTGCGTGGGGAGTGGCGCTGTTCTCTGACGACACGGCGTGCGATGTACGGGACACCTATCGGGAGTTGATCGAAGACGGAGTGGAGGACGAGGAGGCCACTCGCCGGGTGCTGAACGAGTTCGGTGACGCGCTCGTCGATCCGGACGAGGGCCCGGTCATCTGGCTGGCGCTGGCCTGGACTCAGTCGAAGATCGGCCGCTTGGATGCGATGGTGCGGGACAAGGCTTTGACGCTCATCGAGCGGGGTGAGGGGCTGGAGCTCTGGCAGGAGCAGGGAGCCAAGGCTCTGGCCGGTCGGCAAGCCGTCCATCAGAAGGTGCAGGCCCAGCTCACCGCCCCTCAGCCGGAGCGAAAACGCCTGCGCCGTCCGTGGCGTCACGTCACCGATCTGACGCCGGGAACGGTGCTGTCGTACCGAGTCTCCTCCGGCCACTTTGTCCTGCTGCGGGTTGCCCGCATCGACGATGACCGGGTGGGCTGTGCCCCGATTCTGTCGCTGATGCGCTACTTAGGTGATGCGCTGCCCTCGCGGCAGGAGCTCGACCGGCTCCCGGACGCGGTGGACGGCTCCTGCCCGCTGGGCGTTCCCGTTGACGTGGTGATGAACATGACCGTCTTCTGTGTGGCGGTGCATCGCAAGAAGGACCCCGACTACCGCGAACTCGGTTTCGAACCCCTGGAGGGAATGCTTCAGCCGCGCCCCGGGGACGCGGAACTCGACCTTCACACATACACGCACTGGCAGGGGCTCGCGAACACCATGGAATGGTACGCGGGCTGCCGCTGACAACTCATGCAAAGCCGGTCGTCAGACAGCCTTGCCGTTGAGGCGAACTGGACGGTCGGCTACTTATCCGAGCCGCTCTCGGCTGGGGTTTCCTCCCCCTCGGGGATGCTGACGAAGCTGCCGAGGTTGGGCACGGTGTAGACCTTGCCGGCTACTTCAGAAGAGCGTCCCGAATGATCCACTCGGGGCGCTTCCTCGTTTGGAGATCCCGACCATCTCACCTGTATCTCTGATCGGCCTATTCACCGCGCCGACCTTCACCGCAAGACAACCTCTACGCCGTGTTCCTCGAAAATGGTCGAGATCGTCTCAAAGAGGGTGACCTGCCTCTCTTCCCACTCCAGTGGCCTGGCCAGACATTCACGAGCGACATCTGAATCGTGCCAGATCAGAGTGAAAGGGACCTTGGCTCCGAAGCCACCACACAGGCAGTCATCCAGCGCGGCCAGATTGCTGCCGAAGTAACCAGCGGGGCCGTTGACGACCTCCCCTATCGCGCAGTAGAAGCTCACTTCGTCAACGATGTGGTTGCCGTGAAGCTCGTACGTCTCGCCTGGCAGAGCATCAGGAGCACGATCGGAGTGAGCCTGTACGGCCCGCCAGCCACTCTTTCCTGCCCTCTGGCCCATACTCGGCCCAGAGGTTGCACACGTCCGGCTTGCCCGAGTGCCAGTGCTTCCGGATCAACGTCTTCTCCGCCTGATCAAAAAGCACGTTGCTGTCACCAGAGATCAAAAAAGCCCCGAACGATGATCGTTCGGGGCATCTTTGCTGCTCATATGATGTGGTCAGGGGCGGGGTCGAACCGCCGACCTTCCGCTTTTCAGGCGGACGCTCGTACCGACTGAGCTACCTGACCTGGGTAGTGAATCAAGCACTTACCAGAGCGGTCCTGACGGGACTTGAACCCGCGACCTCCACCTTGACAGGGTGGCGAGCACTCCAAACTGCTCTACAGGACCTTGCTTTGTCGGAAGTTTTCGCTTCCGTTTTTCTTGCCTTGCTTAGCTTACCAGTTCTTCGGAGGTCTTCGACCTGCCGTTTCCCCGGCGAGCTTTGCTCGGCCGTGCCCCCAACGGGATTCGAACCCGTGTCGCCGCCTTGAAAGGGCGGTGTCCTAGGCCACTAGACGATGGGGGCTCAGGATTTTCATCCCGTTCCGTTGCCGTCTTCCGCTGGAGACCTCTGAAGCATAGGGGACTTTTGCCCCTGATGCCAAAGCGGCGTTCCTGCCGAAGGCGTCGTGGCGCCGATGGTCGCTCCCGTCGAAGACGGGGTGACCGTCGGCCCAGGAGAAATTGTACGGCCAGGCTCGGTCTCAACGTGACGTTCGATCTGAACCGACTGCTCGCCGAGTCCTCCCAAGGTGATGTCGTCCCAGGCCCGCAGGCGGTGCGTCTTCCGATCGAAGTACAGAACCGAGGCCGCGACAGGGGTGGGCTCGTCGTGTTCAAGGGCCCGCAGACCGGCGCCGCCGGTGGATCCCTGGACGAGAAGACGGGTCCCCGACGGGAGCAACTCGGTAGACCGTTCGTGGGAATGACCGGCGAGAACCATCGGAACCGCACCGGAGAAGGCCCTGGCGATCGTCGGGTCGTGCACCGCCACAAGGTCGACCGGCTCGAAGGCCCGGCTGAGCCGTGTGGCGTAAACGCGCCCCAGGGTCGCGAGGGACTCGGAATCGGAGTCGACCGGCACGGACTTGTCAGGGGTGAACCGGGGGTCGCCCAGCCCGTAGACGCGCAGACCGGCCACGGTCCTGACGGAGTCGTCGAGGACGACGGCGCCCTTCTGCCTGGTCACGGCCCGCTGGGTGGCCTTGGAGTCGTGATTGCCCCTGACGAAGACGTACGGCACGCCCAGCTTGCCGATCTCCTCGACGAACTTGTCCTCGGGGCGCGTTCCGTGGTCGGTCAGGTCACCGGTGTCCACGATCATGTCGATCTTGAATTGGTTGGTGACCGAGCGGATGAGGTTCCACGCGATGGGGCTGAGGTGGATGTCGGAGACGTGGAGCACCCGGATCGAAGTGGGGTCGGAATCGTAGACGGGCAGGGACGAGACCGTGTCGTAGAGCTGGGAGACGTTGTTGACCAGCTTGGCGAGCTGGGCCCGGTAGGACTCGAACCTGGTCACGATCGACTCCGCGTCGCCGACCAGGGACGGCGCTCCGGCGAGCAGGCCGGTGTATTTCGGCTCGACCACCGAGTCCGGCCGGAACGTCACAGCGATCGCCGCCCCCGTGCCGGCGAGCGCGACGGCCGCGGCCAGCAGACCCGTCAGGGCCGCCCTGGGCCGGCGAAAGACGATCAACGAGACGACGAGGGCCCCCGCCAGGCCGCAGAGCACGGCGCGCAGAACCAATGTCTTGACCCCCTCGCGCAGTTCCTTCTCCAGCAGCGCGGGGAACTGGTCGGACAGCCGCGGATCCTCCAGCATCGCGCCGGCCCGGGCGGGGTTGATGTTCTCCAGCGTGATGCGCAGGGCGACCGGCGCGTTGTGGGTGTCGAACAAGAGTGTGCCCAGGGGGTGGACGTCCACGACGGTCTCCCCCACCCACGAGGGTTCCGCCGACATGCCGATTTCAACGGGCCCGACGTTGGTCTTCACGGGGCCGGCGAGCGCGATGCCCAGGCAGGCACCGGCGACGGCCACGAGCACGAGGGCCGCGACACGCACGACCCGCCCTCTCGCGAAGCGCCAGAAGCCCCGAGTCCAGCTCGTGGTCCAGTTCATGAGATCCATGCACTCCCCCCTTGCCCCGGAGCAAGGGGCACAATGACGGGTGTGATCGAGGTCTCGAAGAAGAAGTTCGAAGAGCTCGTGGCCGAGGCGCTGGACACGATTCCTCCCGAGCTGACGAGCGTCATGGACAACGTGGTCGTGGTGGTTGTGGACGATCCGCCTGAACCGGGTCTGCTCGGCCTCTACACCGGCATTCCACTCACCGAACGCGGCGATTGGTACGCAGGGGTGTTACCCGACCGCATCGAGATCTACCGCAACCCGATCTGTTCGATCTGCGAGACCGAGGATGAGGTGGTGGAAGAGGTGCAAATCACCGTGGTTCACGAGATCGCTCATCATTTCGGCATCGACGATGACAGGCTGCACGAGCTCGGCTGGTAGCCAACGCCGCATTACATATCGCTTCACCCCATGCCCGAGATTTCCTGATTTACCATTACAGCTTGCATGGGGTTGATTGCTTTCAGTTGCGCGCGAGCGCTCCAGCAGGCACCGTAGGTTACGCACCGAACACCTACAGTCAATGCTACTGCAGCCCAGCGGAGACCTATGGCGGCCACCAGGCCCGGTCGGCTACCCGGGCGGCACCGCCGCCCGGCCGAACGCCAAGCAACATACGGCGAAGTCATCGCCATCGGGGAGTTTCGTGCGCTCTGGCTCGCTCAGGGGCTCTCGCTCCTCGGTGACCAGCTCTCACGCGTGGCACTGTCCGTGCTGGTCTTCGAAAGAACGGAATCGTCACTGGCCACCGCGTCGGTCTACGCGCTGACATATCTGCCGCCGATCGTCGGCGGACCGTTGCTGGCGGGCCTCGCCGATCGCTACGCTCGGCGGCACATCATGATCGTCTGCGACCTGCTCCGGGCTGTCATGGTGGCGCTCATGGCCATTCCCGGCACCTCGTTTCCCTCGCTGTGCGCGCTGGTCTTCTGCGTGGTGCTGCTCAGCGCCCCGTTCTCGGCCGCCAGGGCGGCGCTGCTTCCCGAACTTCTTGAGGGCGACCGCTACGTCGCGGGCTCCGCGTTGCAGAACATGACCAACCAAGGTGCGCAGATGCTGGGTTTCGCCGTCGGTGGAGCCTTGATCATGGGGATGGGACCGTACCGCGCGCTGGCGTTGGACGCGTCCACGTTTCTGGCCTCGGCGCTCATTTTGGTCTCAGGGGTGCGACGGCGCTCCGCCCCCATCCAGGGCGACACCAACCGCCCGTCCATGTGGACCATGACCCGCGCCGGCGCCAAGCTGGTCTTCGGTGATCCCCGGCTCCGAACGCTGGTGCTCTTCGCCTGGCTGTGCGGCTTCTACGTGCTCCCCGAGGGAATCGCGACCCCGTATGCCGCCGTGCTGGCCAAGGACCCGGGACAGATCTCGTTCATCGCTGGTCTTCTGATGGGCGCGATGCCGACCGGAACGGTCGTCGGCGCGTTCCTGTTCAGCCGGTATGTCACTCCGTCGAGGCGGCTGCATGTGATGGGCTGGATGGCGATGCTGACCTGTGCGCCGCTGGTCCTGTGCGCGATGCGCCCGCCGCTTCCCGCGGTGCTGGTCCTGTGGTTCGTCTCGGGCGTCGGCGGCGCCTATCAGCTCGCCGCCAACGCCGCGTTCGTGCAGTGCGTGCCCGCCGAGCGGCGGGGCCAGGCCTTCGGGCTCGTGCAGTCAGGCCTGCTGGCCGCCCAGGGCGTCGGCATCCTCATCGGCGGCGCCGCCGCCGTCAAACTCGGTCCCGAAGCCGTGGTGGCACTGGCCGGCGCGGCCGGGTTCGTCGTCGCGGCCGCGCTGGCCCTGTTCTGGATCGAAGCGCGTAAGAAGATCATCGAGAAGGTCCGCACGGGGGCGACCACCTGAGTCACGTCTGAGGCTTGGACTCGTCGCCGTGCTGCGGCACCGTACTCCGCGGGGCCTCGGGAGCAGGGGCGGGATACTGAGGGGCCGGGTCCTGGTGGGTCGGGTAGTGCGGCGAGGCGTCCCGGTGGGCCGGCTGCTGCGGGGCGGCAGGGTCCTGGTGGGTCGGGTAGTGCGGCGCCTGGTTCTGGCTGGTGGCCTTCATCCAGCTCTGCTCGGCCTTGGCCCATCCCTGCTCGGCCTTGGCCCTGGCGTCCTGCCAGACGGGGTTGTCCTTGTTCTTGTCGACCAGGTCCTGGACGATCGACCTGTCCTTGCTCTCGTCGGGCAGGAGCAGCCAGCCGATCGCGTAGATCCCCACTCCGAGGCCTCCGAAGAAGCTGGCGACGGCGAGGGCGGCACGGATGATGTTGGGGTCGATTCCGATGTAGCGTCCGAGCCCCGCGGCGACGCCGGCGATGATGCGCCCGTCCCTGGTCCTGCGAAGCTTCCTGATGCCCGAGAAGTCGTTTTCGTTCATGTCTTCAGACTGCCCGGCAGAGGGCCCCGATCACATCGGGATTCCCCCTGGGAGGACCCTGACATCCGCCCCCTGCGCATCCGCAATACCCTGACAGGGGCCGACGAGAGAGGAACACCCATGGATGACCTCCTGCGCATCGACGACGAACTCTCCGAAGAGCAGCGCCTTATCCGCGACACCGTGAAGGAGTTCGTCGCGGACAGGGTGCTCCCCCACGTGGGTGACTGGTTCGAAGAGGCGGTTTTCCCCGCTCGCGAGCTGGGCCCGGTGCTCGGCTCGCTCGGCGTGCTGGGAATGCACCTGGAGGGGTACGGCTGCGCCGGCCTGGACGCCGTCTCGTACGGCGTGGCCTGCCGTGAGCTGGAGGCGGGCGACTCGGGACTGCGGTCGTTCGTTTCCGTTCAGGGCTCGCTGGCCATGTTCCCGATCTGGAAGTACGGCTCCGCGGAGCAGAAGGAGGAGTGGCTGCCCCGGATGGCCGCGGGCGAGGCGATCGGCTGCTTCGGCCTGACCGAGCCGGACCACGGCTCCGACCCCGCCAGCATGCGCACCCATGCCAAGCAGGACGCCTCCGGCGACTGGGTCCTCAACGGCTCCAAGATGTGGATCACCAACGGCTCCATCGCCGACGTGGCCGTGGTCTGGGCACAGACCGAGGACGGCATCCGCGGCTTCGTGGTCCCCACCGACACGCCCGGCTTCTCCGCCCCGGAGATTCACAAGAAGATGTCCCTCAGGGCCTCGGTGACCTCCTCTCTCTACTTCGACGACGTCCGTCTCCCCGCGTCAGCCGTACTGCCTGAGGTCCGTGGCCTGAAGGGCCCGCTGTCGTGCCTGTCCGAGGCCCGCTTCGGCATCCTGTGGGGCGTCGTGGGAGCGGCTCGGGCCTGCCTGGAGTCCGCCGTCGACTACTCCAAGACCCGCGTCCAGTTCGGCAAGCCCATCGGTGGCTTCCAGCTGACCCAGGAAAAGCTCGCCTGGATGTATGTCAGCCTGGGCCAGGCCCAGCTCACCGCCCTCCACCTGGGCCGCCTGAAGGACGCGGGTGCCATCACCCCCCAGCAGGTCAGCTTCGGCAAGCTGGCCAACGTCCGCGCCGCCCTGGACATCGCCCGCCAGTCGCGCTCGATTCTCGGCGGCAACGGCATCACGCTGGAGTATCCGGTGATCCGGCACATGAACAACCTGGAGAGCGTGCTGACCTACGAGGGCACGCAAGAGGTTCATCTGCTCACCCTGGGCAGGGCGCTCACGGGGCTGGACGCCTTCCACTGATCCGGTCCTTCAAAACGCCCGGTCTCCGGAAGGCCCCAGGAGGACGCGTCGCCCGCCCTGAGAGCCTTCATGAGGCCCGAGCGTCCCTGGCCTCTGGAAGACCACGACATCGTTCTGTGAGGCCCCAGGGGCATCTCCGCCTATCGCTGGCGGGGGTGCCGCTGGGGCAGGTCGCAGGAGCGCCAGCCGGGAGCCTGAGCCGCCCTGTCCAGCTCGCTCCGCCAGGAAAGGCCCTGGCGCAGGTAGAACCGGAGCAGCTCGGCGGTGGCGCGCGCATCGACCAGCGCGCTGTGGGCGTTGGAGAGCGAGATGCCCACGCGTTCACAGCAGGCGGCGAGGGTCCATTTCCCGTCGGAGATGAAGTCAGGGGCGAGTCGCTGCGTGCACAAGGTTTCGCTCAGCCACTGGCTGCCCGGAAGGACCTTGAGAAAGCGCAGGTCGAAGGAGATGTTGTGGGCCACCAGAACCCGTCCGGCGACCCGCTGCCATATCGCGTCGAGCACCTCCTCGATCACCGGCGCGTCGGCGACCATCTCGTCGGTGATCCCGTGGACGTGCACCGCCCCGGTGCTGCGGCGCGGATTGATCAGTGAGTGCCACTCGTCGACGGTCGCGCCTTCGGCGTCCAGGGAGACGAGCGCGATCTCACAGATCCGGTCGCCCTTGGCCGGAGAGAAACCCGTGGTCTCCACGTCCACCACGACGTACCCTTGCCGTGCGGACACGTGATGACCATGGATCGACTCCAACCCCGAACTCGTCATAGGTGCCACTGTATGATCTGAATCTCCGCCCTACCTGCCGTTGGACAAACAGATGGGCACCCACAGGCCTGGCGACGGACGTTAGTGGACACTATCCTCGGTACGCTGTCTTCAGCGGGGCGTTAGCTCAATGGTTAGAGCTGCGGACTTTTAATCCGTAGGTTCTGGGTTCGAGTCCCAGGCGCCCTACCACTCACACCCCATCTGACCTTGGATTTCTCGGGCAAGGTGGGCTCGACGGGAGAAGTTGATCTCGTTTGATCGCTCGCTGGCTGCTCGCGGGCACGGATCGGGCACGCGCTGGGCGCATGCCGGAACGCCTGACCTGCGGACTCGGGCATAAGGAAGATCGCCTAGACGGCGAACGTCGAGCCAGACCCGCTAGAAGGTCAGCAGAACACCAAGTCAGAAGTCCCTTCAGGTGCGCCGCGCCCGAATCGGGCGGCTCTCTAGCCAAGGGTTGATCAAGTCGTCTTCGGTAAAGGGCAGACCAGGCCGCCTTCGCCTGCGGGCCCGTCCACAGTGGCTTTCGTTCTGACCCCTCAACAGAACGGGAGTCCACATGTTCGTCCGCATCTCTCTCCGGGCAGCAGTGCGCCTGCCGAAAACTACATCCATGCAGGTCAAGCCGCATGTGAGTATTCGTGGAGGACTCCGCCGAGCCGGTCTCTCCGGCGTACGTTCAGGTCGATGATCCGCTCCGGATCTGTAATCGGATCCGGCACGATGCGTAGCGGAGCCGCTTGGTCCAGGGCTTGGTGGGCGCGATGCTGGTTGTAGAACCGTTCGTACTCGCGCAGGGCGCGCCGCAGGTGGCGTTCGTTCCATACGAGGCAGCGGTCGAGGAGCTCGCGGCGGCACGACTGCACCCACCGCTCCATGATTGAGTTCATCCTCGGCATCCGGATACCGGTGAGCACCGTCTTGATGCCAGCTTCGGTGAGGATCTCATCCACGAGAGCCGGGAACTTCCCATCGCTGTCTCGGACCAGAAAGCGCGCCCGGCAGCCCGCATCATCCAGATCCATTACCAAGTTCCTTATCGCCTGGACGACCCAACTCCCGCTCGGATGAGCGGTGGTGCCCAGCACGCGGACGCGCCTGGTGGCATGCTCGATGACCGCCAGGATGTACCCGTGGTCTGTTAGATCCGGGCGTAGAGGTTGAGGGCGCGTCCAGCGCCGATGGTGGCCAGGAGGTCCTGGAGTTCAGCGGGCGGGGGCGCG
>NZ_JBIAZA010000063.1:0-18405 GCF_042898655.1 Streptosporangium sp. NPDC000396
AGATGCGCGACACCGACGAGGACGTCTTCCGCGCTGCGGAAGAGCTCGGCATCGACCTGTCTCGGCGCGAGCCGAGCAGCGTCGAAGAGGTCTGACGGTAGATTGGCGACCCGCGCCGGTAATGGCGCGAACCGGCGCGCGTTGCCTGATCAACTGCAAGATTCGCAGGCGGTCAACTGGCCGAGGTTTCTGGCTGCGCGCTCGGCCGGGCGAGTTCCACGAGGACGTCACGCATGTATATGAGGGCGGCGCGGTCGTCGATGTGGTGCGTGGACACCGGCGTCGGATCCGAGCCGTGCCGGACACTGGCAGCGATCTTGTTGGCGGCTTCGGCGACGAGCGTCCGGGCGGCCAGGGCGCCGAAGTCGTTGGCCGCCTCAAGATACCCGAGCATGTGGGCCGCCTCCGCGATCCGGTCGATCGCGGCCGTCATGTTGATGAATTCGATGCAGATGATACTGGCGGCGATCACGTTGTCGGTCTCGATCAGCTCGTCGATGTGGGACCGGAGGAGCTGAAAGGCTCGCAGCCGGTCGCCTCGCCGGAACACGGACCGGGCCTCGGTGGACTTGTTGGCCGACAGCGTGCCCGTGGGGACGTCGACGCGGGCCGCCTCGTCGAAACACCGGTCGGCCTCGTCGTGCCGGCCCTGGAACGAGGCGGAGTAGCCGAGGGTCTGCAGCGTCCAGTGCAGGAGGGTCGGCGGACCGTTGATCCGATACCGATCCGCCAGGGCCGAGACCGACGTGTCGACCTGCTCGAAACGTCCGATGCCCAGTAGTGTCCCCGCCGACGTCATCTCAAGGAACGCCGCAAGATCCTGCTCACCCTGGCGGCGTAGATCGGCCACGGCGTCCGGCAGGCACCGCCACAGGGCCTCGCCGTCACCGGTTGCGTACGCGTGCGCATAGCGGCTCAGCGGCCGGCCCGGTTCGCCGCACCGGTCCGCCACGTGGCGGTAACCTGCCGGGTTGGCGTTCTGGGTGTAGCGCTCGGCGACCCAGACGAGCCAGAAGGCACGAAGGTCCTGGTCCTCCGCCGATGTCACGGCCAGGATGCGCTCGGCCCAGCCGCCGATCTCCTGCCGTCCCCGCAGGGGGAGCTCCGTAACGATCGGCCGGATCAGCGCGTCGGCCAGTCGCGGGTCTCCGGCCGCACACGCCCACGTGACGGCCGCACGCAGATTCGCCCACAGATCGCCGAGGCGAGCGACGCCCTCGGCCTCGCCCGGTCCCGTGAGCAGGCGATGGATGTCGGTGACTTCGCGCAGGCACCAACGCGCGTGGAGTCCGGCGGCCAGGTCGGCATGCCCACGCTCACGCAGGTGCTCGGCGGCGAACTGGCGTACGGGCTCCAGCAGCCGGAAACGCCGGCCGAACGGTCCGAAGTCGACGGTGACCATCGACCGCTCGACCAGGTCGCCCAGAAGGTCGTCGATGTCTTGGTCATGGGCGACCGCTTGCGCCGCGCTGAGGTCGAACGGCGCGTTGAAGACGGACAGGCGTTGGAACAGCGTTTGCTCGGCCGGCGTGAGCAGGTCGTAGGACCATTGAATGGCCGCCCGCAACGTGCGATGCCGCGCGGCGCCGGTGCGGCGGCCACCGGTCATCCGGAGACGATCGTCAAGCCGGGCGACGAGGTCGACCGGCCGGTGGCTTATCGTCCGAGCGGCGGCCAGCTCGATGGCCAGCGGTATGCCGTCGAGCCGGCGGCAGATCTCCTCGACGTGACGATGGTGCGCACGCGCATCGTAGGTCCGATCGGCGGCGAGCGCGCGGGTGTGGAACAGCTCGGTACTGGCGGCCGGATCCAGTGGTTCCACGACCAGGACCTGTTCGTCTCCGACGGCGAGGCGTTCCCGTGCGGTGGCCAGCACGCGCACCTGCGAGCAGCCCGCCACGATGGCCTGTGCGAGCTTGGCCGCGCCGTCGATGACGTGTTCGCAGTTGTCGATGAGCAACAGCGCCGGGCGCGATCGCAGGACCGCGACGATCGATTGGGTCAGGGTGTGTCCCGGGCGCTGCGCGACGCTCAACGCGTCGGCGACCACGCGGGGCACGTCGGCCGGCGATGTGATCTCCGCCAGCTCGATCAGCCACGCGTCCCACCCGTGACCGGCGGCCGCCGTACGGGCCGCCGCCAGCGCGAGCTGGGTCTTGCCGATCCCTCCCGGTCCCACCAAGGTCACGACCGGGGACCGCGCGAGCGCGTCGGCGACGGCCGGCAGGTCCTCGTCGCGGCCGATGAGGCGGCCCACGCGAAGGGGCAGGTGATCCCGCCGGGTCCCGGGTAACCGGATCGGCGCGTGCTCGCCCTCGCCGATCTGGACGATGCGCTGGTCGCCCGGAGCGCCGTCCAGGCAGAACCAGCCGAGATCGTGCAGGTCGCTCCGGTCCAGCAGACCGGCCGTCGCCCCGGACGCCAGGGTCTGCCCGCCATGGCCGGCGGTAGCGATACGCGCGGCCAGATGCACCGCGGCGCCGACGTACCCCGCGGCCACCTCCTCGGACTCGCCGGTGTGCAGGCCGATCCGCAGGCCTGGCTCGATGCCGTCCGGCCAGCGTTCGCCGGCAGCCGCCCGCTGCAGCCGTGCCGCCCACGCGGCGGCGTCATCGGCTCGGTGGAAGGCCACCCCGACCGACTCGGCGCCGGCGGCGAAGACGTGGCCGTCGTGCAGGTCCGCCGCCGCCCGGACGAGCTGGTCCAGGCGGGCCATCGCCGCGGTTGCCGCCCGATGCGTCGCCCAGCCGGTCGCCGAGTGGGCGACCTGCGCGAAGCCGAAGGTTACCGTCCCGCTCGGACGGCGTGGCGGCGCGTGCTCCGGCGCGGCGCGTCCGCGCAGCCGCTCGTCGTGATCGAGGATCCACGACTCGAGCTCACGCAACTCCGGCCCGGGTTCGACACCGAGCTGCGTGACGAGATGGTGCCGGGCCCGCCGGAAGGCCGCGAGGGCGTCGGCCTGGCGGCCCACCCGGTACAGAGCCGTCATCAGCAGGGCCCAGAGACCTTCGCGTAAGGGATGGCGCTCCGCGAGCTCCGCCAATGAACCGATGACCTCCCGCGGGTCGGACTCGACACGGCGTTCGAGGCCGGCCTCGACGGCGCTCAGCCACTGCTCGGTCAGACCGGCTACCGCCGCCGCGAGGCCGGGCGCGTCCAGACCGGCCAGGGGAGTCCCGCCCCACTGCGCGAGGGCCACGGTGAGATCACCCTCGCGGAGGTATCGGCGAAAGCGCGTCACGTCGACCGCGTCAGGCGCCACGTCGAGGCGGTAGGCGGCACCGACCCGCACGATCGTGCCGGAACCAAGGCTCTTGCGCAGTTGGGCCACGTGCCACTGCAGAGTCTTGTTCGCCGTTCGCGGGGGTGCGTCACCCCATACGAGCTCCACCAGGCGCGACACCGCCAATGGCGTCCCGGGCGACAAGGCCAGCGCCGCGAGCACCGTCTGCGACTTCGCCGAGCCGATGTCGACCGGCTCGCCGTCTTCGGTAGCGACGCGGACACCACCGAGCAGACCGATCTGCACCACAGAGCTGCTCCCGGATGTTGACCTCCGCTGAGACTGCCACAGGCCCGGACACCCGGCAAGCCCGCCCCCCACCGCCCGCACACCGGGAGCCCACCGTCAGCACACCGGTGTCGGCGACCATTGGCGCGGTGGCCACGACAGGCCAGCGGGAAGAGCATCGGACTGACGGAGCGAGGATATGTACAGGCAGACGACGGCACGGGTTGTGGGTTCCCTTTTCCTCACCGCGACGGCCGCGGGAGTGCTCAGCGCGGTCCTTCTCGGGCCGCTCGGCACCCTGCACTCACCCCGATCCATCGCCGACAGGGCACATGGAATATCGGCGGGCGCCCTCATGGCGCTGGTCATGACCGTCGCGATCGCGTTGATCCCGCCGACGCTGTTTCCGGTTCTCCGGAAACACGGCGAGGCACCCGCGCTCGGCTACGTCGTCGCCAGGATTCTTGAGGTCGTTCTCCTGCTTCCCGCCACCGTCGGTCCTCTCATGCTGGTGGCGCTGAGCACCACTCAATCGGGTGCCGGCACACCTGACAATGCGTCGCACCTGGATACCGTCCGGGCATTGACACAGACATACGATATGTGGGGCCACGCCAGTAGTGCGGTCTTCTTCTGCCTCAGCGTCCTGCTCCTCAACTACCTGCTGTACCGGTCAAGGCTCGTTCCCCGGTGGATATCCGGCTGGGCGCTCGTCGCGGTGGCACCGTACCTGGCCGACAGCCTCCTCGTGATGTTCAATCTGCTCGCCCCGTCCTCGGCGACCCATGTCATTCTTTTCTTCCCGCTGGCGCTGAACGAAATGGTGCTGGCGGTCTGGCTGCTGGCAAAAGGATTCAGGACACCGCCGCCGGCGCTCACCGCTCATGTCGTCTGACCTGCCGGGGGACAGGGGCGTCATGGGCTCACTTTCCGATGCCGTCGGCGAGGCCTTTGACGATGTGGCGCTGGCCGAGGAAGAACAGCAGCACCACGGGAAGCGCGGCGATCGTCATCCCGGCGAACACGACCGGGTAGTCGGTGCCGTGCTTGCTCATCAGGCTGGTGAGTCCGACCGGCAGGGTCTGCACGCCGCTGCCGCTGGTGAAGACCATCGCGAAGAGGTACTCGTTCCACGCGAACAGGACGTGCAGCATGACGGTCGAGGTGATGATCGGCTTGCTCATGGGGAGGATGACCCGCCAGAAGGCGGTCCAGCGGCCCGCGCCGTCCATCTCCGCGGCCTCGTCCACCTCGCGCGGCAGGTCGATCATGTAGGCGCGGATGAGGAAGGTGGTGAACGGGACGCGGAAGGCGGTGTACAGGATGAGCAGCGCCCAGAAGCTGTTGTAGAGCCCCATCGCCTGGAACATCTTCACCAGCGGCACGAGCGCGACGGTGGGAGCCAGCATGAGCCCGCCGAGGATCACCCCGGTGACCGCCTTGTTGAAGGGGATGCTGACGCGGGTCAGGCCGTAGGCGGCCCAGGCGCTGAGGAACACGGTGGCGATCGTCGAGGTGACGGTGACCAGCACGCTGGTGATCAGGTAGTTGTCGACCCCCCTGTTCCAGGCCTTCTGATAGTTGGAAAAGCTCCAGTCGACGGGCAGGGCGAACGGGTCGCCGAACAGTTCGGCGTTGGTCTTGAACCCGTTGAGCACCATCCACAGCAGGGGGTAGAGCACGACGACCGCGAGGGCGAGCAGGAAGGCCCACATGAACACCCGGGCGATCACGCCGAGAAAGCTCAGCCGCTTCACCATTCCACTCTTTTCTTCCGCGTGAACCACAGCTGCGCCATGGCGACGCCGAGCGTGATGACGAAGATCAGCGTGGCGATGGCGGCGGCGTAGCCGAAGTTGTTGCGCACGAAGCCGCTGCGGTAGAGCCATGTGCCCATGACCTGGGTCGAGTTGTTCGGGCCGCCGCCGGTCATGACCATGACCTCGTTGAACACCTGGAACGCCCCGGAGATGGTCACCATCGTCATGAGGCCGGTCATCTCGCGGACCAGGGGAATCGTCACGTGCGTGAAGCGGCGGATCGGCCCTGTGCCGTCGATGGCGGCGGCGCCGTACAGCTCGGCGGGAATGCGCTGGATGGCGACGGCGAACAGCAGCGTGGAGTAGCCGAATCCCTGCCACTGGCTCATCGCGATGATCGCCGGCATCGCCGTGCTCTCCTGGCCGAGCCATGAGTGGTTGAACCGGCCCAGGCCCGCCGCCTCCAGCGCGTGGTTGAGCGGGCCCAGGCTCGGCTCGTAGATGAAGTAGAACAGCAGGCCCGCGACGGTCAGCGAGATCGCCGAGGGGATGAAGTAGATCGCCCGCAGGCAGCGCCGCCATCTCTCGCCGCGGACGCTCTCGATGAGCGCGGCCAGCACGAGCGCGCCGAACACCTGGAACACGATCGAGATCACCGCGTACAGCAGATTGTTGCCGAACGACGACCAGAAGACCGGATCGTCGAGCAGCTTGCGATAGTTGTCGAGTCCGACGTACTCCTGGCCGCCGCTGTAGATGTCCCACTTGAGCGTGCTGAACCCGATGTTCTGCACGAGCGGCAGGTAGACGAACACCCCGACCAGCACGAGGGCCGGGACGACCCACGCGAGCCCGGCCGCCCGTCGAGCGATGGCGCGCACGGTCACGTGGCCGATCGCGAGGCCTGGCGCACGCTCTGGAGCACCTGCTCGGGTGTTGTACCGCCGCTGATGAGGGCCTCACCGCCGGCCAGCCAGGCGTCGGCGACCTCGGGAACGGTGACCATGTCGAGCCAGCTGGCGAGCCGGGGCGCGGCGTTGACCAGTTCGATGCCGTCGAACACGGCCTTGCTGGACGTCTCCGGCGTGACGGCGCCGACAACCGTGCTGGGCTGGCCGTACGGGGGAGAGGACAGGGTTTTGGCGTTCTCTGGCCGGGTCACGAACTTCATGAAGTCGACGGCGAGCGCGGCGCGCGGGGACCTGGCGTTGATCAGGTAACCTTCGGGCGCGCCCTCGATGACCTTGGGGTTTCCCGCGGCGCCGGAGGGGACGGGCAGGGGGAAGATGCCGAAGTCCTTGGCGTCGAGGCCCCGGCCTGCCGTCGTGCTGTCGAACTCCAGGATCTCCTGGTAGTACATGGCGGCCTTGCCGCTGGCGAAGGCCTCCTGAGCCGAGGTGTACAGCACGCCGTTGGTGCCGCTGCCGGTGTCGGTGCAGTCGGTGACGAGAGTCTTGAACTGCTTGAGCGCGGCGAGGTAGCCGGGGTGGTCGAGCTTGGCCGTGGCGGGGCGGACGTCGGCCTCGCGGGTCTCGTCGGGCACGTTGTAGGCGAACAGCTGCTGCAGGTAGTGCAGCGCGGGCCAGCCGTCCTTGTTGCCGAACGCGATCGGCTCGTAGCCGGCCTTGCGCAGCGCCCGGCAGCTGCCGACGAGCTCCTCGAACGTGGCGGGCACCTTGACGCCCGCCTTGGCGAAGGCGGCCTTGTTGTAGCCCATGAACTTGCCGTTGTTGTAGAGCGGGATCCCGTAGTACTTGCCGTCGAAGGCGAAGGCGGACAGTGAGGCCTTGCTGAAGGTGCGGCCCCACTCGGTGTCGGGGCCGATCACCTTGGTGAGGTCGGCCGCCCTGCCGCCGCGCACGAAGTTCTCCGCCCAGTTGCCCGTCCAGGTGAAGTAGACGTCGGGCAGCGCGTCGGAGGCGGTCAGGGTCTTGGTCTTGTCCTTGATGCTCTGGTCGGTCTCCTGGATGAGCTCGACCTTCACGCCGGGGTTCTGCTTCTCGTATGCGGCGGCGAGCTTTTCGAAGTACGGGCTCAGCGGATCGCCCGCGAACTTGGTCAGGACGCTGAGCGTGCCGGAGAACGCCGGTGCGGCCGCGACGTCGGCTGCCGGAGCCTGTGCCGTACCGCCTGAGCACCCGGCGACGGCGAGCGAGCCGGCCAGTACGGCCAGCGTCGTCAGTGAGCGAGGACGCATGGGCTTCCTTTCTCTCGGGGGGAGAGGGGATCACCAGTGCCTCGGCACCTCGGATCCGCGTGGTGAGGGCCGACTGTACAGCGGATCTGATACCGGTACCAGAGGGAATCTGGAAAGATCTTCCTTTCGCGTCAATCCCTCATTGCCTGCTGAACAGTTGACGGAGATGGTTTCGCTGTGTCAGCGTGATGGCCGCGTGATACCGGTATCAGATCGGCCACTTCGAAAGGACCCGAAACATGCTCGGCTTCAACGAGCCCCAGTTCCTCTCCCAGCTGGCGAGCACGGTCGCCCTGCGCCCGCAGATCGAGGAGCTCGTCGACCGCCTCGTGGAGGAGGGGTTCGACAATCTCCTGCTGGTCGGCGCCGGCGGCACCTACGCGCAGATGTGGCCGTATGAGCACCTGGCCAGGCGTTCCTCCCGCCTCGCCGTACGAGCGGCGATCGCGGCCGAGCTGATCGCCTCGGGCGACGCGAGCCTTGGCGAGCGCACCGTGGCGATCTTCACCTCGGTGTCGGGCACGACCGACGACAGCGTCCGCGCCATCGAGTACTGCAAGGCCAAGGGCGCCTACACGATCGGTTTCACCGGCTACCCCGACTCGCCCGTCGCCACCAAGGCCGACGTCGCGCTTGTCTCCGAGCCGAAATCATGGCCCTTCGATCCCCAGATGCTGCTGTTCATGGGACGCCTGCTGTCGCGCAGGGGAGAGTTCGACGGCTACGACAAGCTCGCCGACGAGCTCGCCGGCATCCCCGGCGTCCTGCTTGAGGTGGCCAAGCAGGCCGAGCCCGCGGCCGCGGCCTTCGCCGAGGCGCACAAGGACACCGGCTACCACTTCCTCGTCGGCGGCGGGAACCTCTGGGGGTTCACCTACCTCTACTCGATGTGCATCCTTGAGGAGATGCAGTGGCTGCGCACCACGCGGGTGCACAGCGCCGAGTTCTTCCACGGCTCGCTTGAGCTGCTCGAAGAGGACACCAGCGTGATCGTCTTCCAGGGCGAGGACGAGACGCGCGCCCTCACCGACCGCGCCGAGTCCTTCGCCAGGCGCGTCTCCAAGGACGTCACCGTCTTCGACACCCGCGACTACCCGCTCGACGGCATCAGCCCCGAGTTCCGCGGCCTGCTGGCGCCGCTCGTGCTCGACACCGTGATGGGACGGGTGAGCAAGCATCTGGAGCGGGTGCGCGACCACTCACTCGACCTGCGCCGCTACTACCGCGTCATGGACTACTGAGCCTCGATGAGAGTCCTCGGCTTCGGCGACAACATCGTTGACCGGTTCGTCGACCGCGGCATCGACTATCCGGGCGGCAACAGCGTGAACGTCGCCGTCTACGCCGACCGCCTCGGCGTCCAGGCCTCCTATCTCGGGGTCTTCGGCGACGACGACCTCGGCGGCTTCCTGCGCGAGTCGATCGCCGCGCAGGGCGTCGCCGTCGACCGCTGCGTCGTACGGCGGGGCGAGACCGGCGTCTCCACCTTGCGCGTCGACGACGGCGACCGGGTCTTCCTCGGATGGAACGGCGGCGGCGTCACGGTGCGAGAACCGCTCGCGCTCGACGGCGAGCTGCTCGCCTACGCCTGCTCCTTCGACCTGGTCCACTCCAGCGTCTACTCCCGCAGCGAGAGCGAGCTGCCCAAGCTCGACACGCTCGTGAGCTTCGACCTGTCGAGCGAGGAGGACTACCGCAGCCCTTCCTACCTCGACCGCGTCTGCCCGCACGCCGACCTGGTGCTGCTGTCGTGCTCCCACCTCGACGAGGCCGCCACCCGCGACCTGCTCGCCGACGCCGTCCGGCGGGGCGCTGGCCTGGCGCTGGCCACCCGCGGCGTGGACGGGGCGATCGCCCACGACGGCCGTGTCACCGTCGCGGCCCCCGCCCGCCCCGTCGAGCAGGACACGGTCGTCGACACCATGGGCTGCGGCGATGCCTTCCTGGCCGGCTTCGCCGTCTCCCTGCTGCGCGGCGGCTGGTCGGCCGGCCGGCGGCCGCCGGAGAACCTGATCGAGCGAGCCCTGCGCGACGGCGCGGACAGCGCCTACGAGCAGTGCTTCGTCGAAGGCGCGTTCGGCCACGGCAGGCCCGTCGTGGCTAGCATGTGGCCAGCCGCCGAACGCGAGAAATGAGGGACGCCATCCATGTCAGCTGACCGGGGCCGCGCGGCGGGGCCGCCGACGATCTCCGAGGTGGCCGCCGAGGCCGGCGTCGGCCGCGCCACCGCGGCCCGGACGCTCGGTGGGTACGGATACGTCAGCCCCGAGTTGCGGCAGCGGGTGCTCGCCGCCGCGGAGAAGCTCGGCTACCGGGCCAACGCGCTGGCACGCAGCATGTCGACCGGCGTCAGCCACACCCTCGGGGTGATCGTCGCGGACATCGGCAACCCGTTCTTCGCCGGCGTGGTGCGCGGCATCTGCGACACCTCCCGTGCCAGGGGCTTCGACACGATCGTGCTGAGCACGTACGAGGACCTCGACGAGGAGGTCGCGGCGACGAACGTGCTCATCGACAAACGCGTCGACGGCTTCATCGTCGCCTCGGCCGCGATCGGCAAGGGCGAGGTCGCCCACATCAAGGCGGCGGTCAAGCGCGGCATCCCCGTCGTGCTCGTGGACCGGGCGGTCGCCGCGCTCGACCTGGACGCCGTCGTCATCGACAACCGTGACGCGGCCAGGGAGGCGGTCGAGACGCTGATCGCGGCGGGTCATCGCAGGATCGGCTTCGTGTGGGGGCCGCCCACGCCCGAAGCACCCGCGACCAGGCGCGGGCTGCTCGCGGAGGCCTCGCGCAACCTGTGGACCGACGGCGAGCGGCTGCGTGGCTACCTCGACGCGCTCGACGACGCCCGCATCCCCTTCGATCCCGAGCTCGTGATGGTCGGGCGTAAGACCGAGGAGCGGGCGACGGAGGAGGTCACCCGCATGCTCGCCCTTCCCGACCGCGTCACCGCGGTCTTCTGCACCGAGACCGACGCCGTGACCGGGGCGCTGCGAGCGCTGCGCACGGCCGGGCTGGCCTGCCCGCGTGACGTGGCGTTGATCGGCTTCGACGACAGCTCGTGGGCGGCGGTCATGGAGCCGCCGCTGACCATGATCGAGCAGCCGGTGCACGAGCTGGGGGCGAAGGCGGCCCAGGTGCTGCTGGACACGATCGAGGGCGCGCAGCCGCGCGGCGAGATGCACACGCTCAAGTCGCGGCTGATCATGCGATCCTCGGTCGCCCCGCCGTCGACGTCCTGAGAGCGGGCCAGGTGGCGCGCCGGTTCTTCAACCCCGCCACCGCCGCCGGCGGGCGCGAATCACGCCAGGTCCATCTCCCGGTCTCGGGCCGCTCCCGGCCGATCTTTCTTCCGCGCTGCCAAGATGATGAGTGCCCCGGAGATGACCCCGGCGAAGAACGGGGACGGCACAAGAAGGACGCCGCCTAACGCACACCACGTTGCGACGCCCCAGCCGACTCCGGCGGGCACGGCCACCCCGCGTCCGGCGAGGTGCCATATCAGGCAACCCAAGAGAATCAGGGGTACGGCGAAGCTTCCCGGACCGGACCAGAAGGTGACCTTGTTCTGAAGGGACTCCACCGTCTGAACGGTGCCTCCGTCCGCGAGCTCGAGCGGGACGGCTGCCCACATCCCCCGATCCACCCAGCCGGTGACGTCCTCCCAGGCGACGAGCGCCAGCAAGGACAGGTGCCCTATTCCCAGCACGAGCATGATGCCGCTCGCCCAGCGGAGCAGTCGCTTTCCGGATTTCATCGTGACTTCCCTTCTTCATACTCCGCCTCCGCGTGATCGCGGTGGCGCCAGGCTCCTTCCCACTGCCGGGTCAGGGCTGGGTAGACGATGAGGTATCGGAAAGGCGCGATGGCGGCCATGTAGAGCCATCCGAACCGTCCGTTGGGCTTGACGAGGACGGTCATCCGCAGCTCATAGTCGCCGTTCGCGCCTTGAACCCAGCCGAGATGCATCAGGGTGTGCACGGTCTTGTTCGCCAGCTCGCGAACGGCCTCCATGTCGAGCTCGTAGACCGCTTTGAGAGGCATGTTCTCGTTGTCCGGGCCGCGGGGAGCGTCGCGGAGGTCGCCGGGCAGGCGGTCGCGGAGCGAGGCAACCCGCGCACCGACACCCGCTGATGGTTTGTCCCAGCCGAGGAGTGCGCCGAGCTTCCATCGGATGGCGAACAAGAACTTCACCAGCGGGGGTTGCCTCGCCATTCCGCCCTCGGCCTGCAGCGCTGCGAGCATGGTCGGGAAGTCGTCAGGCCCGGCTCCGGGAGTGCGGAACGACCACACATCCTCGACCGAGAAGTCACTCGTGAGTTCGTGGACGCGCCACGGGAGGGAGGTGTACGTGCTCTTCGGAAGCCTCACGCAAGCCCCCTTTCGGCCATCATGGCCATCAGCGTCATCTGGTCCAGATCGGGTGTGGCGGTGGGGTCGAGTTCGCGGTAGCGGCGGTGGAGGTTGACCACGATCCGCTCGGCGTCCAGCCAGGTGGCGTACTCATCGAGATCCACCGTCTCGATCGCCTCGAAGAAGGACAGGCCGCGGGCGTGGGCGGCGTCCGCCTGCTCGACCACGTGGGCGAGGTAGCCGCGCACCGCGCGAATCCCGTCGGGGTCGGTGACCGGGCCGTGGCCGGGGACGATCGTGCCGGCTCCGGTGGCGATCATCTTGTCGCAGGCGGTGATCCAGTTGGCGATCGGGCCGCTCCACACGATCGGGGTGCAGCCGACGAACAGCAGGTCGCCCGCGAAGAGCACGCCCGCGTCGGGCACGTGCACGACGGAGTCGGCGCCGGTGTGGGCGGGGCCGAGGTTCATCACGCGCACCTCGCGGCCGCCGATGTCCAGGGTGAGCTCCCCGTCATAGGTCAGGTCGGGCAGCCGCAGGCGGATGCCGCTGAAGTCGAAGGCGGCGAAGCGTTCGCGGAAGTAGGGAGTCGCCGGGCCGATGTCCACGACCTGGGTGGCGGTCAGCATCTCAGGAGGCATCTCGTGCCGCATCTCCGTGCAGGTGGCCTCCGCGGCGACGATCTGGATGCGCTCGCCCAGTAGCTGGTTGCCGTGGGTGTGGTCGCCGTTGGAGTGGGTGATGACGGCATGGGTGAGCGGGTGCCGATCGGTGATCTCGCGCATGGCGTCGAGCATCTCGGCCGTCAGCGGCAGGTCGAACAGGGTGTCGACCAGGAGGGAGGCGCCCTCGCCCGCGATCAGGCCCGCGTTGCTCCAGCCGTACCCGCCGTCGGGCAGCAGCCAGGCCCACACGCCCGCGCCGACCTCGTGCAGCCCGCGCGTGTAGGGCAGCTTCGACGGGGCGCGGTTGACGCGCGGGCGGGGTGGCCGCCTGTCGGGGTTGCGCCGGGGCGCCAGCGGGTACGGAACGGCGGACGCGCGGACGGCCTGGCGGGTACGGCCCAGCCCCTCGACGGTCAGTTCGACGACGTCGCCGTCCCGCAACCAGCCGGGGAAGGCGGCCGGATCGGCGAGGGACAGGTGCTCGATGAGGCAGCAGCCGGGCACCGTTCCAGAGCCGAACACGTCACCGGGCATCAGGTCCACGCCGCGCGAGGCGTAGGAGATGACCTCGCCGAAGCTCCAATCCATGGCGTCGGTACGGCCCGAGCCGATGGTCCTGCCGTTGACGGTGGCCTCGACCCGCAGGGCGAGCCTGCCGTCGCGGCGGTAGGGCTCAAGCTCGTCGGGGGTGACCAGGAACGGGCCGAGCGTGGTCGCGCCGTCCTTGCCCTTGGCCTGGCCGATCGCCAGCGGTGTCTCGCGCAGCTGCAGGTCGCGTGCCGACCAGTCGTTGTAGATGGTGTAGCCGATGATGTGCTCCTCGGCCTGTTCCGGCGTGAGGTCCCGGCCGCCCGGTCCGATGACCGCGGCGATCTCCAGTTCGAAGTCGAACCAGGCGCTGCCGGGCGAGATCGTCACGTCGTCGTACGGGCCGGCGATGGTCGAGGGGCAGGCGAAGTAGAAGGCCGGGATCTGGTACCAGGCGTCCTTGAGCGTGCGCGGCTGACCGGCGGCCTGCTGGCAGTTGCGGATGTGGTCCAGGAAGCACAGGCAGTCGCGGATCGAGGGCGGGCGCGGAATCGGCGCGCGCAGCCTGGCCCCGGCCAGCGGAACCGTCTGCGCCTCCGACGCCAATGCCGCCTCTCCTGCCGCCCGCAGCCCCTCCGCGCCCTGGCCGATGAGCTCGATCAGGCTGACGCCCGGCGCGACGGGATGGATCCGGTCCTCTCCGATCACCCCGACACGGTCTCCGGTGTCCGTCGCGTAGGTCACCCAACGCATGGAGAACCCCCTTGTTTCTATGTTGACTGACACAGGCTATACCTATTGGCATTTGCTCTGCCATCCGGCATGCCTGGTTTGATGGTCCGCATGGCCACGCGACGTATCCAGAGAACTGAGGAGAGCCGCCGACTGCTGGTGACGGCCGCCGCCGAGCTCTTCGCCGAGAAGGGATACCGGCAGACGAGCTTCATCGACATCGCCGACAAGGCCGGCATCAGCCGCGGCTCCATCCCCTGGCACTTCGGCAACAAACTGGGCCTGCTGGAAGCGGTGCTCGACGAGCAGCTCCACACCGTGCTGACCGCTTTCGCCCTGCCCGCCGGGGAACGCCCCGTCGATCCGCTGGACCAGGTCGTGGACTTCATCCGCCTGCCTGTCACCCGCTTGTTCATCACCCTGCTCGCCGAGGCCGTGGAAGTCGACTCGCCGATCCGCGAGCACTACGCGCGGCTCCACGCGGCACTCCGGCAGGGGGTGCAGGCCCGGATACCGGCGGAGGCGGTGCCCGCGGGAACCACCCCGGAGGCGTTCACGGTCCTGCTGGTGGGAGCCGTCATCGGTGTTCACGCCCAGTGGCGGGTCGCTCCCGAGGCGGTGGACCTCGAGGCCGTCTACGCCACGATCCGCACCCTGCTACCGGAGAACCTCGGGTAGACCTGACGCCGCGGTCCGGGTGCGCCGTGCCCGGATCTCAGCCGCTGTTCCCGACCGCGCGGGCCGGGCTGAGCCTGCGGTCCGTCCAGCCGGCCGGTCATCGCGATCGTGTGCACGGTGCCCGAGGTGCACCCGCAGGCCGGAGCCGTCGGCGTAGGCGGCGTGCGCGGAGAAGTCGGTTCCGCCACTGAAGATGTTCGCTCTTCCTGTCACATTCGCGTGCTGCGCGGGGTCGAGACAGTGACGGGTTCGAAACACCCGGCCGGAGCGAGCGCTACCGGCAGCCGCCTGATGAGGAGCATCTCTGATGTCCACCGCCTACGTCGTCGTCACCATCCTGGCCGCCCTCTGGGTGGGTTTCTCGGCCTTCTCCCTCCTTCGCCGCGCCGAGTGGGTCGTGAAGTCGCTGATGGACTACGGCGTTCCCCGCTCGTGGTGGACCTGGCTCGGCGCGGCCAAGGCCGCGGGATCCGTGGGCCTGCTGGTCGGCCTGTTCGTGCCGGTCGTAGGCGTCCTGGCCGGGATCGGCCTGGTGCTGTACTTCGCCGGAGCCGTCGTCACCGTGCTCCGGGCGCGCTCGTACTCGACCGTCGTCTTCCCCCTGCTGTACCTGGTACCGGTGGCCGCCGCCCTGGTGCTGGGGTTCGCCGCCTGAGCGCCGCCACGACCCCTGGTTCGTCGTTCCTCGACCCCACCGCCTCGATGGCCGGGCACCCCGACGACAGGGGCCCGGCCATCGCCGGACCTACGACGCCCTGTTCTCGGCGCGGCCCATTCCCCCGAGCGCGATGTCGATGAACCGGCGCCAGTCGCCGATTCCCTGCCGGCTGATGGCAGCCACGGCCCCGGTGAGCATGTAGAGGTCCGCCACCGTGGCATCGGCGCGGAGGGTGCCGTCGGCCCGGCCGCGCTCGACCAGTGCCTCGCCGAAGGCGAGGAGTTCGGCGCCCACCTCGCCGCGCGGCTCGGTGGAGCCCAGCGTCGCCTCGATGACGCTGGACACTCCTCGGCCCTGCTCGTGCACTTCCGCGACCCGGCGCAGGAAGCAGGCCAGAGCCTGCCGCGTGTCGGGGTTGGGCAGGCACTGCTCCCGGGCGAACACCAGGATGCCGGCGAACCGCTGATCCGCGACAGCCTCGATCAGCGCCTGGCGGGTCGGGAAGTGGCGGTAGACGGTGCCGATGCCGACGCCGGCGGTCTGCGCCACCTCCGACATCTGCACCTCGCCCCCTCGTTCGCCGAACAACTCGCAGGCCACCTGCAGGACGCGGCTGCGGTTGCGGCCTGCGTCGGTGCGGGGTTTGCGAGCGGCTTGCTTTGACATCTCCGGTGGTCCTCTGTCTAGACTTCAAAGCGGAATCGGATTCCGAGTCCGCTTTGAAAGGATACCTCATGCCCGAAGACCGCTTCATCCTCCTCAAGGCCGGCGAGGCACGGCCGGGCCGCGTCAAGGTGCCGCCCGCGTTCGCGGTCAAGGCCCGCACCACCGACACCGAAGGCAGGTTCTCCCTGCTGGAGGTCGTCGTGGCCCAGGACGTCCCGCGCCACGTCCACCACAAGGCCGACGAGAGCATCTACGTGCTCGACGGAGAGCTCCTCGTCGACTTCGACGACCGGACCCACATCGTCACCAAGGGGCAGTTCGTCCTGCTACCCCACGGCGTTCCGCACGCCCTGCGCCGCGGCTCCACCCCACCCCCGCGAGTGATCCAAATCTCCTCCCCGGGCGGCTGGGAGTGCCTCATCGAGGACCTGATCGAGGCCAGGCCGGGCATCACCACGGGCGGCGAACTCGATCCGGTCAAGCTCAACCCCATCGCCGCCAAATATGACGTCACCTACGAGGTGCCCGGCCACTGACCCCACGGTTCGACACAAGCCGTTTGCGAATCATCTGTGACCAAGGAGAGCTATCGTGCGTACCCTCATCCGTGACGTGCGCGTCTTCGACGGCGCGCGGACCGTTCCCCGCACCGACGTCCTGATCGAAGACGACCGGATCGCCGAATACGACGGCCGCCGCGCGGACATCGAACTGGACGGCTCCGGCAAGACACTGCTTCCCGGCCTGGTCGACGCGCACACCCACGTCTTCGACGGCGACCTCGCCCAGGCGCTGACGTTCGGCGTAACCACCGAGCTCGACATGTTCTGCCTTCCGCCGAACCTCACCCGGCAACGCCGGTACGCCGCCGAAAACGACGACGTCAGCGACATCCGCAGCGCCGGCGTCCTCGCCACCGCCCCCGACGGGCACCCGTCCCAGGTCATGGCCGCCGCGGCGGCCCTTGAGCACCTGGGTGACGCGGTCGGCCCCTTCGAAACGATCGGCGGACCCGATCAAGCCAGGGCGTTCGTCGATGCGCGTCTGGCCGAAGGCATCGACTATCTCAAGATCGTGATCGACGACGGGTCGGCATCCGGGATGCATCTGCCGGCTTTGGGACCGGACACCGTGGCGGCTCTCGTGGACGCCGGGCACGCCGCCGGTCTCCTGACCATCGCACACGCCGTCACCGCCAAGGACACCGTCGTCGCCCTGGACGCGGGCATCGACGGTATGGCCCACGTCTTCTCCGACATCGGCTCCGGCGACCCGGCCGCCGAAGAGCTGGCCGCCACAATCGCCGCCCACGGAGCCTTCGTGATCAGCACGCTCTCCTACTTCGAAACGCTCACCGGCGACGGTGGCGTCGAACTCGTCCGCGACGAGCGCATCGCCTCACGGCTGTCCGAGCAGCAGAGAGCCTCCATCGACCGAGATTCCACGGGCGTGCCGGTACACCAGGATGGCGCATCCAACGCCGTGCACGCGGCCCGGGCACTCCACCGGGCAGGCGTGCCGCTGCTGGCGGGGACGGATGCGAACATGATCGCTCCGTTGCACGGCGCCGGCATGCATCGTGAGCTGGTACTGCTGACCATGGCCGGACTGACCGCAGAGCAGGCGCTCGCCGCGGCCACCAGTGTCCCTGCCCGCACCTTCGGGCTGACCGACCGCGGACGGATCGCCCCCGGTCTGCGAGCCGACCTTTTGCTGGTGGACGGGGACCCGACCCAGGACATCACCGCCACCCGATCAATCGTGGACGTCTGGCGCCGGGGTGTACGACAGTCCCGCTAGCAGTGATAGGAGGAGGCCAGAGTCGATGGCGATGGTGATGACTCCGCCGGAGTCGTAGCAGGTTCATGAAAGCGGTGTGGAGCGCATAGCGGCATCCTGTCCTTTCCGAACAGGCTGTTATGCATGCAGGGAGCACACGCATGGCCACTGTCGTGATCGCCGTGGTGGCGGTCTTTTTCCTCGGGATGGGCGTGTACGGGCTCGTCGCGCCCGCCGCACTGATCAGGCCGTTCCGGATCGTGGCGGACTCGGCCGAGGCCCGGACCGAGATCCGGGCCGTGTACGGAGGTTTCGGCGTGGCCGTCGCCGGGTTGCTGGCGGCGGCGGCGACCGATGCCGGCGGGATCCGCCGGGGCGCGGTCATCTCGGTCGCCGTGGCCCTGCTGGGGATGGCGCTCGGACGGCTGGTGGCACGGGTGGTCGAGCGACCGTCGGCGTTCTATCCCTCCTGGCTGTACTTCTGGGTGGAGATCGCTGGCGGTGGCGCGCTGCTGGCTACCGCCGGCTGGTGAGAACGGTCGGCGGGATCATCGTCCTCCTCCGGACGCCGGGTCCGGTGAAGCCCTCCTGGAATCCAGACACCGGATTGTCACGTTGCGGGCGAGCAAGGCGCTCGGGGAAAGACCGAACAGAGCGTGACTCCTCCGCTCCCTGAAGGGAGCGGCTTCTCGCTAAGCCGCTTGCGCAGCCCGGCGAAGGGCAAGCCCTGCCCGGAGAATATTGCGGGCCGCGTTCACATCGGCGTGCGCGGCATGCCCACACGCCGTACACCGGAACACCGCCTGGCTGACACGGTTCTCCGCAGCGCAGTGCCCGCAGCGCGAGCAGGTGCGGGAGGTGTTGGCGGGGTTGAC
>NZ_JBIAZA010000064.1:0-16430 GCF_042898655.1 Streptosporangium sp. NPDC000396
TCGCCGACAGGGCACCCGACCTGACGATCCTGGAGCGTATGGTCAACGGTCAGCCCGGCCTGGTGGCCCAGCAAGATGGCGTCACCGTGGTGGTGATGGCGTTCGACGTCGCAGACGACCGGATCAAGCGCCTTTGGGCGGTACGCAACCCCGAGAAACTCCGGCCTTGGGCGACGGGCTGACAGATGGCTGCCCTTGGCGTCGAGGAACAGCGCGGAGTTGTCGGCGGCGCCGGGCCGGTGGGGACGTTCCTCCAGCCACTGGCTCAGATCGGGGCGCACCTTGGGGTGGATCCGAACGGCGCGGCCCGAATACGAGAAACGGCCGCACCCGTTCCAGGGGTGATGCTGTCAGCCGGCACCGGGGAGAGCGAACCGCTGGGCGAACGCGGACATCTCATCCCGCTGCCGTTCCGGTTCCATCGCGGTGGGGCTGACCACGATACGGGTCACGCCTTGCGCAGCGAATGTCTCGACCCGTTCGGCGGACATGTCGATCGACCCCCATCGTGTGTACTCCAACGCGCCGGGGTCACGACCGGCCTCGACGGCGGTGGCCTTGGCCAGTTCCCACTGGATCGCGCGTTCCTCGGGGGCGAGCGCGCCGCCGGGGAAGTAGCCGTCGCCGCGCAGCCCGGCGCGGCGTGCGGCCGCCCGGCTCGACCCGCCGACGTGGATCGGCAGGTGCGTGACCTCATAAGGCTTTGGGTAGCTGCACGCGTCGTCGAAACCGAAGAACTCGCCGTCGAAGCTGACGCCCTCCTCGCCGCCCTCCCAGAGCAGCCGCAACACGTCGATGGCCTCGTCGGTACGACGGCCGCGCGTGCTGAAGTCGACGCCCACCGCTTTGGCCTCGCCGGGCAGGGTGCCCAACCCCACGGTCAGCAGCCGCATCCGCCCCTTGGACAGCACGTCAATGGTGGAAAGCCGCTTGGCCAGGACCACCGGGTGATGGAACGGCAGTAGCAGCACGGCTGTGCCGAGCAGGATGCGCTGGGTAGCCGCCGCGACGAAACCCAGGCAGTCGAGCGGATCGGGGTAGGGCAGAGACGGCGGAAACTCGAAGGCGCCGAGCGCGGCGCCGGGATACAGCACGATGTGCTCCGGCAGATACAGCCCCTCGAAACCGCATTCCTCGGCATGCTGGGCGTAGGTCACGAGCCTGTCGGGGGCAAGGCCGCCGGCTGTGGAATAGCTGATCGCGAATTTCATCGTCATCCTCAACATCAGTGTTCGCGATCACGCTAGAACCTTGTCGTTGGCGTCAAGGCAAGCGCGTGGCCGCCTATCGCGCCGATGTGGCCTTCCAGACGATCCCGAGAGCGGCGGGCAATCACGCGACCCGGCCATACGCCGCCTGGGCCATCCGATCCGCGGCGCCGAGCTGTGCCCTTGACTGGGCCGGTCAGATCGATTAGACCACAGGGAGCCCGTTGATCACCCTTGCTCCCCCGGAGGACAGCATGTCTGACAGAGTGTTGTTACGACTCGCGGCACGTGCCGCGGTAGCCGCAGTGACGACGGGCTCATTGGTCGCGTTCGGAGTGGCGCCCGCTTCGGCGGCCACGGATGCGGCCGGAGACAAGCCGCCGAGAACGACGAAGGGCCCGTGCCACTACACCGAGACTCCGGACGAGCCGGCCGTACGCAAGGTGCCGCTGCCGCCGGATCCGCGCCGCACCCCCACCCGGCCGGTCTCCGCGGTCCTCAAGACCAACCACGGTGACATCGGATTCACCCTCGACCCGGCCAAGGCACCATGCACCGTGCAGAGCTTCGTGCACCTGATCCGGCACAAGTTCTACGATGTCACCTCATGCCATCGGATGACTGCCTACGACCGGCTGAAGGTGCTGCAGTGCGGCGATCCCAGCTTCACCGGCGAGGGCGGACCGGGCTACCGGTACAAGGATGAGCTGCCCACCGATCTGCCGCCGTGGCCGGGCGACCCCACCGGACAGCGGAAGACGTACGCACGCGGGGTACTGGCCATGGCCAACGCCGGACCGGACACCAACGGCAGCCAGTTTTTCCTGGTCTACGCCGACTCCGGGCTGTCACCCAATTACACGATCTTCGGGACGGTCGACGCCGCCGGGCTCGCAACCTTGGACCGCATCGCCGCCGGCGGCATCCAGCCCGCTCCGGGAGGGCCGACACCACCGGTGGACGGCAAGCCCGTCCTTCCGGTCGACATCGACGACGCCCAGGTCTGCCACCAGCCGTATTGACCACGAGCGTTGTCGACAGCAGGGCTTGATCAATAGCGAAGACCTTCGTGCGGTGAAGGCGTCGAGTCTTCACCGCACGAAGGTCTTCGTGTCCCACCGTAATGCCCGGCTGACCGTGTACGGCAGGCGGTTGCTCATCGAATGTGTCCGCTCCGGTCGCCCCGTTGCGCAGGTGGCCGCCGAGATGGGCATCTCCCGCACCACCGCACACACCGCCGTTGCATGCTCACCGCGACTGCGATGCCTCGGTGCTCTGCGGTTGGGATCGGGCTGGTTGGCCAGGGGCCTGGGGTGCTACGAAATCCTTGCTGCGGATGAGGACGAAAGCCAAGACGCCGCCTACCAGCGCCAGGATGCCGCCGGCGACCAGCAAGTCGTTCAGTGACGTCGCGAAACTGGCGCGGATCGCGCTATTCACCTGTCCACGGAACTCCGGTGGGGCCGCGGCGATGGCTTGCCCGGGAACACCCGTGCGGATGGCGTCCGCGATCTGATCGGCGTGTCCTTGCAGTGCGGGGACGCTCGCGAGCCGCTCCTGCAGTGCGTCGCGTAGCGATGCGGTGAAGATCGAGCCGTACAGGGCGATGCCGACGGCGATGCCGACCTGGCGGAAGGTTTGGTTCACGCCGGAGGCCATTCCGGCGCGATACACCGGAACGACACCGATCGCGGTCGAGGCCAGCGGCGGATTGACCACTCCGGCGCCGATGCCCGTGACGATGAATCCTGGGATGAGATGGGTCCAGTCCGACTCGGCGGTCACGCCCGTCATGAGCAAGAGGCCGATACCCACCACGACCAGGCCCGGGCCGATCAGCCACCGGGTCGGGACACGGCTCAGCAACCGGCCTGCCGCCATGGCGGCGATGAGCGTGCAGCCGGAGCTGACCAGAAGCCGGGCACCGGTGCCCATCGCGCTGTTACCGAGACCGTTCTGCAGGTAAAGCACGAGGTAGATGAACATCGCGAACAACGAGGCGTTCATCGCGAACGCCGCGATCGAGCCGCCGAGGAATGTCGGGGTCCGCAACAGCGACAGGTCGAACATCGGCTCGGACACGCGCGACTCGACCACCACGAACGTCGCGAGGAACACCGCCGCCAGGCCGAAACAGATCAGCACACCCTGCTCGCCCCATGCCGTGTCGCTCGCCCTGATCAAGGCGTACACCAGGCTGAACAATCCAGCGGTGAGCGGCACGACGCCCAGCCAGTCGACCCGGGAGGCGCGTGGCGGACGGGATTCGTCCACCAGACGAAGCGTGATGACGATCGCGGCGATGCCGATCGGCAGGTTCACCAGGAAGATACCGCGCCAGCTGATCCCGCTGGTGATCACGCCGCCGAGCACCGGGCCGAGCGCGGTGGCGACACCCGCGACGGAACCCCAGATGCCGAAGGCCACGCCCCGCTGTCTGCCCTGGAATGTGCCGGCGAGCAGCGCCAGGGAGGTGGCGAACAGGGTCGCGCCGCCGACTCCCTGCACCGCACGGGACACGACCAGCATCACCTGATCCTGTGCGATGCCACACAGCAGCGACCCCACCGTGAAGATCGCCAGTCCGATGACGAACAGAAGCCGCCTGCCGTACTGGTCGGCCAGGGAGCCTGAGGTGAGCAAGAGCGCCGCCAGGCTCAACGCGTAAGCGTCCGTCGTCCACTGCAGGCCACTGAAGCTCGCATCCAGCGAGTGCTGGATGTCCGGCAGCGCGACCGCGACGATCGTGACATCGAGCAGCAGCATGAATGTCGCGGCGCATACCACCAGCAACGTCCACCATTGGCGTTTCATTGTTCGGCGCCCTCCTCGGCTCACAAGACCTGGTGCTTCATCCGTGGTTCAACCAACACAAGCAAGCTAGCATGCTAGCATCCATGTGTTAGCATGCTAGCATGCGCGCAGAAGTCAAGCAGTTCAACGTCTACCTGCCGGTAGACCTCATCCGGCAGATCAAACACCATGCCATCGAGAACGAGTCATCGCTCTCGGCCCTGGTCGCCGAGGCGTTGCGCATGTATCTCGCCGTTCATGAGCAGGAATCTCAGAAAGGAAAGCCAACATGACCACCGAGGGCATCGAAGGCGTGTACCTCGAGACCCATAACTGGGGAAAGGCGGCCAAGTTCTTGCAGGCGCTGGGCTACAACGTCGAGTTCGCGACCGAGGAAGGCTCGGGGATGCTCCGCAACGGCGACGGCCCCTACCTCCTGCTCGCCGAAATCCCTGAGGACCAGAAGCCTGAGGTCCAGGTCGTGCTACGGGTGGCGGACGCCGACGCGTTCAGTGCCGACCCGTCCATCGAGGTGATCACGCCATTCGAGGAGACCCACTACGGAACGCAGGAGATGAAGGTACGCGACCCTGACGGACGCGTCTGGAGCCTGCAGGCGCCGATCAAGAAATGAGTGCGCGGCAGCTGTCATCGGTGCCCCACAGGACACTGTGGACCGAGGATCACTCGCTTGCCATGCAGCTGCCCCTTTACCGCGGTAGAGGGTCGAAGAGTTGACGATCATGAGCGCGTCCGCCGCCGACCTGACCGCTGTCGGGCTGGCGATAAGAATCCGCAGCTCAGCGGCTTGGCCGTACGACGGTACGGGGTCCCGGTGGCAACGAAGAAATCCCAACGGACATGCAGGCCAGAACCCCTGTAACTGTCTTCAGGCACAGCCTGAAAGGCAGACCGCCAGCCTGCATGTCCATTGTTTTCTGTGCCGTTACTGCCGGGACCCCTAGAATTTCCCCAAGGTAGAGCGTGCTCACGTGCGGCGTAACGTCGGCCGCCCGACGCCTTGTCGCGCATGATCATGGATTCCTCGCCGTTCCCGAGCGCGGAACAGATCTTCGCCCAGGCGGCGGACCGCCTGGGCGAACTGGCGGGCCGCCTCAAGGGCGGCCTCGGTCAGGGGACGATGACGTGGAAGCCGATGTCGCGGGCGCCGGCGGCGATACCGGTGCCGACGAACACGTCGCGGGAGTCCCCGCAGGAGGCGGCGTTGTCGGGGCGGACGAAGATGCTGGAGTCCCAGGGCGCGCTCGCCCATTGGACGGTGGCGACCGGGACGGTGGTGGCGGGGTTGACGACGGCGGCGGCGCGGACACCGGGGCCGGAGGCGCCGCCGGGATCGGCCAGTGCCGGGGCGGCGAAGGCGCCGAGCGTGGCGGTACAGGCGGTCAGGGTCACGGCGATGGCCATGGCGGTCTTCTTGATGCGCGGCATGCTGGCTCTCTTTCGAGCATGGGACAGTACAGGGACCGGGCTTCTCGTCGGGCCGGACGATGATCTACCACCCCCAAGCCGGCACTAACTGTAGTTATTTAGACGCTTAGAGTGACTTTGATGCACGGTAAAGATGATCTCCTCATGCTGGAACGCGAGACCCAACGAGGGGGCAGTCCACGTACGCCGGAAAGAGGCAGCATCCCCCCTCTATCGGCTGGTGACGCGCGGGACCCTCTTCCCGCAAGTTCGCGGATGGACCCGTGTATAGCCTTTCGCGACCTGCGACGGAGCGGCTTACCGCCAACGGCTGTTCTGCTGGCCCTCAACCCTGGAGACACAACCCCGCGAAATCTCGACTTCACTCAGAGTAATCAGTTGGACTCAGTACGTTTGGAGGGATTGCGACGCCCTGGCGCCCCTGCCTTGGGCCTCTCGTATCGCCCGCTCACACGTGCAGGAGGCAAAACACATGCTGACCGATGACACCTTCAGCAGTTGTACGTTCACTATCGAGCTCGGCGAGTTCCAGGTCGAGACCGTGCAGAGCGTATCGGGGCTGACCTTCGAACAGGACATCGTCGAGACCCGGCAGGTCTCCTTGACCGGCGAACTGATCGTGCGCAAACAGCCCGGCGCCCGCCAAGCCGGTGAAATCACGATCACGCGCGGCATGGACAAGAGCGCCGCGTTCACCGACTGGATCAAGGCCACGCTGGTCAACGCCGACCTCGACAGCGCCCGCCAGAACATCACGATCGCTCTGAAGGACGCGCAGAAGAACACCGTCCGACGCATTCACCTCATCAACGCCTGGGCGTCCCGTTGGGAGGGACCACAGCTCGCTGCCTCCTACTCCCAGAACGACACGGAACAGGTGACGATCACCTATGAGGACATCACCGTCGAATAGTCCGCGCACGAGCGTGGTTGGATCGGAAGCTCGCCTAGGAAGCCACTTCCGAGATTGGCTCATCTCGGAAGTGGGGGTCAGCGAGATTTGGGACCGAGTCCGGGACGCCTGATGCCGTTTCCCGGAGGAGGCTAGGCGCGCAAATGGCGGCTGACATCGCCGACCAGGTGGATCCGGACGTGGCGTTCCACGAATCGCCAGCGCCCGTCGCGGCGCTCGAAGCGGTCGGTGTAGCGTCCTGCGGCAACGGACTGCAGCGGAAAGTCGGGCAGAGCCTGAAACACGGTGACGTATGAACGCGCAGCGGCGGTTCCTGTCTCCTCGTCAATGTCGACGGCGAGGTTGGTCGTGACGTGGTGAGTGCGCGGCGTGCCGTCCTCGTAGAGGATCACGGTGTCGCGGAGCATCTTCTCGACGGCTTCCCGGCCATGGACCGGTGCGCCACTGCCGATGAACACCCCGTCGGCGAACAGTTCGCCGACGCCGACGAAGTCTCCGGTGTCGACCAGTTCGGCGTACTCGGCGATCAGATTTGTGATGGCGGCCGTGTCCACAGTTGTGCTCATGGCCCGAGGGTATGGGGTCGCGGCCCGCAAAGCTCGGCTACCTCGATGTTGTCGCGGGTCAGAGGGATCAAGATCCGCCCATGGCCGGAATTCCCGTTATCTCGGCTGACCCCGGACCCCGCCGCTCGCCGCAGACTTCCCTGACCCTCTAACCAGAGGCCACCTGCATCGGAACGGTGGGTGGCGGGACCTCCGCTCACGTCGGCCCGCTAACGCCACTGGTGGGGGACAGACCAAGTACGTCGGAAAGGGGCAGTCGCCCATGGGTTCACCCCGTTTAATTACGGTTTGATGAATCACGCTGTCTCTGTGTGATCGGCATCGGTACGGTCTGCTGCATCCTGCCTGGTGATCAAGGCGAAGGGTGCCCTTCATGGCGTGGATCGGGCGGACGGCGTACCCGCAATTCAAGCGGTTGACGTCGGCGCGCGTGCTACACGTGTTCTTCACGCCCACGATCGAGGAGATGGCCTGGGCGCAGGAGCGCACCGGAAGCCCGGGGTCGTACTTCGGGGTTGAGGAACAGCGGAACAGCCGCTGGCGGTAAGCCGCTCCGTCGCAGGTCGCGAAAGGCCGCACAGGGCGACGGGGCGGCATTCCCTGGGGCCGTGCCCTCTCGTCAGCCGACCCCTGATCGCCTGCTTCCTGCGCATTCGACCAGCTCACCGCCACAGCGAGAAACAAGATCTTTCTCACCGCCAACGGCTGTTCCGTTGTTCCTCAACCCCGGGATGGCAGACATCGTGGCACTACGACTTGGGCGGGATGACGTGGTTGCCGTTGGCGACTGGTTCCGGCAGCTACGGCCGGTAGGGTTCGGCAAACAGCCGTCCGACGAGCTCACCACGGCTGGAGATCTCCGCCTTGCCGAAGACGGCCTTGAGGTGACCGCGAACGGTGTGCGGGGAGATGAACAGGGCCGCTGCGATCTCTGTGGTGGGCAGGCCCCGTGCCACGAGCTGAGCGACCTCGAACTCGCGCGGCGTCAGGCCGTATGCCTGGGCGATCATGACCGCCAGGGCGCCGGGAGCGGCGGGCTCGATGACGAGCGCGATCGGACCCGGCTGCCCACCGGGACCGCTCAGGCATGAGGCGTGGCAGGTCAGCCACTGTCTGTCGAGGGTTCGGATGCGAATCCGAGCGCTGCCGCGATCGCGACCTCGGGCGATGGCCTGCGCCTGCAGAGCCGTGCCGATCAACCAGATGGGCAGCCTCAGCCCGAGCGTCGACGGAATGGACGGTCCGTCCGGCAGCAGCGCGAGATACCGCCGAGCCTCTTCGTTGATCGACGTCGCCTCGCCGTACCCGTCGAAGAGCAGCAGGCCGGGTGCGGAGGCGCCCGGCCCGCCGTCTGATTCGGACGGACGGGCGAAACGGCGCAGCCGATCGGCGAGTGGGCCGGACAGGCCGGCGAGCAACGCGACCTCGTGCGGGCCGAACGCCGGGCCTCCCCGCATGCGGAAGAGGCTCACCACGCCCCACGGCCGGTCGCCGATCCGCAGCACGGCCCGCAACTCGTCGTCCACGCCCTGACCGCCGAGCAGGCGGCGGAAGCGGGCGCTGCGCTCGGGCAGGTCGCCGGTGGCTGCGCGTAGGCCGGCCACGGGGACGGCAGCGCGGGCGAGGTCACGGAACGGCAGGACGTTCTCCTCCAGGAGCTCGCTCTCCCAGTAGTCGGCGCACCCTTCGCCGGAGCCGAGGTTCTCCACCAGCATGGGCGCGGTGACCAGACCCGTCTCCGGGTCGGTGGCCGCCCACACAGCCGAGTCGAACGGCATCTGCCGCCTCAGCTTGGCCGAGGCGCGGCTGAAGAGGTCCAGCGCGTTGTTGGCCCGCTCGGCAGCCGACAGGATCTCGGTGTGGCGGTGCGGGTGGATCATCGAGCCTCCTGGCGTGTGCAGCCGTTCTCATGGGCTCCGCTGAGGGCTGCACGCCGGTTAGCTTGCCCACTTTCTCCTCCCTCGCCAACCCCTCGTTTGAGGGGGTCATTCCTCGCGATTCCCCCGCAAGCGGGGGATGGAGCATCGTTCCAGCCCTCACGAGACTCGAAAGGACCTTTTGCACGAAACACGGGAGAACGTCATGCGTATCGCGATCGTCGGAGCCGGCGCCGCTGCGGTCGGCCTGCTGGACGCGCTGGCCGTCAGCGAAGCGGAGGCCGGAGAGGTCACCGTGTTCGAGCCGTCCGCGCACCTGTGGCGGGGACGCCCGTATGGGCCGGATCTGGACAGAGTGCTGGTCAACGTCCCGCCCGCAGTCATGTCGATCCGCCACCTGGACTCCGGGCACTACTCCTCCTGGCTGGGTGCCGAGCGTGCCGCTACCCACATGGACGACCTGTTTGGACAGCCACTGGTGCCCCGCGCGCTCTACGGCGAGTACCTAGCCGGCACCGCCGAGACCGCCCTGGCCACACTGCGCGGGCGGGGCTGGCGGACCCGCGTCGTCGCTGCCCGGATTGTCGCGGTAACCCGTTCCCGCGGCCTCCGGCTGGCGCTGTACACCGAAGACGGGCACGAGCACATGGCCGACCAGGTGGTCTTGTGTTTGGGCGGGGGGACGCCGCAGGATCACTACGGCCTGGGCGGTGCCCACGGGTTCGTGGGCGATCCGTATCCCCTGGCGTCCACGCTCGACCAGATCCAGACTGGGGCCGACGTCGCCGTGATCGGCAGCGGGCTGACCGCTGTCGATGTGGCCGTGTCGCTCGCGGCGCGCGGCCATGCCGGGCGGATTGCGCTGGTGTCGCGAACCGGCATGCTCCCCCACGTCTACCAGCGCCCCCTCGACTACCGACCCAGGCACGTGACCGTCGAGCGGGTGGAGGCGCTGGGCCGCGAGCACGGCGGCGTCACCCTCGACGACCTCGCCGGGCTGCTCCGCGCCGAACTGGCGGAGAAGGGCGAGGACTTCGCGCGCTTCACCACCGAGCTGCTGATGGCCAGGTCCGAGGAGCCCGTACGGTGGCTACGGGCGCAACTGGCCGCCATCGACGATCCCAGGATCGGGCGGCGCGTGCTGCAGCAGAGCGCATACACCGTCGCCCCGTACGCGTGGCGGCTGCTGCCCGAGTCCGACCGCGAACGGCTTCGCCGCCACCTCCGTCTGGCCACAAGCGTGGCCGCGCCGATGGTGCCGGTGAACGCCGCAGCCCTACTGGGACTGTTCGACTCCGGGCAGCTCACCACGGCCCCGGGTGTACGCAAGATCGAGGCGGTGGAGAGAGGATTCCGGGTGCGAGGCGACGGCGGCGACCTGAACGCCGACGTCGTCGTCAACGCCCTGAATCCGCCTCCCCAGACGGTACCCCGCGCGGCCGAGCAACTGGTCACGTCCCTCCTCACCGATGGGCTGGCCGCGCTGTACCCATCAGGCGGACTGGCCCCCGCCGACCCGCGCCTGCATGTGGTGGGCGACTTCGCCGCAGGCAGCACGTTCATCACCTCGGGCATCCTCGGAGTCGCCGCTCGGGCCGCCCGTACCGCTAGCGGGCTGCTGACAATGCAGGCCGGCTGATCGGCCGCAGGCGGGACCCAGATGAACTGCCTGGAGCTGCTGGTCGGGACCATAACGACCAGCGCGACCGACGTCCCGCCCAGGCCGCCTGCTGTGCATCTGGCGCCGACCCTGGTTGCGGTCGGCGCGGTCGGGCAGCAGGCGGTCGCCACTGAAAGCGCTCTGGCCACTGCCAATGGCGGGACGCCGCCCCGACTTGGCGCTCCTATGGGTGGCTCCGCGCTCACCGTCGCTTACTCGTGAGTGAGCCGGCCGCTACTGGCCCAAAAACTCCGCCACCTCAGCTTGACCGCCGAACTGTGCCCACTCCAGCGGGGTGGCGTCGTAATCGTGATCCCGTAGTGACCGGTCAGCTCCCAGCTCCAAGAGCGCTCGCACCATCGGCAGATCGCCTGCCCGCGCCGCCTTGTGCAACGCCGTCGACGGGAGGCGTGCGTTCACGTCGAAGCCCAGCGCGCAGGCCAGCCGTACGACCGGCACGCGGCCGTACTCCGCGGCCTTGATGAGCAGATCCCGCCGTTGTGTCAGCAGGCGCCGGAGCAGTGCGCGGTCGCCGCTCACCAGGCGTTCAAGCTCCCTGCGATCCCCTCGCATGATCGCCGCTTCCACAGCGTCCAGCCCGCGTAGCGTGTCGGAGGTACCGGCATCGGTAAGGAGCCGCGCAACCTGTGAATGCCCGCCGAGCAGAGCCAGCTCCAGCGCCGTGTGCCCGCCGAAGAACGGATGCCCGTCGTCGCCCTTGGCGTCGGCGGGCGCGCCGTGCGCCAGCAGGCACCGCATCCGATGTGCCTGGCCACGCAACGCAGCTGTCAGCACCGTGTTCGCCAGCATGCGGGCCGGCGAGTCCTGCACGCGTCCCAGCCTGGCCTTCCATTCCCCTCAGGCGGGTAGCCGGCATTCGGGCCCGGCGCTCGGGTCGCCGTCACCAGGGGCAAAGTAGCGCCGAGTAACCATCGCTACTCTTTGTGGTTGCCAGGTTGGTCATCTCAGTGTCGAATAACGTTCGTCTGTCGACACTCCGCCGGGAAACTACGAGGTCGCAGGTGGTGAGCGTCGAGAAATCGTGCCGAGAATCAACGTCGGTGAACGGGTCGGTGAGCGGATTCCGACAGGCATCGGCGCGTTGCCCTGACCTGGGGATACGCCCCTACTTTGCGGCCTATGACACCGACCCGAGCGGAGGGCCCGGTAGCCGGAAGTCTGTGCTGGTATCCCGTTAGGGGATCGCTCACCGGGCACTTTCGCGGGTGGCTGCCGATGGGGTTGCACCCCAGGTCGGCATGTCCCGTAAGAGCCGCCCGATGAAGTGCCCGGCGAGCGGGGGGCAAACGCTGCAGTGGCGCCCATGACCGGCCTCATGATCGGCTATGCCCGCGTCTCCACCGACGAACAAGACCTCGCCGCGCAACTGGACGCGCTCGCCGAGCTCGGCGTCAGCGCTGACCGGATCTATGTCGACAAGGGACTGACCGGCACCAACCGCGCCCGGCCAAGCCTGGCCCAGGCCCTGGCGGCGTGCCGGGCTGGTGGTGAGCTGGCGGTGACGAAGCTGGATCGGCTGGCCCGGTCGGTCGCCGATGCCCACGACATCGCCGAGGAACTGACCGCCCGCTAGGTGAAGCTCAACCTGGGCGGGTCGATCCACGATCCGACCGACCCGATCGGCAAGCTGTTGTTCACCGCGTTGGCGATGGTCGCGGAGTTCGAGGCGGACCTGACCCGGATGCGGACCCGTGAAGGAATGAAGATCGCCAAGGCCAAGGGGGCGGCTACACGATAAGAAGCCGAAACTGAACGCGCGGCAGGAGGCGCACTTGGTGGCGCTGCACAAAGCGGGCGAGCACACCAGCACTGAGCTGGCCGAGCTGTTCGGGGTGGCCCGCTCGACGGTGTACTGGGCGGTCGAGCGGGCGGCGGGAGGACAGGAGGCAGCTAAGAGCTGACCGGGGTCTGAGGAACATCGGAGCCGGATCGTGCGCCAAGGATGCGAGATCCTAAAGGCTTCCGACCGCGTACTCGGTGCAGGCATCGGGTAGCGAGAGGTGCGGTGGGAACATCGTCCGTGTCGATTAAGCGCTCACCGGGCGAGTCGCGGGTGGTCAGTCCACGATGCTGTTGCGGTAGGCCCAGGCGGCGATTTCCACCCGGTTGCGCACTCCGAGCTTTATCTGGACGCTGGCCAGGTGTTTTTTGACCGTGCCCAGTGACACATACAGGCTTTGTGCGATCTCTGTGTTGGTCATTCCTTGGGCTACGGCTCGCACGGTGTCTTGCTCGCGCTGGGTGAGGCCGTGATCAGCGGTGGCCTGCGGCCGCGCTGCAGGTGAGCGGATGAAGTGTTCGAGGAGCCGTACGGTGATCTGGGGGGAGACCATGGCGTCACCGCGGTCGGCGGCACGTACCGCTTCGACCAGCATGGCCGGTCCCGCGTCCTTGAGCAGAAATCCGACGGCACCGCCGTGAAGGGCTTCGTTGACGTATTCGTCCAGGTCGAACGTGGTGACCACAACCACGCGTAGAGGATCGGCGATGCCCGGCCCGGCCAGGCGACGGGTGACTTCCAGCCCTCCGATGCCGGGCATGCGGATGTCGAGCAGGCTTACGTCCGGCCGCTCCCGCTGGGCGAGGCGAAGGGCTTCGATGCCGTCCCCGGCCTCGGCGACGACCTCGATGTCGGGCTCAGCCTCCAGGATGCGGCGAAACCCGGAGCGGACCATGCGCTGGTCGTCGGCCAAGAGGACACGGATGCTCATCCGGCGTGCTCACTCGTTGGCAGGAGCGCGCTCCGCGTGCCGCCGGAGGGTGCGTCGGCCGGAAGGCGCGCAATGACCTGCCAGCCCACCCCGTCGGGGCCGGGCCCCGCGTGGAAGGAGCCGCCGAGAAGGTCGGCCCGCTCGGCCATGCCCACCAGACCGTAACCGCCGCCGGTGAAACCGCTGGCGGCGCCCTGCCCGTCGTCACTGACCTCCAAGCAAACCTGCCCGTCGCTGGAACTGACCTGGACGGTGATCCTGGTCGCGGTGCGAGCGTGGCGGTCGGCGTTGGCCACCGCCTCCTGCGCCATGCGGACCACCGCGGCGGCGGTCTCCGGGGAGAGCCGGTCAGGGTCGGCCTCCAGGGTCACGCGCACGGCGGGGTGAGAGCCGCCGGGGCGCTCCAGCTCGCGCAGGGCCTGGGCGCAGGTGAGGTTGTCGGTGCGGGGCTTTTCGCCTTCGCGCAGGGCGGTGACCAGGAGCCGCATCGCTGTCAACGCGTTGCTTCCCGCCTCCTCGATGTCGACGAGGGCGGCGCGAAGGGCCAGAGGATCGCGTTGCGCGACGTGCTGCAGCGACTGGGCCTGCACCACGATGCCGGTGACCTGGTGGGCCACCACGTCGTGCAGGTCACGGGCGAGCGCGGCCCGCTCACTGCGGCGGACTCGTTCGATATGCCAGGCGTGCTGTTGCACGCGCCAGCGCGCGTAGAGCCCGGGGGTCAGCAAGAGCAGCACGAGCAGGGCGTTGTCGGTGTCCATCGGACGGCCGTCGCGTAGCGAGGCCGACAGCAGCGCGGTGAGGGCGAGCCCGGCGACGGCGGCCATGAGCAGGGGCCGGCAACGATAGGCGACCAGCGGAACGACCAATGCGGTGACGGCGACCTCGGTGAGACCGATCGGCGGGTGCGGGGTCCCGGCAAGCCAGGGTCCCATGGATAGCGCCTGCGCCGTGAGCAGGGCCAGGGCCGCGCCGGCCGCCGTCGCCGCGGGCGAGGTTTTCGACCGCAGGATCCACAGCGCCAGTGCGGCCATCACGGCACCCGACACCAGGCACAGAACACTCCCGGCGGGAGGTGAGGCGGACAGGTAGCGGTCCACATCGCCCAGCCAGGCCGCCAGCAGTACCACCGCGATGATGCCGGCCAGCAGCCTGGCAGGAGGAAAACCGGGCACGCCGGAGACACCGATGCCAGGCCATCTGGTCGGTTGGTTATGCATACCGGAACATTACGTGTTTCGCCCCGATGCGGCGGTAGCCGATCGGCCGCCCCTGCGCCCAAGGGATACGGGCTGTTCGGCCGCCGCGGCACCACAGCCACCTGGACGAATCTGAGGACTCCGCATCCACGGCCGCCTGAGCGGCCCCTAAAGGAGTCTGTATGCCCTCACCTCATGATCACCCTGCGCACACCGGTCGCCGAGGGCGCACCCCGGGCCTGTGGCCAGTGATGTTCGCAGTCGCGATAGTCGCCCTCCTGAGCGCCTTCTTCGCCGCCCCGAGCAGCCTGCCGGCGACCGCCGCCTCCACCGGCGATGACCAACTCGTCAAACGCGTCGCGGCTCTGCTTCCCGACAGCGGTCTGGCCGGCGGCTCCGTGGGCCTGTCCGTCGCCTTGATCGAGCACGGAGAAGTGCGTAAGGCCGGACTGAGCACGATCGACGGGTCCACCCCGGTGAAGCCCGAAACGGTCTTCGAAACCGGCTCGATCCAAAAGGTCCTCACCGGGACCCTGCTGGCCGACATGATCGAAAACGACAAGATCAAGCTCACCGATACCCTGGCCGAGCTGTGGCCGGACATCCGTTTCACCGCCCCTGCCGTTGCCGGCATCACGGTGGAACAGCTCGCCACCCACACCGCGGGCCTTCCCTCCTTCCCACGGCAGGACCCCGGCTTCCCTCAAGCACTGGCCGGCTACACACTCGGAGACAACGCCTACGCCCCACTCAACGACCCTGTCCGCACTCTGGCCACGATGACCGGCGTCGGCCCCGGCCCTGGCACCGCCTTCTCCTACTCCAACCTCGGCTATGCCGCACTCGGCCAGACCCTGGCCAAGGTCGACGGACGCGACTACGCCACCGCCCTGCGCGAACGGGTGCTGGCCCCGCTCGGCATGCACCACACGACCGTCCGCACCACACCGGGCGTCCCCGCGGGCGCGGCTCTTCCTCATGGCACCGCGGGAGTCGGCGTGGTCCCGTGGACGAACCCGGCCTGGGCCGCGGTGGGCACCGGCACCTGGACCACCAGCTCCGACCTCGCCGCGTTCCTGACCGCCACCATGCGCGACGACGCGCCAAAGTCGCTCACCCTGACCCACCGGCCTCGGGCGAAGGTGAGCGACTTCTCCGCCTACGACGGGCAGGTGGGCCTCGGCTGGCAGCTGTGGAAGGTGAACGGCACCCGCGTGAGCTGGCACAACGGCCTGACCAACGGCGGGCGGACTTTTATCGCCCACACCGGCGACGATCGCGCGGTCATCGTGTTGGCCAACTCCACCCGAACCCCGGTCGAAAAGATCGGTTTTCGGCTGCTCGGCCTGGACATCCCCGAGTTCGACGAGGAGCAAAGCCCCCACCCCGCTCTTCTCGCGCTCACCGTCCTGCTCGCCCTCGGCGCTCCCGCGCTCGTCCTGCTCGGGGTCGCACGGCCCCGCCGCGGTCGCCTGTCCCGTCCGCTGGACCGGCTCAAAGTCATCTCCCTGCTGACCGCCGGCCTCGCGTTGTGGCTTTTGGCCCTGCGCGTCGGCGAGTGGGGCCACGTGCCGCGCCTGATCTGGGCCCTCGGCTGCGTGCTGCTCACCAACACCGCGGTGCTGGCCGCATGGCGCTGGCGCCTCCTGCCCACGGCCCGCGGCCGACACCTCTGGCTTCGCTGGCTCACCTTCAGTGCCCCTACCCTGATCTTCGGAGCCCTGCTCTACGCCGACGTCATGGTGCTCATCCATCTCCCTTGAACCCGCCGACCCTTATCGGGTAGCGGCTGACCAGGGCGAACACGGCCGCGAGGACCGCCCAGGTGGCGATGTAGGCCACAGACTTGACCCAGGGCGGATCGAGGAGATCGGACCCGAGAACAACGACACCGCCATGATCATTATCGGCGCCAACGGCTGTCCGCCGGTTCCTCAACTGGGCTTCCCCTCGTAACGTAGAGACATCGCCTTAAAGGGGGACGGCGATGGCAGAGACGCGACGGAAGTTCGATCAGGACTTCAAGGACGGGG
>NZ_JBIAZA010000065.1:0-13879 GCF_042898655.1 Streptosporangium sp. NPDC000396
GGCCTGCCCCGACGGCACGCACGGCGCACCAACAAGATCATAAGAACCCGAAGATCACCACATCGAAAATCTCTACGGTTCGAGGGTATTGCCAGGGCTCTCAACTTGTAGTGGTTTGTTTCTGCTGACGGTTTTGCGGGTGAGTGCCGCGCTGATGTCGTCCTGGATCACCATCCGTTTGTACTCGGCCTCCCATTTTCGCCGTGGTAGCCGCTTCGCGGGTACCGCCCCTGGGCAACGGACATGAAGTTCTGGCTCTGTCCCGCTTTCGGTGGTTCGTGATGGAGCGTGGTGGCAGCCGGCCTCATGGCATGAGCAGGACGCGCTTGCGGAGCGGGGCGAGACCGGCGCGGCCGTACATCTGACGTTTGATCATCTTGATCCGGTCGACGTTGCCTTCCACGCCAGACCGGCGGCTCGGGCCCGACCCGCCAAAATGGCCGCCGGCTGCGGCTTGGTACGAAACGACGGATCGCTACGCCCGCGGGACAGCCGATCCGCGGGCGTGTAGGGCAGCGCATGCAGCGGGTAATGAACCCGCTCATCGGCCCACAGCGTGCTCACCGCCACGATCCCGTTCTCGATCTTCTCGACCGAGCCCAGGTACTGGTGAGCGACATGGAAGGACACCGCCGCGATCGCGTAGGTCTGCAGAAGCTCGCGGGAGCGGGTCGCCGGCCGTGGCCGAGGGAAGGTAGTAGCGCTATCCTTCCATAATGCACGATCAACAAGGACCCTCGGATCGGGGCGTCACCTTCCAGATGATCTTGCATGACTCCTCTCGCGAACCTGTCGATCCCGGTCGGCAGGCCGCTGTGCAAACCCTATAGGCCATCTCCTCGAAAGGGCTGATCGTGACGCTCGGCATGGTTCTCGGCGACGCCTCTCGCGCTTCGACGCGGGAGCGGTAGCCCTTCCTGCCTTATCACTTCCGTCCGTGCGGCAGCACGGGCGAGATTCCGCGTTCCTCGTCGAAGTGCTCTTCGTGTTACCTGCACGTTCGATCACGAGGAGTACGTGGTGTCCACGATCCACTGGACCGAAGCCCACACCGTCCGATCCGCCCGCTGGCATTCCGAGAACGCGGCCCCACCGCCCAGACGGATCACCGTCGCGGACGACCGCATCAAAGCCGACACCGCCTATCGCCTCGCCTGCGAGGGCACAGCGTTGCTGTGGCGAGGCGACTTCCGCAACGCACGTCAACTCCTGCGGGCGATGAGTCGCCGCATTGACCGGAAACCTCTCCCATCAGGAAACAACGCTCAAGAGACCTTCTGTCTTCACCGCCGTGCCCGCAGTGACCGTGCACGCGTCCTGGGCAGGCTGGTCGCGCTACTGGACGACACCCACGCCCTGGGCCTGCGCCGAGCTCCAGATGTGCGTCAAGCATGCACTGAGGCATACGGCCCGCCCCACGAGCCGATGGCGGTCTCCCTCAAAGAGCTGCTGGGCGTGATCGGGGCACACCAGTGGCGCCTCAAGGGCGTAGAAATACCCTTCATCGGCGCTCGCGTCCATCCCCACTACGGCGTCTTCTCCCCCGTCAGAGGCGAGTACATCGATCTGGTCGCCCACGCTCCACTCCGGCGCACCCACCGCACCGCGTTCGACCTCGGCACGGGGACCGGAGTACTCGCCGCCGTTCTGGCTCACCGAGGGGTCGATCGCATCACCGCCACCGACATCAGCCCACGTGCGCTGGCCTGCGCCCGCGACAACGTTCGTCAGCTGGGCCTCGCTGCCCGCATCGATGTCACGGGCCCCTGCCTCTTCCCCGAGGGTCGCGCCGACCTTATCGTCTGCAATCCGCCCTGGATTCCCGCCCGGCCGACCTCAGCCCTCGAACACGGCGTCTACGATCCGGACAGCACCATGCTTCACGGCTTCCTGAACGGACTCGCCGCTCATCTGCAACCAGGTGGCGAAGGATGGCTCGTCCTGTCCGACCTGGCCGAGCACCTCGGACTCAGGCCGCGCGATCAGTTGCCGACCCTGATCGAGACAGCGGGCCTTCGCGTGGTGGGCAAGATCGACACCAGGCCGCGACACCCACGGGCCACAGACACCGGGGATGTCTTCCACGCGGCCCGCGCCGCGGAAATCACCTCGCTGTGGCGTCTGACCAGCAAGTGACCGCACTTCAGCGCGGCCGGTCGCCTGGAGCGAGCAGGCTGGTGAGCTCGGCATCGGACACCGGCTTCCCACGCTCAGCGGCGATAGGTGCTCGTCTGCTCGCCGAGTCGTGGCGAGCAGACAAGCGTCGGGTTGCCCGGTGGCGCGGGCTACATGGTCGTCCCGCCTGAGACATCGAGACGGTGTCCGGTGATGTAGCGGCTGTCGTCGGAGGCCAGAAAGGCGACGGTATCGGCCACGTCCTCCGGCGTGCCCAGCCGTCCGAGGGGCGTCATCGACGACAGCCAGGCCAAGGCCTCGCCGACCAGGCGTCCTTGGTGCATGTCGGTATCGATGACGCCGGGTGCCACGACGTTGACCGTGATACCGCGTGGCCCGAGCTGCTTGGCCAGGGCGGTGGTCAGGACGTCGAGTGCGGCCTTGGACATGGCGTAGTCGATCGCCCTGGGCATGGCCGCTCCTCGGGTCAGCATGGTGCCCACGGTGATGATCCGCCCGCCGTCGCGCAGCCGTGGCAGGGCGAGTTGTGTGACGAAGAACGGGGCGGTGGTGTTGACCGCGAACAGGTGCTCGAAGCCCTCTCGGGTGACGCCGTCGATCTCGGTCTGGTCGCCGAGGATGCCCGCATTGTTGACCAGGATGTCCAGCGCGTCGGCGTGGGCGTCGAAGCCGGACCACAGGGCTTCGGCGTCACCCGGCGCGCCCAGCTCGGCCTGGACGGCGAAGGCCTGTCCACCGGCCGCTTCGATGGTGGCGACGGTGTCCTTGGCGGCCGCATGGTTGCCGCCGTAATGCACGGCGACCCGGGCGCCTTCGCTAGCCAGCCGGGTGGCTATCGCACGGCCGATGCCCCGGCTCGCACCGGTCACCAACGCCGTCTTTCCGGTCAATCTCATCATGATCATGCCTTTCTGTTTCATGCGGTGTAGGGGGTGGTGGCCTTGGCATCGCGCAGGACCCGCGCCCACCACGTGACCTGGTCCAGGAGGGTCTTGGCAGCAGTGGCCGGGCCGACAGGGTCCTTCGGCTGCCCGTTGCCGTCGAAGCACTCCCATGCGCCGTGGAAGCTGACGGTGTCCCGGGTGGTGACGGCGTGCAGCTCGGCGAAGACCGCACGCAGGTGCTCCACCGCGCGCAGGCCTCCAGAGATGCCGCCATAGGACACGAACGCCACCGGCTTGGCGTGGAACTGCTGGTTGTGCCAGTCGATCGCGTTCTTCAGTGCGGCCGGGTAGCTGTGGTTGTACTCGGGGGTCACCACCACGAACGCGTCGGCAGCCTCCAGCCGCGGGGTCAGCTCGCCCAGTGCCCTCAGCACCGGCTCCGGCACGGACATCGACGGCGCCGCCGCCCCGATCGGCACGTCCACCAGGTCGATCACGTCGACGTCAAGGTCCGGGCGTGCTGTGGCCTGACCGGCGAACCAGGTGGCCACGGTCGGGCCGAGGCGACCGTCGCGCACACTGCCGACGATGACGGCCAGCCGCAGCGGGTTATCGGTCACGGTGTTCTCCCTTCTTGACGGAGGCCTGTCGCAGAGCCGCCAGCAGCGTGCTCTCGGTCTGTGATCCGGTGAGCGGGGGCAGGTTCTCGATGAGGAAGACCGGCACGCCGGTGATGCCGAGGCGGCGCACGTGGTCAAGCCGGGCGCGCACGGCGGCGAGGGGTACGCTGCCGGTGGCGACGCCGACCTCGGCGGCCAACCGGGCGAGGGTGTCGGGGTCGCCGATGTGCAGCCCGTCGGTGGAGGCGCCTGGGGCGAGCTCGAAAGGCAGGAATTCCACCGTCACCCCCACGCCCTCGGCTCTGAGCCGGTTGGCGGCGCGGGCGAAACGGGTGTAGCCGAGGTAGGAGTGCGAGCAGATGACATCCACCACGATCTGGGCTTTCACGCTGTGCGGCATGAGTCGCTCCCTCACGCGGCCGCGGTGGCGGGTTCGGCGGGGATCCGGTCGCGCAATGGAACCTCGCGGATGAACCAGGCCAGCGCGAAGGCGAGGACGCCCAGCGCGGCCGCACCGAGGGCCATGGCGTGGATGCCGCTGGAGACGGCGAGCTGAACCGCCTCCTGGGCCGAGGCCGGGAGCTGGGCGAGCGCATCGGGAGTCAGCCGGCCGGAGGCGATTCGGGTACCGGTCTCCGCGCCGAGGCGGTCGACGAGTGTGTCCTGCAGCCGGGCGGTGTACAAGGCGCCTAGGGCGGCCATGCCCAGTGAGGCGCCCATGGTGTGCCAGAGGGTGACCGAACCGCTGGCCGCCCCCATGTCACGGGGCTCGGCGCTGTTGACGGTGATGATCGTGGTGGACTGCATCAGCAGGCCCACGCCGATGCCGCCGATCAGCGTGAGACCGGAGGCGAGTGCCAGGCTGGTGCCGGGCCGCAGGAACAGCAGCACGAGCATGCCGACGGCCACGGTGGCGCCGCCGAGGATCGGGTAGATCCGGTAGCGGCCGGTGTGGCTGATGAGCCGGCCGGTGCCGATCAGCACGGCGACCATGCCCAGCATCGCGGGCAGGATCAGCATGCCGCTGGCGATCGGCGAGGCGCTCTGCACCAGCTGCATGTACTGGGGAAGGAAGGTGGCCGCGACCACCATGCCGACGCCACCCAGGAAGCGGATGACCTGGGCGAGGGTGAAGTTGCGGTCGGCGAACAATCTCAGCGGGACGATCGGTTCGGCCGCGCGCCGCTCCACGAACATCAAGGCGGCCAGCGCCGCCAGCCCGATCAGGATCAGCCCGAGGATCGGACCCGAACCCCAGGCGTACCGGGTGCCGCCCCAGCCGGCGACCAGACTCAGCACCACCAGCGCCACTGTCAGCAGCAGCGCCCCCAGGTAGTCGATCCGCGCTCTGATCCGGCGCGGCTCCAGCCGTACGGCGGTGCCGATGAGCAGCAAGGCGGCCGCCCCGATGGGGAGATTGACGAAGAACGCCCACCGCCAGCCCAAGTGCTCGGCGAACAGGCCACCGAGCAACGGTCCGGCGATGAAGGCGATCGGCATCATCGTCCCGAACAGCCCCATGAGCCTGCCGCTGTGCCGGGGCGGCACCAGCTCGCCGATCAGCGCCAGGGCACCGGTCATCAGGCCTCCCGCGCCCAGCCCCTGCACCATCCGGAAGCCGACGAGCTGGATCATGTCCTGTGCGACCCCCGACAGGCCGGATCCCAGCAGGAAGATCACGATCGAGGCCATGTAGACCGCCTTGCGACCGTAGAGGTCGCCGAGTTTCCCCCAGATCGGCGTCGAGGCGGCCATGCAGATCAGATAGGCCGTCGCCACCCAGGAGAAGTACTCCAGACCGCCGAGATCCCGCATGATCGTCGGCAGCGCGGGCCCGAGCATCATGCCGTCCAACGGAGCCGTGATCATGCCCAGCATCACGCCGATCACGCCCGTGCGAAGTGATCGTTCCACGCGCCCTCCCTAATTTGCGTACTTCGTACTCGAAATGGACCATAGCGATTCAGGTACCATGTACGCAAATAGAGAAGGGATGCACATGGCCGACGAGGAACCGACCAGCATCTGGATGCAGCCGGAGCGCCAGGAGCGCTCCGGACCGGGGCGACGCCCTGGTTACAGCCGTGAGCAGATCACCCGAACGGCCGTCCAGATCGCCGACGCGGAGGGAGTGGAGGCCGCGACCATGCGGCGGATCGCGTGCGAGCTGGGCACCGGCGCCATGTCGCTCTACCGCTACGTGCCCCGGCGCGACGACCTGTTCGATCTCATGATCGACATGGTGATGAGCGAGATCGAGCTTCCCGGCAGCCCCTCCGGTGACTGGCGCTCCGACCTGACGCTGCTGGCCCGGCGGATCCGCGCCACCGGCCTACGCCATCCCTGGCTGATCGCGCTGCTCACCAGCCGGCCGACGCTGGGCCCCAACCTGCTGCGCGTGCACGAGTTCGCGCTCGGCACGCTCGACGGGCTCGGTCTCGACATCGACGACATCACCGGCCTCATCGGCATGTTCAACGACTACGTCCACAGCGCGATCCGCCGTGAGATCGGCTGGTTGGAGGAGGCTCGCCGTACCGGACTGGACCCTGAGCGCTGGAAGCGGGACTACATCGGGCCGTATGTGAGCCAGATCGTCGAATCTAGGGCCTTCCCGCTGTTCAGCCGGTCGGTGCTGGACTCCCGCACCGCGCATCTCGCCTCCGAGGAGCGCTTCCGGCACGGGCTCGACCGCATCCTCGATGCCCTCGCCGCGCTCATCACATCGCTCCGCTCCCGTTGACCAGAAAGGCAGTGCCGCTCCTGCGGAGGAGCGGCGGGATATGGCATGAGCGGACCGAACCCTGGGCACCAGCGGCGCGGCCACCGCCCACGACTCGTCATGGACTTCCCACGGCTTCGGCCGAGCCATCTCACACCTCCCGGCTCATCGATCCCCGAGTGATCCAACCACCTCGAAGTCTCGCCCGAGGCGGCTGCTAGCGTGTGCTCGTGCCGAAAACAGACAAGGTGCGCCGTCGCTGAGAGCGGCGGCGCAAAACCCCAGTTCTCGCCGTCGCTCCTGACCCCTTGGCCAGGAGCGCCTTCGTGGCGCTCGGATTTCCCTTGTTCCGGAGCGCACCCATGTTTGCCTTGTCTTTTCGTCAACGTCGGCGTGTCCTTTTGGCTGCCCTCATCTCTGATGCGGTGTTCCCACTCGCGATCACCGGTGCGACAGCAGTCGTGCCTGATGTGACCGCGCAGCTGCCCGGTGCGGGTGTCCTGGGTCCGTGGATCGTCCTCGCCTACAACGGGCTCTTTGCCGCAGCTCTACTGCTGGCTGGGGTGACAGCGGATCGCACCGCCCGCACCCGGTTCTTCGCCGTCGGCAATATCGTCGTCGCAGCCACCGGGGTCTTGTCCGCCCTCGCTCCGAACCTGTTGTCTCTGGTGGCACTTCGCGCGGTCGCCGGCGTCGGGGCGGCGATGTGCGCCGCCGGTGGTTCGTCGATGGTCTTGGCCGTGTACCCGCCGGAGGAGCGGCGTCGGGTGTACGGCTACGCGGGCGCCGTGCTGGGCAGCAGTCTGGCTCTGGGACCGGTCGTTGCCCAGGCCCTCATGGCCATCGGAGGTTGGCCCCTCGTCTTCGTCGCGCCGGGGACTGTCGCCGCCGTCGCAGCCTTGGCCGCGCTCGGGCTTCCGGGCCTTCGCAGCCCCAAGCTGTCCGATCACTTCGACTTTGCCGGCGCCGCTCTTTTCGGGGTGACCGTCGCCGCCGTGGTGACCGCACTCGGGATGAGCTTCGGGTCCGGCGTCCCGTGGTGGGGGCCAGGTGGGCTAATCCTCGTCGCGGCGGCCGGCGCCACCGGCCTCATCCGCGTGGAACGGCGCGCGGCCGATCCCGCGATCCCCGTGGACCTGTTGCGGATTCCCGCCTATCGTGCGTACGCCGTGGCGACGGGTGCCTTCATGGGGATGCTCGTGGTGGGGTTGACCGTGCTCCCTCAGCTCGGCGCCGCCCAGAGCATGGGCTCAAGCAAGGCGGCGGTCATGCTCAGCCTGCTGACCGTGCCGTCAACGGTCCTTCCGCTTCTTGCCGCTCGGCTCGCGCGCCGGCTGGCACGGCAGCTGGTGACAACCGCCCTGTTCGCCTGCACCGTCACCGCCGTCATCCTCCAGGTGACCGACCATCCTGCCGTCCTTCTCATCGCGGCCGGGATTATCGGGCTGTGTCTTGGGCTGACCGAAGGCGTCCCGGACGGGCAAGCGCTCAACTACGTGCCCTCCCATCGCGGAGGGGCGGGTGCCGCGCTGTTCAGCACGACGCGGATGAGCCTTGAAACTCTCACCCTGGCCGCTGCCACCGGGGTGATGACAGCTCTCGGTCCCTCATCCGGAATGGCAGTCGCTGGAGCCATGTGCCTTACCGCCGCCCTCATCGTCCGGCAAGCCGTCCCCTCCCGCGATGCATAGACGGCCATTCCACCCTCGGTCATGTTGCGTGCGAACCGGTCGAACTTCGTCGTGGTCAGCACCACCTGCCGCCCGCCGACGGCCGCCGCAGTAGCTGTGAGCTAGATCATGGTTGAGGTTGACCTTGGGTCAGGGTGAAAGCTCGTCGCAGCGGCACGACGCCGATCGGACATAACAGATTTGAAGGAGCAGACCACCATGTCCATCACCCTTTCCGACCAGGACAAGAGCGCCCTGCGGACCGCCGCGTACGGCGCCGTGTCGTTGATGGCCGCTGCCACCGGTTCGCCCCACAAGGCCGCCACGAATGCCTCCGTCGCCCTGACGTCGGCGACCGGTCTGGTCGGGCACGTGCTCACCGCGAAGGCCAAGGACATCGAACTGAAGGGCAAGACCGTCGCCGAACTCGCCGACCGGGTACTGCCGACCCTGACCGCAGCCATGAAGCTGCTCGGCAGGCAAGCTCCGGCAGAAGCCGACAACTTCCGCAGCACCATCCTCCTCGCCATCGAAGCCGCCCAGGTCCACCCGGACAAGCCCAGCACCACCACGGCCGCGATGGCCCGCAAGATCACCGCCGCCCTCGACGCCGCCGGGGTGGCCACTGCGGACAGCGGGGCTGCGCCGGCGGCTGCTGCCGGGCAGGACCGCCCGGAGCTGCAGAAGGCGATCGAGGAGATCGTCGATTCCGGTTTCGTCGGGGTGTCGCTGCGGGTGCACGATGAGCGGGGCGAGTGGGTCGGCAGTGCCGGGGCGGCCGAGCTGGGCGGGGCCGCGAAGCCGCCGACGAACGGGCATGTCCGGATCGGCAGCAACACCAAGACCTTCACCGCGACCCTGGTGCTGCAACTGGTGGCCGAGGGCAAGGTCAGGCTGGACACCCCGGCGGATGACTATCTGCCCGAGTTCGGGCTGGACGAGCGGATCACGGTGCGGATGCTGTTGCAGCACACCAGCGGGGTGTTCAACTTCAGCGGCGAGGTCAACGCTGACGGGACGGTCGTGCCGGGGATCCCCATCCCCTACAGCACCACGGGCAAAGAGTGGATGGACAACCGGCTCAAGACCTACCGGCCGCAGGAGCTGGTGGAGCTGGCGTTGTCCAAGCCGGCGCGGTTCGAGCCGGGGACGGGCTGGAGCTATTCCAACACCAACTACGTGCTGGCCAGGCTGCTGATCGAGAAGGTCACCGGCCGTTCGGTCGCCGAGGAGATGCAGCGGCTGATCCTGGGGCCGCTCGGGCTGTCGGGCACCGTGGCGCCGGACGCCTCGCCGGAGATCCCCGAGCCGCACGCCCACGCCTACTACCGGTACGAGGACGCCGGCGAGCAGAAGACGATCGACATCACCCGCCAGAACCCCTCCTGGATCTCCAGCGGCGGCGACATGATCTCGACCACTCAGGACCTCCACACGTTCATCTCCGCACTGATGGGCGGCAAGCTCCTGCCGGCCCCGCTGCTGGCCGAGATGTGCACCCCGCACCCGACGGGCATCCCGAACATGGACTACGGCCTGGGAGTGTTCGTGGTGAACACGGACGGCGGCACCGTCATCTCCCACAACGGCGCCGCCGTGGGCCACGCGGCGCTGATGTACAGCACACCCGACGGCAGCAAGACCCTGACCGCCGCGCTGAACTGCGTGGACGACGCCGACTTGTCCATCGCGACAGCGTTCCTGAACGCCCAGCAAAGGCTCGTCAACGAGGTGTTCTGCGGTGGGCAGGCCGATCCGGCTCAGCCGGCGGACTGAGCACCTGTGACCTGCACGCACCGAGGGGCGACCCCTTCCGGTCGTGCACCAGGTAGCACGCGAACCGGGGCCACGCCGAACTCAACGAGCTCGGCGTGGCCGGTCCACACGCTCGACCGTGGCGTGCGTAATCACCGAGCTCGAGTACAAGGCAGGATGAGCAGATGAGGAACGGAGTCACGATCGGGCAGGCGGCGGCATTCGTCGGCGTCACGGTGAAAACGGTGCGGCATTACCACAAGCTCGGCCTGGTCGAGGAGCCGGAACGCGACAGCTCTGGCTACCGGCGGTACGGATCGGCCGATCTGTTGCGGCTGGTGCAGGCCCGGACGCTGGCCGCCGCCGGGGTTCCGCTGGCCGAGATCGGGCCCCTGCTCGACGCCGATGCCGCGCTGTTCGCCGCCGCGCTTTCCGACGTCGAGCGGCAGCTCACCGAACGGATCGAGGAGTTGATCGCGCGGCGTGACACGCTGCGTCGGCTCGCCGACGGTGACCGGGCTCTGCTGCCCGACCGCGCTGTGGCGCTGCTGGAGCGGATGCTCGGCCTCGGATTCCCCGCGGATGAGGTGGCGGCCACCAGGGAGGGCTGGGTGCTGGCCAAGGCCCTGGTCCCAGAAGGTTTCGACGACTACCTCACCCATTTCGAGCACGCCCTCGAAGACACCCGGTTCGTGGCCTTGATCAAGCGCGGCGCCGAAGCCACGACCTGGGAACCGGACGACCCGCGCATCGCCGAGCTCGCCACCGCCATTGCCGACCACTTCCTCGCCAACCCCGCACTGCTGAAGATCGTGACCGGTCTGCAAGCCCGCACCGAGGCCGCGACCCGGTACACACTGATCGCCCTCCACGGCGAAGAACAGGGATCGGCCGCGGCCCGGGGGGTCGCGCTCGTCGAGACCAAGCTCCGCTCCGCCGGCATCCATATCCCCAGACCAGACTCCCACTGACCGAGCCGTGCTCCGGTCCTTCGGCCCGGCGACCGGCCGGGGCCTGCCCACAGACACCGCTGGAGCGGTCCGCCGGCTCAAGGCCCAGGACTACCCGGTCCGAGATGAACGTGGAAGACCGGTGTCTTCCACGTTCACCCGTCGCGCACAGCGTGCGCTGTCGGCCTGTTCTGGCTGGCCCGCTGCTACCTTTCCCTGCGGACGCCCTGGGCGAGTTCGGCGGTGAGGGCATGGATGGCCGCGAGTCCGGCAGCCTGGTCGGGGGCCTCGAGGAGGGCCTTGACGAAGGCCGAGCCGACGATCACGCCGTCGGCGAAGCCGGCGATCTCGGCAGCCTGCTCCGGGGCGGACACACCGATGCCGACGCAGACCGGGAGGCCGGTCACCGCTCTGGTGCGCCGTACGAGGTCGCCGGCGGCGGCGCCGACGGTGTCGCGGGCGCCGGTGACGCCCATGAGGGAGGCGGCGTACACGAATCCGGATCCGGCTGCGGTGATCTGCTTCAGCCGTTCGTCCTTGGTGCTGGGTGCGACGACGAAGATGGTGGCCAGGCCTTGCTTGTCGGCGTGTTCGCGCCATACTGCGGATTCCTGGACGGGGAGGTCGGGCAGGATGCAGCCGGCGCCGCCGGCGTCAGCGAGTTCGGCGGTGAAGCGTTCGATGCCGTAGCGGGCGATCGGGTTCCAGTACGACATGACCAGGACGGGCTTGCCCGTGGCGGCGTGCGCTTGGTGGACGGTACGGATGACGTCGGCGATTTTGAGGCCGCCGCGCAGGGCGATGTCGTCGGCGGTCTGGATGACCGGGCCGTCCAGGACCGGGTCGCTGTGCGGCAGTCCGACCTCGACGATGTCGGCGCCGGACTCAAGAACCGTCTTGACCGCTGCGATGCCACCGTCGACGGTCGGGAAACCGGCCGGGAGGTAGGCGATGAGCGCGGCTCGGTCCTCGGCCCTGGCCTGGGCGAGGGTGTCGTTCAACAGCTGGATGTTGCCACTCACTTCGACTCCCCGTCGGTGTCGTGCAGCCCGAAGTAGCGGGCGGCGGTGTCCATGTCCTTGTCGCCGCGGCCGGACAGGTTGACCAGGATCAGTCCGTCCTCGCCGAGTTCCTTGCCGACTTCGAGGGCTCCGGCGAGGGCGTGGGCGCTCTCGATCGCCGGGATGATCCCCTCGGTGCGCGACAGGAGCCGGAACGCCCGCATCGCCTGGTCATCGGTGACCGGAACGTATTCGGCACGGCCGAGATCGTTGAGGTAGGCGTGCTCGGGGCCGATGCCCGGGTAGTCCAGCCCAGCGGAGATCGAGTACGGCTCCCTGATCTGGCCCTCCTCGTCCTGCAGCACATAGGAGCGGGAGCCATGCAGGATGCCGGACTCGCCCGCCGACAGTGTCGCCGCGTGTTTCCCGGTCTCGACGCCATGCCCGGCGGCCTCGCAGCCGACCAGGCGCACACTGCTGTCCGAGAGGAAGCCGTGGAACAGGCCGAGGGCATTGGATCCGCCGCCGACGCACGCGATCGCCGCATCAGGCAGGCGGCCGGTGCGGTCCAGGATCTGGCGGCGGGCCTCGATGCCGATGACGCGCTGGAAGTCGCGGACCATGGCCGGGAACGGGTGCGGGCCGGCCGCGGTGCCGAACAGGTAATGGGTGGACTCGACGTTGGCGACCCAGTCCCGGAACGCCTCGTTGATGGCGTCCTTGAGGGTGCGAGACCCCGACGTGACCGGGACGACCTTCGCTCCGAGCATCCGCATCCGGGCGACGTTCAGTGCCTGTCGCCGCATGTCGATCTCGCCCATGTAGACGACGCATTCGAGGCCGAACAGCGCGCAGGCGGTGGCCGTCGCGACACCGTGCGACCCGGCGCCGGTCTCCGCTATCACCCGCGGCTTGCCCATCCGCTTGGCGAGCAGGGCCTGCCCGAGCACGTTGTTGACCTTGTGAGAGCCCGTGTGGTTCAGATCCTCCCGCTTGAGGAACACCCGGGCGCCACCGGCGTGCTCGGCGAACCGCGGCACCTCGGTCAGAGCACTCGGCCGCCCGGTGTAGTTGACGAGCAGAGCCCCGAACTCGGCGACGAACTCCGGATCTGCCTTGGCCTTCTCATACTCGACGGCGACCTCATCCACCGCGGCGACGAGTGCCTCCGGGATGAACTTGCCGCCGAACGCGCCGAAATAGCCCTCAGCGTCAGGGGCGCGGCCCTCGGGGACCGGGATGAAGAATTCGCTGGACATGCGACAGCTCCTACGCCGGGGCGTCCGCCCCGGATGTCTGGCTAACGGTGATCACGGATCGCGTCTCCGCGCAGAGGGGCGGGCGCCCCAGCCCTTTCCGCCCGACCTGCGGCCAGCCGGCACCGGCAAGCCCGGGCAACTCCCGACGCGCTCAAAGAACGGCAAGAGAGTCTGGGGACGGCACCCAGAGGCCGAGCAAGGTGATGAGCCAGGGAAACGGCAGGTCAGAGAACAAACCGGTCAGGGAAAGAGGCGGGCGAAGGAGAGAAGTGATCTTCCTTCAGACGCCCTGCGCCATGCGCGGCGCGCGAGGCCATCGCATCCCGTTGACCTGACCAGGATCGGAGCCGATCGCATACCGGACCCGTCGGCCGCGCACCCGCCGTGCAGGCGCCCGGCAGCCGCGAGGGCGGCAACCAGGGGCGAGACGGGTAGCAACAGACATGCCCGAAGCCTACCTTCTGCCTAGAACAACAGAACAGCGACCCCTCCCGCTCCAGGCTCTTGCCGCAGTAAATCCGGTGTTTACCGCGGCAACGCCGCGGGCTTTGTGTGAACAGCGCGGCGAAGCGGCCGTGGTCACGCGTCATCCCCGCGTCGGCGAACTCGCCATCCGCCCGCCGGGCGAGGACGGTCGTGGCGGCCCGTTGCCGGATGTGCTGGTGGGTGCCGGTGAGGCGATATCGCAGGACGGGGAGGTCAGTCATGATGCCTGAGCTCTCCTGTTCGCGGGATGGTGTTCGTCTCAACGGCCCGACGAGACAACCGCTGGGAATGTGAGGCCACGCGCCAACCTCACAGTTCGGTGCGCTGTCTCGTCGATCTGGTGAGGGCAGATGCGACCACGGAAAGTCAGGGACACCATGACCACCTCACCCGAGC
>NZ_JBIAZA010000066.1:0-10310 GCF_042898655.1 Streptosporangium sp. NPDC000396
CATCTCATCCAGCGTCTCGTGGGTGATGGGCGTTGCCGGGTCGGCCAGTGTCTGGAGCATCTGGTGACCGTGCGGGCGGTGAATCCATTGGATGCGTCGTCGGGCACGAGGTGTCGCCAATTCGCATCAGATGCGATATGCGGCGGTCCACGAATACGGCGGAAACAGGCCACGGCGGGCCGAGGTAGTTGCTGGTCAGCGGATTGACGTTGGACGGCGTAGATCGGTCACGTGCCAAGTGTCATAGTTGGCCGGCGTTCGTGATGCGGGCGGCGTACACGCGATGTGCTTTGCGTTCGGCAGGCCCGGCGGTGCTGGCGGCGAGAGCGGCGCTCTGCTCCAGTGCGGCGCGGTGCGGAACAGACGGGCGGCGTCGGTGATGCGGATGGTGTCGCCGACGGCGGCCTCATGCAGGAGCCGGGTGAATCCCGCACGGTCCAAGGAGAGCTGGCGGCTGGAAGTGGCGGGGTCCTCATAAGTGGGAGCACCGATGGCCAGTAGCGCGGCCAGGGCGTGTCGTTGGCGGGCATCGGTCTGCTTGTCGGTGGAATGCCGAAGGTAAATGCGGTCGGCCATGCCCGATTGTGTCCCTTCCCAGGTCGGTTCTCGATGGCTTCCAGGTGGTGGCGTTGCTGGCCCCGCCGTACGCGCTGATGATTTCTGACGGTGGAGATCTCTACGCTGCCCCTTATGAATCGTGAGCGGATTCTCCTGACCCATCCCGGAACCTCGAAGCCCAAATATCTGGAGCTCCGGGCCGACGGGGTCGAGCTGCACCGGAGCTGGTGGACCGGTGCCGGGAAGCCTCAGGAGCGCATGAAGTCGTTCGGCAGCGAGCGCGCGGCACGCGAGGCCCTGGAGAAGATCGTCACCGAGAAGATGCGTGACGGGTACGCCGTGCTGCGTGACGTCGCCGCGACCGAGCCGGGCGACGTCGTCGTCCAGTGCGCGACGCCGGCGACCAACGGGATCGTCGCGTTCGCCCTGCACCCGGACGGCGGCACCCTCGCGGTCGCCCGCGGCATTCCTGACCGGGTCAGGCTGCAGCTCGGCTCCGAGGTGCAGACCGTCGACTTACGGACCGGTGCCCGCCGGGTGGTGTACGCCGATGCGTCGCGGAACTCAGCGGTCCATGACATGGCGTTCGAACCGGACGGATCACACCTGACGTTCACCGTCCGGAACACAAGCAGCGGGGGGGACACGAGCCACACGGTGGCACTCGCCACCGGTCACGTTCAGCGCCTGCCCCGCACCCGCTTGGGGCGGGACGCCGTCGCTGGCCGGATACTGGTGTCCGACGATCACACGTTGCGCGTGCTGGGCCCGGATGGCCATTCGTGCCTCGATCTTCCGGCGGGCGAGCCCTCGCGGACCGGCGCCGCCGCCCTGTCTCCGTCGGGCCGGCTCGTCGGCCTCATCCACCACCCGGACAACCGCGATACGGAGTACGACCTCGAGATCTGGGATGTCGACACCGGCCAGCGAGTGCTCGGTGCCCCGTACCCCTTCCCGACGAGAGCCGATAATGCCCGTGGGCTCGGCAAGCTGATGTTCGACCGGACCGAGCAGCTTCTTGTCGCGAGCGGTGAGACGTTGGGATGCTGCGGCGTCTCGGTGGAATCCGGTGCCTTGTGCTGGACGATCGAAGACAGGTTGGCTGACGTCGCGCTGTCACCCAACGGCACCCGGCTCGCCGGCGCCCGCATCCAAGGTCCGGTCATCGTTTATGACGCCGCGACCGGACAGCCGCTGGAGCCGTGCTTCGTTGTACCCGGCGAGCCATCACTCTATTACCGCACGGTTGAGTTCTCCGCCGATGGCCAGCTGCTGGCGGTCGGCGACTACCCCGGCCGCGTCACGGTGTTCCGGTTCGACGGCCTAGAGTTCACCAAGCCCGGCGGCTGACCGGGCGGGCGTTCAACGCTCGCGGCGCATGGTGGCGGTGAACATGTCGCCCCTCAGGCGGTACCAGGTACGGGAGAAAGGGACAGTCGTCGACTCCCACCTTGGAGTCCGGGGTTGAGGAATCCAGGACCAGCGGTTGGCGCTGAGAATGATTTTGGTAGGCCCTGATGTGGGTGTGTGGGTGAGTTGCCTGGTGTTGGCTGCTGTTCGGCGGTTTTGATCCGGATGGCGTAGACCCGGTGGGCTTTGCGTTCGGCTGGTCCGGCGGTGTCGGCGGCGAGGGCGGCGCGATGATGCGAACGGAGCGGCCCTGGCCTCGGCGGATGGTTCTTCCGTTGTTGATGGCTTGACGAACGGCGTCGTCGCCGGCGGTGCGCAGGTGGTCGGCGAGCAGGCCGGGTAGGTCGAGTGTCGTTTACGGGTCGGCTTCGGGGTGGGGCTTGTCGCCATTCAGGGGCGGGAGGGTGTCGAGCTGGTCGGGGAACTGGCGCGCTTGGGCGTTGTCGAGGATGCGGCGGATGGTCTTGGGTGCGACCTGGTGCTGGCGGGCGAGGGCTTTGATGGCGGCGCCTTCCTGGTAGGCGGTGACGACGTCGGCGGCCTTGCCCGGGTCGAGGGCGGCAGGTCGGCCGAGGGTCTTGCCGGAGGCTTGGGCGGCGGCGACGCCTTCGCGGGTGTTCTCGCTGATCATGTCACGCTGGAATTCGAGTACGGCGGTCAGGACGGAGACCATCATCTTGGTGCCAGGGTCGTCTGAGGCCAGGTCGATGCCTGACAGCAGCCCGGATTCGACGCGGAGGTGCAGGCCCCGGCGGATCAGGACGGGGCGCAGGGCGAGAATGTCGGCGACCGAGCGGAACAGGCGGGCGGCGTCGGCGACGCGAATGGTGTCGCCGACGGCGGCCTCATGCAGGAGCTCGGTGAACCCGGCCCGGTCCAGGGAGAGCTGCCGGCTGGAGGTGGCGGGGTCCTCGTAGACGGGCGCGCCGGAGGCCCGCAGGGCGGCCAAGGCGTGGCGTTGACGGGCGTCGGTCTGTTTGTCGGTGGAGTGCCGCAGGTAGATGCGGTCGGCCATTTCGGAGCGTGTCCCTTCCCCCGGACTGGCGGACAGGTGGCCGACGGCCTTCAGCCGCCATCGTAGGGGGCGAAAGGGGGGGGCGGAATTGTGGGTCGGATCTGATTGGATAGACGGCTCATCGATGCAGGTCGGGGCCGGGTTCTGATTGGATCCGCCGATGGGGGCGGAGTCAGCCGATTGCGCCCCCACTCGCCATCGGGGTTAGCGCTGTGGATCAAGCTGTCGTCGCGCTGCTCTTTGGAGATCGTTTCTCCAAGCACGCCTGGACTTCGACGATGACGGCGTCACAGGGCTCGTCGGGCCCGACCCGGACAGGGCGTACGTCCCCGTCGAACAAGACGATTCCGTCGACGTCGCATCGGGCGCGAGAGCGGACGGCGGCCGTGTGGGTGACGAATGTCGCCCGCATCCACGATCTTGTCGTGCAGGGCGACGACGAGATCCCGCTCGGCGGCCGCGACCGATCGTGGGTTCGTCAGCTGCGCCAGGTTCGGGTTGGACCAGTCCAGGCCTGGGGTCGGTGCTCTGAGAGTGTCCAGAAGGGCGGAACTCGCCAAAGCATTTCCATAAACTATGAATATAAAAATGCTATGCTTCGAGCGTGAGTCGTCAAGACACCGCTCCTGGCGCGTCCGCCGCCATCGGGGCAGCCCTCTACGGCCTGGCCACCAGGGCCGCGAGACGCCTGCCCCGGGACATGAGCCTGACGTCCGCCGCCACCCTGGCCACCCTGGACCGGACCGGCCCGCGGCGCATCACCGATCTGGCCGCGGTCGAGGGTGTCACCCAGCCCGCGATGACCGCCCTGGTCCGGGTGATGGAGGAGTCCGGCCTGGTCGAGCGGCGGGGCGACGCGTCCGACAAGCGGGTCACGCTGGTGTGCCTGACCGAGGCCGGCGCCTCCTATGTCCGGACGCGGCGCCAGGCGGGCGTCCACGCGTTCGAGCGGTTGATCGGCGAGCTCACCGGCGACGAGGTCGAGGCGCTGGTGGCGGCCCTTCCGGCGCTGAAGCATCTGGCAGAGCTCGAAAGCCAGGACCGCGAAGGGCCGAAGCAGTGACCGGGCAGCCGGTCGGCGGGGTCGCGGTGAAGGCATTCCCGGTGGCGCGTTCCGAGGCGCGGCTGCTGGTCCCCGCCCTGATGTTCATCGCTCTGGTCGTGGCGGCGGTCGCCAGCCTCGGGACGCCGCTCATCACCAGCGTGGCGACCTCGTTCCACGTCTCGCTCGGCAGCGCGCAGTGGACGCTGACCGTCGCGCTGCTCAGCGGCGCCGTCGCCACGCCGGTCCTGGGCCGGCTCGGAGCCGGCCCGCACCGGCGGGCCACGATCCTCGCCACGCTGGCGGTCGTCGTCGCCGGCAGCGCGCTCACCGTGCTGCCGCTGCCGTTCGCGTGGCTGCTGGCCGGCAGGGCGGCCCAGGGCGTCGGGCTCGGGCTGACGGCGCTGATGATGGGCGTGGCCCGGGACCACCTCCCCGAGGAGCGCAGCGCGGCCGTGATCGCCCTGATCTCGGTGGTCTCGATCATCGGGGCCGGCGTCGGCTACCCACTGGCCGCACTGCTCGCCGAGCTCGGCGGGGTACGGGCCGCCTACGGCCTCGGCCTGGTCGTCACCGCCGCCGCCCTCCTGACCGCGTGGCGCTCCATGCCCGAAGCCCCCGAAGGCCGCTCCGCCCACGTGGACGTGGCAGGCACGGTCGTCCTGGCCGCTGCGCTGCTCCTGGTGCTGTTCCTCGCCGGCGAACGGAATCTGTGGAGCCGGCACCTCGCCGTGGCGGCGGGCCTCGCCGTCGTCGCGGTGGTGCTGATCTGCGTCTGGGCCGTCATCGAGCTGCGCAGCACGACGCCCCTGGTCGATGTGCGGGCGGTGCGGCACCCGGCGGTCGCCGGGGCGAACCTCGCCATGTTCGTCGGCGGGATCGGCATGTACCTCCTGCTCACGCTCATCACCCGGTACGCGCAGACGCCGCACGGCGCCGGCTACGGCTTCGGGCTGACGACCTTCGTCGCCGGGCTGGTCCTCATCCCGTTCTCGGTGCTGGGGTTCGTCGCCGGCAAGCTCACGCCGCGGGTCCGGACGCGGATCGCCGACCCCCTGCTCCTGGCCGGCAGCGCCGTCGTGGTCGGCGGCGGGTTCGCCCTGTTCGCGGCGGCCCGGTCGGACCTGGCCGAACTGTTCGCGGCGATGGGCGTGCTCGGCTTCGGCGTCGGCGGCTTCTCGGCCGCGATGCCCGGCGTCATCCTGGCCGTCACCCCCAAGAACGAGACGTCGAGCGCCATGAGCTTCAACTACGTCGTCCGCAGCGTCGGGTACTCCCTGGGCAGCGCCATCGGCGGCCTGATCCTCGCCGCGGGCACCGGCCCCGGCCACCTCTTCCCCGACGACAGCGCCTACACCACCGCGGCGCTGGTCGGCATCGGCGCCATGGCGATCACGACGCTGACAAGCCTCGCTCTCGCCCGCCGACGCTCGTCCGAGACCAACCCGTAAGTCAGATGCACTCATCCAACACTGGAGGTTCCATGCCCAAGGGCTACTGGGTCAGCGTCTACCGCACCATTTCAGACCCTGAGAAGCTGGCTGCTTACAACAAGCTGGCCCGTCCGGCCGTCAAGGCCGGGGGCGGTCGGGTCCTCGTCCGTGGCGGTCGGGTCGTGGCGCATGACGCCGGAATCGCCGAGCGCGTCGTCCTGATCGAGTTCGACAGCTTCGAGCAGGCCGTCGCGGCGCACGAGAGTGCGGCCTACCAGGAGGCGCTGGTCGTCCTCTCCGACGGCGTCGAGCGCGACTTCCGCATCGTCGAAGGCATCGACTGACCGAGGTCCAGTCGGATCTTCACTGAAGATCCACCATCTTGGTTTTCGCTGGTGCGGCTGCTGGTGTGGCGGGGTTCGTGGGGTGCTCGTGCTGGTCGTGGGCGGCTGTCTTCGGTCTTGATCGTCTGTCAGCGGTCGAGTTCGAGGTTCGTCAGGACGAGCATGGCGCGGAGCAGGTTGGTGGCGCGGGCGGGGCTCGTGCGGAGTTTGGTGAGGATGCGCCAGGTCTTCAGGTGCGCGAAGCCGTGCTCGACGGGGGCGCGGCCGGCGGCTTTCAGGTGCTCGACGATGTGGTCGTGGCGGGCGGCGGTGATGTCGTGGGTGCGCCTGGGCCTCGCGGCGGAGATCCAGATCAGGCGTCCGCGTTCGTCGGTGAGCGCGAGGAAGTGCAGGCCGTGGCGCTTGTGCTTCCCCGAATAGTTCTTGCGGTTGTCCTTGCCGGTGCGGCGGCGGGTGGGGATGAGGGTGCCGTCGATCAGCACGGCCTCCCCGCCGCGTCTGGAGGTCCCAGTAGCAATGAAGAAATTTCCAACGGATACGCAGGTTGAAGCCCCTGCAAGAACCTTCGAGCACAGTTTGGAAAACGGACCGCTGACCTGCATATCCGTTGTTTCTGCCGTTACTACCGGGACCCCTTTGTGAAGGGTAGCGTCCGCCTTAACTGATCTCAGACGGGATGTTCGGGACGTACGTCGACGCTTGACATCGCTGCTTGGCGTGAACTTTCGGCCGGCGGACTCCATCTCATCGGTATGAGCCGGATCTTGCTTACCGTCATCGTGCTGGTGCTGACCGGGTGCGGTGTCTCGGTGGAACCGCCGCGTTTCACCAAGCCCGCCCGCTCGCCTGAGGAGGTCGCACACCAGTTGCGCGAGTTCGAGCTGCGTGGGCAGACGCCCTTCCCCGCAGTGGGTGATGTTTTCCAGCTTTGCCTGAACACGCTTGGCACCAGGGAACCCGCCGAGCCGCAGGCATTTCCCGCCTTGGTCGCTCATCTGAAGACTGACCCGCCCGTCCACGCGCGGTTCATGCTGATGCCCGACACGGCGCAGGCGGCTCGCTTGGTGGCCCAGGCCGCAGGGGTGGCTCGTGGCTGCGCGGGCCCGGCGATCGGCGGCGTGGGTGAGGGGATGGAGGGGAAGACGACCGTGTCCGCCTTCAACCGTGGCGGCTGGTTGGGCGTGCAGGTCGTCACCAGCGGGCGGAGCGGGCGCGACACCGATGACTCGTTCTTCTACAAGCCGTTCACCACAGGGCAGTTGGTGGTGAACAAGGGCGCGTGGGTCGTCGACCTGGGGTGGGAGATCCGCGGCAGCTTCGGGTCTCCCGACAGCGATTGGGCCGAGACGGGGCTGAAGGTCTCCGAGTCCGTGCTGGCCGTGGCCGATGGTTCCGTGACAGGACCGCGTGCTCAGGACCAAACGGCCCGGGTGGTCCGTGCTCTGCCCGATCCCGGCGTTTACGGCAAGCAGATGAAGGTCTGGCCGGAACCCGGCAAGCCGCGCCAGTTCCGGGAGCAGGGGGAGGGGCCATCGATGAACAACGACATGTCCTGCAGCACCGTGGTGTCCAGGGAGCACCTTCCGAGCTTCGTACCCTCCGTGGAGCGCTCGCTGCTCGGCGAGGTCGCCGTGCACGAGATGGTGTCTTTGGCCCGTGACGAGCAGCAGGCCGAGCAGGTACGGCGGGCCTGGCTGCACGATGACCCGATGGGCCCCCTGCCGCCGGACCCTTGCGGATACTCCGACCCGGGGTTCGTCCACAGCGAGCAAACCAACGCGAAAGGCATCGCGCCGTCGGTCACGGCCTTCCGGCACGGGGAGTGGACGGGGGAGGTTGAGCGGTTCGCCGCGCGTCATCCGAAGGTGACCGCCACATCCGGCTATCGCGACTCTTATGCTCATGTGGCGGTAGCCGTACGGAAAGGTGCGGTCGCCGTCTATCTGCGATGGCAGTGCCCGGCAGGGGTGGACCCGCAGTCGGTATTCACGCGCGGTGAGTCGGCCCTGAAGCGCACGCTGGACCGGCTCGCACGGGCCGCCTAACGCTTGGTGGGCGTTTCAGCCTCGACCAAGCGACGGCCACCCGCGCGACCAGCGGAACGAAAACGTACGCTAAGCCGTCCGCGGTTGGCCGTCGTTGACGTAGGTCACGATGCGGCGGGAGTCCCGATAAGGGCGTCCCGGTCGGCGCGGGCTGACGTTACCGTGACGCCCGTCGCCGCCGGACACCTCGAAGGGACAGGGCCACCCATGGGTACCATCCACCAGCTCAAGGTCACCCTGCGGGAGGTCCGCCCGGTGGTGTGGCGGCGGATCCAGGTGCCGTCGACGGCGAACCTGTGGGTGGCTATGAAGGTCTCGGAGAGCACCACATGTTGGTCCGCCCGAGCACCATCTGGTGATCGTTGCGCCCGTTTGTGTTGATGGATTTGAGCACCAGGACAGGCGGCGGGTGGGGACCTATCATCGGGCGGGTGACGGAGATCAAGGTCGATGGGGCTTTCTTCAGGGTCGTCGATCCGGCCTTTGAGCTCGTAATCCCTCGCTGGGAAGGCAAGGCATGGATCCCGCGTCGGCTCGTGAGGCTGACGCGACGATCGAGCTGCCAGACGGTACTCGCCGATACGCGACCTTCATGCATCCCTCGGTGATCACCGAGATCATGGCCCGGTGGCAGGAGTCCGGCGAATGCTTGAGTGGCCGTTACTTCTACTGCACCGACCTGGTCGTGATCCGCGAGCCCGGCTTCGTCACGATGGCCGACGCCATCCGGGATCTCATCGAAACCGGTGATATCACCAGCGCGTGCGGGCTCCTGCCGCCCGATGACGGCCCGGATTAGCTGGCGGCCTGCTCGGCGCGCGCTTTGGTTTGGGCGAGGCGGTAGGAGTCGGTGCCGGTCTCGATGATGTTGCCGGCGAAGGTGAGCCGGTCGACGATCGCGGCGCAGAGCCGAGGGTCGGTGAAAGTGCGGGTCCAGCCAGAGAACGACTCGTTGCTCGCGATGGCGACGCTGTTCTTCTCCTCCCTCTCAGTCAGAACCTGGAAGAGGAGTTCGGCGCCGTGACGGTCGAGTTCCATGTAGCCGAGCTCGTCAATGCAGAGAAGGTCAACCCGCCCGTAGCGGGCGACGGTCTTGGCCAGGACCTTCTCATCGGCGGCTTCGACGAGTTCGTTCACCAGCTTGGTCGCGAGGGTGTAGCGGACCCGGTAGCCCTTCATCGCGGCCTCGGTGCCGAGCGCGATGAGGAGGTGGGACTTGCCGGTTCCTGAGTCGCCGATCAGGCAGAGGGCTGGCCCTTCTTGACCCAGTCGCAGGTGGCGAGGGTGTTGATGGTGGCGGGGTCGATGTTGGGGTTGGCGTCGAAGTCGAAGGCGCGCAGCGATTTGTCGCGGGGGAACTGGGCTGCTTTGATGCGGCGTCCGGAGCGGCGGCGGGCGCGGTCGTCGCACTCGGTCAGCAGGAGTTCGGCGAGGAATCCCAGGTAGGACATCTGGTCGCGGGCGGCGGACTCGGCGAGGTCGGGGAACGCGGCGCGGATGCTGGGCAGACGGAGCATCCGGCAAGCCTGGTCGATGGAGGCCTGGGCGGCCTGCTCGGTCATGCCGCGGAGACGGGTGCTGGTCATGAGCTTCCTTCCTGGGCAGGACGCTCGCCAGCCGGTCGAGCGCGTTTGAGGAGCTGGTCATAGACCGCCACCGAGGGCAGCGGTCTGGTGTCTCGGGGAAGGTGGGCCAGGCGCCGTTCGGTCAGGAAGGTCACCTTCGCGCCCTCGCCTTCGTTGGGCTGCTCGGGCTCTGGAGATTCGTGCTGCTCGTCGTCCTCGGCTGCCTTCCGGGCCTCCAAGGCGACGGCGTCGGCGGTGAGGGCGCCTGCATTCAGTGCGGCGGCCAGGCCGGTCACCAGATGCTCGGTGGGGATATGGCGGGCCAGTAGCAGGATCTCGATCAGGGCGCGGGTGCCGTCCCGGTCGTCGTGGGCCTTGCAGGCGGCCGCCCACCAGGAGTCGTGGACCGGGTGAACTTGCCAGCCGCGCGGGCCTGGTCCAGAGCGGTCGCGCCCGGTAGCGCGCCGGGCTTGCGGATCAGGATCTCCAGTATTACCGGTCGAAGACGCGTTCGACGGCCGCCGCGGACGTCACATGTCCACGATCAGCGTCGGCCGTGGCTCGTCGTGGGCCCCGTTGGGGCGAGGACCGACGAGCACAGGCAGCGTCGGCCGTGGCTCGTCGTGGGCCCCGTTGGGGCGAGGACCGACGAGCACAGGTGGAACCCCGCGGGTCTTCACCGTTCGCTTGCGTTGGCGATGGCATCAGCCGCCTTCTCCAGCGCGGCGGCTACCGCGAGGGTGGCGTTGGCCTGGGCGCAGAGGGCCAGGGCGATGGCGAACTGCTGCTCTTTTTCGCCCTGGTTGGGCTTCCCCTCGTAACGTAGAGACATCGCCTTAAAGGGGGACGGCGATGGCAGAGACGCGACGGAAGTTCGATCAGGACTTCAAGGACGGGG
>NZ_JBIAZA010000067.1:0-10089 GCF_042898655.1 Streptosporangium sp. NPDC000396
CATCTCATCCAGCGTCTCGTGGGTGATGGGCGTTGCCGGGTCGGCCAGTGTCTGGAGCATCTGGTGACCGTGCGGGCGGTGAATCCATTGGATGCCCGCCCTGGGGTTGGCCATTGTGCGAAAACCCTCGAAGAAGGGCAGCAGTTCGGGCCGGATGCCGCCGTCCCCGTTGTCCAGGACGAGACGCAGATCGGCGGACAGAGCGCAGGAGCCGCAGAGCCTGCGCCGGTATCTGCGGCCTTCCGTGCCGCAGTTGTCGCAGGCCAGCGGCGGCATGTTCATGCCTCGGGACGAAGGCGGGCGCGGGTGGGGCGCCTGGCGTTGAGGTTCACCGGGCCGTCATCGGTGGCGGTCTTGCGGATGACGGCGTTCTCGGCCTTGGTGGCGATGAAGTCGGCCGGGGTGCAGGTGAAGATGTCGCAGAGCGCGGCGAGCACCGGCAGCGAGAGCCGTTCCGGGACGCCGGTGGCCAGCCGGTGCACCTGGGAGACCGACAGGTCGATGCCGCGCTCGGCCAGCAGCGGGACCAGGTCGCTGATGGTGAACATGCCGTGGGCGGCCATGACCTCGCGCAGTCGCCATTGATAGCTGACCTGGCGTTTCATCGGGATCTCCTGGCGGGTTCGAGGGCGGCGGCGATGGTCTCGTCCAGGGCCCGGCGCAGGGTGCGGGTGCGGAAGTCGGAGGAGACGCAGGTGTAGAGGGATGTGGTGCTGGCGTGCTCGTGGCCGCACTGGAACTGGACGAACAGCGGGTCTCGGCCCGCCTCGATGAGGTGGGTGACGTAGGAGCGTCTCAGCCCGTGGAAGTCCAAGCCGGGATCGAGGCCGAGCGCGTCCCGGTAAGCGGCGAAGCGGGAGTTGATGCGCTGCAGCCCGATCCTGGCGCCGCGTTCGGACGGCCAGAGCGCCGGGCTGCCCGGCGTCGCCAGCTGCGGCCGGAACTCGGTGATCCACTCTTCCAAGACCTCCGCCGTCCAGGGCCAGACGGTGGCGACGCTGCGTCGTTTGGGGGGCGAGCCCTTCTTCGCCTTGCCGTATCGGATGTGCGCCAGGCCGTGGTCGCCGAACTCGGGGGCGTGCGGGTTGCGGCCGAGGTCGACGACGTCGAGCATGCGGGTCTCGTTGCGCCGCAGGCCGTAGCTGTAGGCGACCTTGAACAAGGTGGCGTCCCGGAAGGCCGGCAACCAGCCCTTGCGGCCCCGGTCGCGAGCCCTGGTCACCTGCTCATCGGCATGGTCGAAGAAGTCCTGCAGTTCATCGATGGTGAAGGCCCGTTTCTCGGGCCGGGACTCGACTTCTTGGACATGGATCGCGGAGTTACCTTCGTGCACGATCTGGATCGGATGCGTGCCGAAGCGCTCCTGGCAGAGGTCTGCCCAGCCGTAGGCCGGATCGATGACGTACTGGCAGAAGGAACGCAACGCGTCCTGGTAGGAGCGCAGCGTCGAGTGCGCGCAGCCGTGCACCGAGCGCAGGTCACCGAACCATTCGTCGGCGTGCTGGGCCGTCCACTGCCACGGGAATGCCTCGGTATGCCGGAGAAAGGCGCGAAGGCGGCCGATCCGTTTGTCGATCGTCGAGAGGGCGAGATTCCTGGCCAGCTGCTGATTGCGCCAGCCGTCCACCATCGCCTCGAACACCTGCTCCTGGGGATGCAGCAACGCCACCCCATCGGCCAACTGCAGCCAAGCGGCACCCGGAAGCCGGTCGTTCGTCCTCGACACCGTCACTCTCCGTCGTTCGCGTTGGATGCGAAATATTCGCATCCAACGCGAACGGCTGTCTAGCATCCCAGCTCAGCGCACGGATCCCTGCCACCTCACCTGCCTCAAACTGCGCTCGGATGGATAGAGTGCAGTCGGCCGAAACGGCGCACGCAGCAGCCCCTTCGCCAAGTTCGAGTCGTCGGGCACGAGGTGTCGCCAATTCGCATCAGATGCGATATGCGGCGGTCCACGAATACGGCGGAAACGGGCCGCGCTGGGACGCTGACCGGACAGAACCAAGGCACTGCCGGGTATAGGGCGCGGAGGCGTCACCGCTGGCTTGCCGCCGCCTCCGGTCAGGCATCCTGGGCCGGGCCGCTGTCTGTCTCCTCTCGGATCAGGCGGCCGGTCCCCTCGGGTGTCGTCTCCAGCCGCCACCCGTCCGGCCACACATGATCGGCCGCTGGATCGACCACCGCAGCCCCGCCGAACCGAGCGGCCTCATGGAAGGTCGCCCCGGTGAACTGGGCGGTCTTGGTGAAGGTCGCCTTGTCGAACCAGGCCTCCTCTTGGAAGGTCGCCTCGTCGAACCGGGGGGGCCATTGGAAGGTCGCCTCGTCGAACCGGGCGGTCTTGGTGAAGGTCGCCTTGTCGAACCGGGCGGTCCCGTGGAAGGTCGCCTCGGCGAACCAGGCCTCCTCTTGGAAGGTCGCCTCGGCGAACCAGGCGGTCCGGTGGAAGGTTGCCTCGTTGAACAAGGCGGTCCGGTGGAAGGTCGCCTCGGCGAACTGGGCGCGCCATTGGAAGGTCGCCTTGTCGAACCGGGCGGTCCCGTGGAAGGTCGCCTTGTCGAAGACGGCGTCGGTGACGTGGCCGCAGAACAGGCGGAAGTCGATGAGGGTGGCGCCGGTCAGGTCCAGGCTCATCCCCTCCCAGAAGGCCGGTGCGGCCGGGAAGATGGAGCGCTGGTCTGCGGGGCGGTCGTCGTACAGGTGGAGCCTGAGGATGCGCTGGGCGGTGAGGCGCACCTGCAGCTCGCCCTCCCGGTCGCCGCTCTCCTGCCGCAGTGCGGGTTCGGCGGGCAGGGTGAGGCCGGTGCGGGCGGCCTGGTAGCGGCGCCGGGCCGCCCGCAGCGCCTCCTTGCGGTCCCGCCCGGGGTCAGGGGCGGGCGCGGGTTCGGGCGGGGTGTACGGCATGCGCAGGTAGGCGCAGATCACGTTCACGATGGTCTGCCGATGCCCGGGGTTGTCCTGGGCCAGGCGCTCCAGCGCGTACAGGCCAGCTAGCCGCACGGCGGCCTTATCGTGGCCGAGCTGCTCGGCGGCCTTGGTGTACAGATCGGTCACCCGGCGCTCGGTGGCGTCGTGCTTGGTGTTGTCTGCCACCTGCTCGGCCAGCGCGGCGTTGCGTTCGGCGAGGTAGGCGGTGACGTGCGCGGCGTGCTCCTGGTGGCGTTGGCGGCGGAAGGCCAGCATCAGCGTGACAGCCGCACCGACCCCGGCGCCGGCCGCCAGCGCGGTCTGGATCGCGCCCTGGCGGGCGGTGGCCTCGGCCACGCTCCACCCGGCGGCCAGCAGCAGCCAGGCCAGCCCGCCGACCACGCTGCCCACCAGCAGCGTGACCGGCACGATCCACCACGCGGCCGGCCGGGGAGTGCGCAACTGCGGCGGAACCACCACCTCCACCGCAACGACAGAAACATCAGCTCGGGAGGAAAGGCGACGCGGTAGTAACGGCATGTCCTCCATTCCAGCCGCCCGGAGCCCGCATCCGACCGGACGCTACATGATCGTTATTGGGGCGGATCGGGCAGAACCTTGGCTCTATCCCGTTCCCTGAGCGGCGTATTCCCAGGTCAGCGCAGTGGGGCTACTACGGGAGCCAATCCGGACCTACGCCGGGCACCACCATCCACAGCCGAAACCCGGCTTCCGCTCCCACCGCCTGACCTGCGGTCTCCGACGGACGCGGCCCGTTTCCGCCGTATTCCGGTGGCACCCCGACCAGGGCCGCTATTCGCCGGGCCATGCCCCCTGGACGTCACCTTCGGCCGAGTGGGTCACGAGATTGTCGAGCATCCTCCTTAGCAGAGCGCTCGCCTGATCCCGCTCGTCGGCGGAGAATCCGGCGAGCAGTCGCCCGCCTACGCCGCCGAAGATCGGGAAGACAGAGGGCAGCAGCGCCAGGCCCGCCTCGGTGGGCTCGATGAGAACAGATCTCCGGTCCTCCGGGTGCCTGACGCGTGCCACGAGGCCCTTGGCCGCCAGCCGGTCGATCAGCCGCGTCATGCCTGCCGTGTCGGTTCCGACCAGGTGGGCGAGTTGGTTGGGACTTCGTTCGCCCAGCGCCACCCGCATCAGCACCGCGCCCTGCTGAGTGGTGATCCCCAGCGGCGCCAGCTGACCTTCCAAGGCTGTGCGCAGTTCCTTGGCGAGCTGCGGAATTAGCGACGGCACGCCTTCACCAAAATGTTCCATGTCTAGACAGTAATTGTCATGACAGCTAATGTCGAACCATGCATATCGTGATCATTGGGGGTGGCATCGGTGGACTCTGTCTGGCCCAGGGCCTCAAGAAGAGCGGCATCAGCGCGACCGTCTACGACCGTGATGCGTCCACGCACTTCCGCAGTCAGGGCTGGCGGATAACGATCAAGGACGAAGGCACCACCGCGCTGCGCGCGTGCCTGCCCGAGGATCTGTACGAGCGCTGCCTGGCAAGCGCGATCAGACCCGCCACCCGGATGACGTTCATGGACCACCTGCTGGTCCCCAAGTTCAGCAAGCCGATCCCACCGGTCGACGGCCACTTCGGCATCCCGAGGCTCGTCCTGCGCGAGTTTCTGCTGACCGGGCTCGACATCCGCTTCGACAAGACCTGCACCGGATACACCGGATCGACCGCCCACTTCGCCGACGGCACCACGGCGGACGGCGATCTCATCGTGGGCGCCGACGGCACGAACTCCGCGATCCGCCGGCGACTCGTGCCGGAGGCCGGACTCGAAGATCTCGGGACATGCCTCTACGGGGTCACCCCCTTCGACACGCTCGACTGGGTGCCCGACTCTCTCGTCGACACGTTCAACCGGGTCATGGAGCCTGGCGGTCCCGCCATGGCCGTCGCCACCTGCCGTCCCGGCGACTACTTCACCTGGACCCTCGGCGACCTTCCCCACGGCTGGGAGACGGCCGAGGACCCGCACCGCCTCGCACGCGACCTGGTCGCGCGCTGGCATCCGGCACCGCGCCGCATCGTGGCCGAGGCCACCACCGTCTTCCCGGTACGGATGCGCAGCGCACTCCCCGTCGAGCCGTGGGACGATCCGGGTGTCACCCTGATGGGCGACGCGATCCACACCATGTCGCCCGGGCGCGGCGACGGAGCCAACACCGCCCTGCGCGACGCCCGCCTGCTCACGATCGCGCTCACGGAGGCAGCCACCGGGCGTGTGCCGCTCGCCGCAGCCAAGGCGCTGTATGAGGAGGAGATGCTCAGGCACGGCTTCGCGGCCGTGCACACCTCCCGGCACAGGCCCTTCGCCCCGTCGCCGCCTGGGCGATCCTGATTTCCGTCGATGCCGAAACCCTTGAGGTAGGCGCGACAACACCCCTGTGACGGCATAAGGCTGGCGGACGACACCGACAAAACCGTGCGAGAGAGTGCCCCGACCGACAGCTCGGCGCGTTTCGGTTCCGTACTCCATGCCGCGGTGACATGTGCTCGGCCCTTCGGTGAGCCTTCGAGTGTGCTGCTGGAGCGGTCAGGGGCTGAGCCATGTGAGGACGGGTGCAGTTGGGCCGGGCTGTCGATTTCGGCGGATGTCATCCATCGGATTGATGAGGGACCGGTATCGGGTCCATGGTCGAATGAAGGAAGGATGCGTCATGCCGCAGTACCTGATTCTGATCTACGACGATGAGGCCGTACGGGCAGCGGCGAGCCCGGAGGAGTTCGAGCGGCTGCCGAAGGCGCACGAGGAGTTCGGCGCCGCCAACGCCGCGGTCATCCGCGGCGGTCAGGCTCTTCGGGGGGCTGACACCGCGACGTCGATCCGGCCGGACTCCTCCGGCGGGTTCACCATCACCGACGGCGCGTTCGCCGAGACCAAGGAGGTTCTGGCCGGCTACTACCTGATCGAGGTCGCGCACCTGGACGAGGCGCTGGCGGTGGCCAAGCGTGTGCCGACACCCTTCGGTGGGGTCGAAGTGCGGCCCATCCGGGTGTTCGATTGATGTACGCCGCTGGGCGCGACCGTGACGAGGCCGGACGGGGCACCCGGTGGTCCGACGGCGCCTCGGTTGCCGCCGCGGTGGCCGACGCGCACCGCCGCGAGTGGGCCTTCGTGCTCGCCGCGACCGTGCGCGTCACGCGGGACCTGGATTTGGCCGAGGAGTGCGTGCAGGACGCCTACGCGCAGGCCTTGGCCGCATGGTCCCAGCGTGGCGTGCCGGCCAAGCCCGGGGCATGGCTGACCACGGTCGCCCGGCGGCGAGCACTGGAACTGCTGCGCCGGGAGGCGACGATGCGGCGCCGCCTGCCGTACCTGCTCACTGAGCAGACCGAGCCGGGGCCGGGAGGCGGCGACGACCCGGCCATCCCCGATGACCGGCTGCGGCTTATCTTCACCTGCTGCCATCCTGCGCTGTCCGTCGAGGCGCAGGTGGCGCTCACGCTGCGGTTGCTGTGCGGGCTCACCACGGCCGAGGTGGCGCGCGCCTTCCTGATCAGCGAGGCCACGATGGCGGCGCGGATCACCCGGGCCAAGAAGAAGATCGCCGCGGCCGCCATCCCCTACCGCGTGCCCGCAACGGACGAGTTGCCGGCTCGCGTGGATGCTGTCCTCACCGTTGTGCACCTGCTGTTCACCACTGGGCACACCGCTCCGGCAGGGGTGGAGCTGATCCGCCGGGACCTCGTCGAACGCTCGCTCGAACTGGCCCGCCTGCTGCGTACGCTGCTGCCCGACGACGCGGGCGTTGCGGGTCTGCTGGCTCTCATCCTGCTCACCGATGCCCGCCGTGATGCCCGGACAGGCGCGGACGGACGTCTGCTCCTCCTGTCCGAGCAGGACAGATCGCGGTGGGACCGACGCTCCATCGACGAGGGCGTCGCATTGGTCAGGCACGCCTTGCGGCACCGGCCACCGGGCCGCTTCGCACTGATGGCCGCCATCGCGGCCGTACACGCCGAGGCCGCCGCCTGGCAGGACACCGACTGGGCCGAGATTGTGGCGCTGTACGACCTGCTGGTACGGCTGTGGCCCTCTCCCGTGGTCGCGCTCAACCGCGCGGTCGCCGTGGGGTTCGCCCGTGGCCCCGCCGCCGGCCTGGCCACGCTCGACGCGCTGGCCGCCGAGCCGCAACTCGCCGGGTACGCCTACGCCGCCTCCTCGCGCGGCGCGTTCCTGGCCCGCCTCGGGCGCGTCGCGGAGGCCAGCGCGGCCTATGAGGAGGCGGTCCTTCTCACCGAGAACGCCGTAGAACGTGCCTTTCTCACCGCCCGCCTCCACGATCTGACCACCGGCCGGTAGCTCAGGATGAGCTGTCCTGGTGAGAGCCGGACTGCCCCGCAGAGAGCGCCGCGGACCAGTATGGAGCACACGAGGTTTCCTTTGAGGTGGTTGATCGTCTCCGTCTCGTCCTGGCCTTGGTGAACCGCCCGTTCAAAGAGCCCCTGCTGATGTGCTAAGCGCCACTCCAGTGGCACGTGGCACGTGGCACGTGGCACGTGGCACGTGGCGCGGGCCGCGGATGCGGTCACGGTGGAGGTGTCATTGGCCTGATGGGGCTGATTGGCCAAGATGAGGGTCAGCCGTCCCGGCCCGGGAACCGGCCAACTGCCCAAGGTGACCCAGGCGCCGCGATGGGCCGTCTGGTCGACGGTGACCGGTCCTGCCAGGTGCGGGGCGGTGGTGTCGTCGTCGAGGTAGTAGTAGGCGGTACTGGCCGAACGCCGGTCGTCGGCGATGAAGGCCTCGATGGTGCACCGGGCCTCAGGGCGGGTGTCGAAGTACCAGTTCCCCAGTTGGGTGGCGTGCCCCAGCTCGGAGCCCACCTGCAGGTGCATGAGGATGATCCCGACGACCACGGCAGGCGCGCTGGGCGCCTGCCGTGGTCGTCGCTGCGCGTGACCGGACGTGAGGGTGGAAGCGGTCGCCACGCCTACTCGGGGGCAGACAAGATAAGCGTCAAAGGGGCAACGACAGTCGGCCCACGGGACAGAACATAAGCTCTGTCCGGTCACTCAATGGCGTCACCCTAGGTCAGCGCCTTCACACTGACTCCCTCGCCGATTCGGTCTCGTGGACCGTTCAGCAGCAGATCGCCGAAACCCGCCCTCGCCGAGCGGCACAACGGACCGCGTGGCACTGGTCGTTGCCCCTTTGACGCTTATCTTGTCTGCCCCCAACTGAACCCGTGGCAGGAAGCGCACCTGATGGCGCTGCACAAGGCTGGCGAGCACACCGGCGCTGAGCTGGCCGAGCTGTTCGGGGTGGCCCGCTCGACGGTGTACCGGGCGGTCGAGCGGGCGGTGGGAGGACAAGAGACAGCCAAGAGCTGACCGGGGGCGGTTTCGGCTGACCGCCCCCGGTCAGCACTCAGGCGAGCGGCTCCGGTTCGTCTTCCTCGTCGGGGTCGTCGACGGCGTTGAGGGCCAGGGCCTCGCGCAGCCAGCCAGCTCGTCCGGGTACAGCGCCACGCTGGTCCAGCGACGGGCCGCGGCGCCTTCCGGCAGGCCGTCATCGCCTTCGTAGGTGCCGGGCAGTTTCACCGCGATCCAGACCTCCTCACCGAGGAGCTTCGCGGCCTGACGCAGCCGTACCACGGTGGGGTCGGTGGTGAGGCTGTGAGCCGGGTCGAGGTCGTCGAGGTCGATGCCGTAATCGCTGTCCAGGTCATGGGCGCACACCAGGCCGGCGGTGCACACCACCGCCAGCGCCGGGCGCTGCTGAGCCGGGGTGCGGGTGCCCTCCAGCAGGTTGGCGTAGGCCTCGAACGCGGCTTGGGGGTGCATGGCCAGCGCTTCACCCAGGGCCCACCAGTTCAGCCCGGCGGCCAGGCCGTCACGCACGACGCTGTGCTGCAGGTGGCCGCCGTCGGCGCGGAGGCGGGCGGCCGCGGTGGCAGCTCAGGTGAAGTCGCCGGCGGCGGCCGCCGCCGCGGTGGTGGCCAGGCCGTCGGTGAAGAAGGTGGCGTGCTGCTCGCGGAACGCTTCGGTGTAGACGCCGGTGCGGGTGCGGGTCATCGTGGCTGTCCCTCGGTCGTGGTGGGCGGACGTTCGGGGTCATCATCGCTGCCTGCGGCCGGTGGTGTGGTGGCGCTGAGCGCGAGCCGGTTGTTCATGTTCAGCCGGACCTCGCCATAGGGGGCGATGTTGCTCCAAAACAGCGGCGTCAGGCCGCGCTGGTCATCGGTGCTGAGGGTGACCAGGTCCTCGTCGAGCACGTCTTGGATCATCAGGGTGTTGAGGTAGACCACGGCGGCCTGCAGCACCCGCAGGCACAGCACGGACAGCTCCTGCTCGTCGCGGCGGTTGGCCGGGATGTCGCCGCCCTTGCCGAAGTAGATGATCGAGTTTCCGGCGTTCCACGACTCGGACACGTTCAGCCCGGTGTTGATTTCCCGCTGCAGCTGTCGATCGTGTAGGTAGCGGGCCACGAAGATGCTGCGCTGGGCGCGGCCGACCTCCTGCATCGCCTGGTAGGTCGGGTGCATGACGTTGGTCTGCTGGAAACGCCGCAAGATCGCCGCGGTCTGCGCGGACCGGGTACGGATCGCGGTCGCATACTTGATCATCTGGTCGTACTGGTCGGCGATCAGCTCCCAGCGGATCGGCTGGCTCATCATCGCCGCCCCGAGCTGCGGGTAGAGGTCGGTATGGCCGGGCCGATACAGCCGGACCCGGTTGATGCCCTTGATCCGGGACAGCAGGTCGAAGCCGAGCAGCCTTGTCAGGCCGAACCCGATGATCGACTGGCCATGAGTGTCGGTTTAGTTGGCCTCGACGTCCATCGCGGTGCCGTGGTGCATCGCCCCGTCGACCATCGCGGCGACCTCCGAGGCCGAGCAGTTGATGACCTGCGAATGGATCACCATGGACTTGCGTTCGACGTGCCAGTAGATCAGCACGCCGCGGCCGCCGTAGCGGGAGTGGTACTCGGTGAACAGGTTGGAGTCGAACGCGCCGAAATGGGTGGAATCCGAAGCCACGGTGGTCGACCCGGCACCCCAGATGGCCCGCCTGCGGGCGGCGAAGGTGGCGTTGGCGATGTCGATCGCCAATGCCCTGGCAATACCCTCGAACCGTAGAGATTTTCGATGTGGTGATCTTCGGGTTCTTATGATCTTGTTGGTGCGCCGTGCGTGCCGTCGGGGCAG
>NZ_JBIAZA010000068.1:0-10081 GCF_042898655.1 Streptosporangium sp. NPDC000396
TTCCCCGCCAGCGGGGTGAACACCCTCACCTCGGGCCATGCCGACACCGTGACGTCGTGCCCGGAGTACAAGGTCACCGCGGTGCGGCTGATCCCGGGAGGCCGCCGGCCGGGCCCGTGAGCCGGAGAGCAGGCCCGTTCACCGCAGCCTCCTGCGGAACGGCGACGGCGGCGCGACCGCCGGGGCCAGCCGTATCCGCACGTCCACGGCCGCCGCGCCGGACGCGGTGACGATCACCGGGTTCAGGTCGAGCTCGGCCACCTGGTGGAGGTCTTCCAGCAGCCGCCCCACGCCGACGATCTGCTCTCGGAGCGCGGCGACGTCGACGGCGGGACGTCCCCGGTAGCCGGACAGCAGCGGCGCGCAGCGCAGCTCGGCGAGCATCGCCGCCGGATCGTCCTCGTTCAGCGGCGGCACCCGGAAGGTGCGGTCCGCCATGAGCTCGGCGGCGACGCCGCCCATGCCGACCATGAGCAGGGGACCGAAGGACTCGTGCGCGACACCGCCGATGATCATCTCCACGCCGGCCTCGGCCATCGGCTGAACGATCGCGCCGGTCATGGCCGGTCCGATGGCGCCGGCCATCTCCCGGTAGGCACGGCGGACCTCGTCGGCCGTGGCCAGGCCGAGACGGACCCCGCCGACGTCGCTTTTGTGCACCAGATCGGGCCCGGTGGCCTTGAGCGCGACCGGGAATCCCGTCGCCTCGGCACCCGCCGCCGCGCCGTCCGGCCCCTCGACCTCGGCCGATTCGACGACGTGGACGCCATAGCAGCTCAGCAGACGGGCCGCGGTGGCGTGGTCGAGCCATCGGCCGCCAGGATGGCGCGCCAGGTCCGTTTCGACGATGGCGCGTGCGGCGGCGGTGTCGGCCGTCCGCGGCTCTGCGGGCGGGGCATGCGGCACGGCGCACCACGACGCGTGGTCCACCGCGTGGCGCAGCGCCCGCACGGCCTGCTCGGGAAAGGCGTAGCAGGGAACACGCCCGTCCAGCAGGCCGTCGTGCCCCGCGATGCACGCGATCACAGGTTTGACGGTCGCGGCGGTCGCGGCGGTGATGGCGCGGCGCGTTCTGGCCAGCCCCGAGCCGAACGGCGGGGTATAGACGACCAGGACGTTGTCGACGTCCGGGTCGGCCAGCACGGTCTCGACGGCGAAGGCCAGATCTCGCGCGGTGCCGCCCGCGGTGAGGTCGACGGGGTTGGTCACGGCCGCCGAGGCCGGGAGCCGGGAGCGCAGACGCCCGCAAGTGACCGGGGACAACTCGGGGACGAGCAGACCGTGCCGCTCGCAGGCGTCGGCGGCGAGCGCCTGCGGTCCGCCGGAGTTGCCGACGACGGCCACCCGGCCGCCGCGCGGCGGCGGCTGGACCGCCAGCAGGCGCGCGGTGTCGAGCATGTCCTGGACGCTGTCGACGCGGATGACCCCCGAGGCCCTCAGCAGGGCGTCGACGGCGACGTCCGGGGTGGCGGCGGCCGCGGTGTGGGAGCGGACCGCCCGCTCCCCGGAACCGCCGCGACCGCTCTTGATCACGATGATCGGCTTGCGTCCGCTGACCCGGCGTGCGATGCGGCCGAACCTGCGGGGGTTGCCGAACGACTCCAGATACAGGGCGATCACGTGGGTCGCCGGGTCGTCCTCCCAGTACTCCAGCAGGTCGTTGCCGCTGACGTCGGCCTTGTTGCCGACCGAGGCGAACCCCGACAGGCCGACCCCCAGGTCGTTGGCCCGGTCGATCAGGGCGACCGCGACCGCGCCGGACTGCGACATCAGGGCCAGGTGCCCGGGGAGGGGCGGATGGGGCAGGAAGCTGGCGTTGAGGCGGGCCCCGGGGGCGGCGACGCCGAGACAGTTGGGGCCGACCAGGCGCATGCCGGATTCACGGCAGATCTTCAACAGCTCGCCTTCCGCGGTGGCCCGCCCGCTTTCGGCGAACCCGGCCGTGACGACGACGAGGTTGCGCACGCCGTGGCTCGCGCAGTCGCGGGCGATCTCCAGCACGGTGGAGGCGGGGGTCGCGACGACCGCCAGGTCGACCGGGCCCGGGACGTCCCGCACGTTCGCGTACGCGGGCAGGTCGAGAATCTTGCCGGCGTGCGGGTTGACCGGGTAGACAGGGCCGGGGAACCCGGCGTCGAGGACGTTCCGCAGGATCCGGTGGCCGATTCCGCCGAGGGCGCGGCCCGCGCCGATCACCGCGACCGACTCGGGACGGAACAGCCGGGTCAGGCAGGCGGAGGTCGCCTGGTGGGCGCGTGCCTCGATCCGCTCCAGCATGTCCGGAGTGGGGTGCGCGTCCATCCGGATCTCCACTGTTCCGTCGGTGAACGTCCGCCTGGTCGCGAGCCCGAGGTCGTCCAGCACCCGGAGCATGGGGCGGTTCTCGGCCAGCACGTCGGCGACCAGCTCGCGAACGCCCTCGTCGGCGGCGTCCAGCGCGAGATGCTCGATCAGCAGGGTGCCCAGGCCGCGGCGGTGCATCGCGTCGTCGATCAGGATCGCGATCTCGGCGTCACCGGCGTCACCGGGGATGTATTCCGCGACCGCCACCAACCGGTCGCGCACCACGGCCACCAGAGCACGGCCCAGGTGCTCCGGCTCGGTGACCCGGTCCATGTAGGAGTGGGCGCCGGCCTTGCCGCCGGTGAAGAACCGCAAGTAGGCCGAGCGCTCGGACGACCTGTCGACCAGTTCGTGCAGCAGGGGCCGGTCGCCGGGCCGCAGGGGCCGGATGTGGGCGATGTCGCCCTCGCGCAGCAGGACATCGCACTCGTCGGGGAGGGTTCGCCTCATACCAGCAGCGTCGGTCACCGCCACGCCGTTCCATAGGGCCGAAGTGCCCTGGCGGGCAGGGACGGTCGTCTCCACCTGGTCGTGAGGTCCCGTGGTCTTCACGCGGTCGGCTCCCTCATCATGGGCTCGCCCAGCCGAGGAGTGCTCCACCACGCCCGCTGCCCTGTCGCGGTCGTCAGGTAAGCCGGCAGGCCGCGGGGATCGCCGATCGTGACGGACCCCGGCCGCGAGACCAGCCGTACGGCCTCACGGGGCGTGCTGTCTCACAGGACGTGCTGGATGCGCCTGCCGCTGATCTGGGTCGGGACGATCGTGACGTACAGCTCGCGGTCGCCGCCCGCCCACGGCTGGACTCCGGAGGCCTGGGCGGTCGACTGCTCGTCGCCGGTCACGACGTGGTGGGCTCCGCCGCGGATCAGCACGCTCCAGCCCTCGCGGCTGGCCTCGTCGATCCGGTCGACCTCGAAGGCGATCTTGAGCTCGACGCCCTGGACGCCGGTACGCAGCTGGTCGTCCAGCGGGCCGCCTAAGGCGGTGCGGAAGACCACCGCGCCGTTGTGCACCGCGTAGTTGACCGGCAGGACCACGGGTCCTTCGGGTTCGGTGAAGGCCACCCTGCCCACGCCGCCGGGGGAGATCAGCCGCAGGCACTCGTCGGTGTCGAGCTTTTCCAGGCGGGGAGCCGCGGCGGGACGGCCGCGGCCGGGTGGCAGGTCGATCGTCCCGCCGAGCAGCTCGGTCACGCCGGTGTTTAGGGCGACGGCCAGCTTGGCGATGGTCTCGGCCGGTGGTGAGGCGGGGTTCTCCTCCAGGTAGGCCAGATACAGGGGGTCGATTCCGGCCCGGTTCGCCAGCTGATCGCGGGTCAGCCCCAGGTCCTCACGGCGCCTGGTCACCCGACGGCCCAGATCACCCGGAGTCGTCATGTGTTCGGTCATCAAGGTCTCCCAGCGAGAAGGTGAAGGCCGTCGCGGGCCTGCCTGCCATGTCCTCCATCCCACCCCGGGGAAGGGGCGGGAGCGAGGGCCGGAAGTCCCCGGCGATCGGGTCCTTCGGCCGCTGTGGAAGGCACGGAGGACGACCGGATCGGCCCGGCCCTCTTTCCCGTTCGTCGTTTACGGCGATGCCTACCCGAAGGAACGGCGCGAAACCGGGTCCAAAGTCCCTGGATGGACGGGTCCGCTGCCTCTGGGTTCTCCCTTCCCCGCGTTCGACGCTTGAAGTGACAGAGATCCGTACGTGAGGAGGACGAAATGTCGTCGAACACCACAGGCTCGCCGGTTTCGGGTTCACACGACGGCCAGACGCCGGTCGTCGTCGCGGTGGACGGCTCGGAGGAAGCGGGCAGGGCTGTGGAATGGGCCGCCGACGACGCCTTCCGCAGGCACGCGCCGCTGCGGATCGTCCACGTCGTGGAGCGCGGTCCCTACGACATCCCCCGCTTCTCCGCTCCCGAGTGGCCGGGAACCCTGGTCATGAACGGGAAGAAGGTGCTGGCCGAGGCCGAGCGGGCGGCGCGCGGACGCCAGCCGTCGGTCGAGGTGAGCACCGAACTGATCGAAGGCGACCTGATCCGGTCCCTGTGCGACCAGGCCGCCGGCGCCGCCGAGATCGTGCTCGGCGGCAGGGGACTGGGCGGTTTCGCGGGAGCCCTGCTCGGCTCGGTGAGCGCCCGCGTGGCCGGGCACGCCCACAGCCCGGTGGTCGTCGTCCGCCCCGGCGGCGAACAGGCACGCCGCGAGGTCGCCGTCGGCGTCGAGGACGACCCGCGCTGCGAGCCCGCGCTGGCCTACGCCTTCGAACAGGCCAGGCTGCGGGGCTGCGTGCTGCGCGCCGTCCACGCCTGGCAGCTTCCGGTGCACGCCTTCGCCCCGGAGCTCGTTTACGACATGGACGAGGTCCGCCGCGCGCAGTTCCAGCTCCTCAGGGACAGGCTCGGCGCGTGGCAGGAGAAGTTCCCCGAGGTGACCGTGCTGGAGGACGTCCAGAGCGCGCATCCCGTCGACGCCCTGGTCGACGCCTCCGGCACGGCGGACCTGGTCGTCGTGGGCTCGCACGGCAGGGGAGCCCTCGCCTCCGCGGTGCTGGGGTCGGTCAGCCGCGGGGTGCTGCACCACGCCCACTGCCCGGTGGCGGTGGTCCGGTCCTGAGCCTCGGACGGGCCGGTGGCGCGGAGCGGACATAAGTCCCCCGCATCGAGGACTTTCGCCGCTGACACCTCCCAGAGCCCCGAGGCATGGTCGTCATGAGGAGAACAGGCATGCGGGCCGAAGATGCCGAAGAACGGTGGCCGTTGCCGCCGGACGCTTCGTTTCTCGAGATCGTTGACGACGGCGGGTGTTCCACCGCTGTGGTCTCGCGGGACAGCCCGGCGCTCAACGGGCCGATCATCGCGACTTCGGCGGTTCGACCCGCATCTCTCCTCTTCGCACGTCGGTGATGGAGGTGACCTCAAGAGCATGCGTACGACCGAGGAGATCACCGCAGTGGCCCGTGCGGCGGTTCAGGCCGCGGTGTGGGCGCCGTCGGTGCACAACACCCAGCCGTGGTCGTTCGTCGTCGAGGGCGAGGAGATCGCCCTGCGGGCCGACAGCGACAGGAAACTGCGGATCGGCGACCCCTCAGGCAGGGAGATGCTGGTCAGCTGCGGTGCGGCCCTGATGAACGTGCGGCTCGCGTCGCGCACGCTCGGCCGTGAGGCGCGGGTGCGGGTGCTGCCCGATCCCGACCGGCCCGCCCTGCTGGCGACCGTACGGCTGGGCGAGCCCGTCGAGGCCGACGAGCACACCCGGCTGCTGTACGACCAGATCGAACGCCGCCGCACCCACCGTGCCGGATTCACCGACGTGCCCGTGCCCGAGCCCCTCGTCGAGGAACTCGTCCACCAGGCGAAGGCGGAGAACGCGCGGCTGACACCGATCCGGTCCGAGCCGGCCGTCCTGGTGCTCGCCGCGCTCACCGAGGCCGCCCAGGAGGTGCAGTCCCAGGACCGGGTGTTCACCCTGGAGGTCGTCCGCTGGGCGCAGCCGCCGGGGAGCACCCGCGCGGAGGGGGTTCCGGCCGGGGGCTATCCCCGCGAGCCGCGGAGGACCCGTCCGCACTTCCCCCAGCGCGACTACGCCCACGGCCACCAGTGGGGCGGCGACGCCGACCAGTTCGCCGCCGCCTCGACCGGTCTGGTGGCGGTGCTGACCACGCCGGGAGACTCCCGCGAGGACTGGATCGCGGCGGGCCAGGCGCTGCAGCGCCTGCTGCTGCACGCCTGCGCCCACGGGGTTCGCGCCGCCTTCCACACCCAGGCGCTGGAGGCGTCCCACCTGCGGGAGTTCCTGCGCCAAGAGCTCCTGTCGGGCGAGTATCCCCAGATGATCATGCGTCTGGGCTTCACCCTCGACGAGGGCGAGTCAGTCCGGCGGCCGGTCGCCGACGTCCTGGAGGAACGCCGGACGACCTGAGCCGCACCCCGAGGCAGCGGGGACGCGGCGGTTGTTCCGGCAGTTCTCCTTTCCCCGCGGGATGCCCGATCACGTGGCGCCGGAGACGCCGGGCCTGATCCACCCTCACCCCCCAACAGATCAGGAGATCTGCTGTGCGCACATGGTTACGTATCGCAGGAGGAGTTGTCCTGTTCGGCCACGGGGTCGTTCACATGGCGGGGTTCCTGCTGCTGTGGAAGATCACCGAGGTGGGAGAGCTCACCTACGGGCAGATGGCGCCGGACCCCGGAACGATCGCAGGCAAGCTGGCCGGGGTGGTCTGGCTCGACGCGGCCATGCTGTTCTGCTGCGCTGCCGTTCTGCTGGCGGCGGGCCGTTCGGTCTGGCGCCCCACCGCGCTCGTGGCCGTCGCCCTGTCACTGCCGGTCGCGCTGATTGACGTTCGTCAGACAGTCGCGGGCGTCGTCGTGGATGTGGTCGTCCTCGCGGCGGCGCTCGGTTCCCTGACCCTGAGACGTGCGCGGAGGGCGGCGTGAACAAGGCGGAGCGGTCACGGATCGAAGCGGCGCTCCTGGCGCGGCTCCCGGCCCCGGCGACCTTCACCGAGGCCGAGATCGCTGGGCTGCCGGCACCGGTGCGCAAGCACCTGGGCGCGGCCATCGCCCCCGGCACCCCCCTGGCCGTGGCCGCCCGCCTGCGCATGCGGGGCGGCATCAAACTCGGCGGGTGGCTTCCCTTCCACGCGCGACAGGTGCTCGTTCCACACCGGGGCTTCGTATGGACGGCGCGCGTGGCCGCCCTCATCGCCGGATCGGACCACTACGCCGAAGGGCGCGGTGGGATGGACTGGAAGGCGGCCGGTCTGGTCCGGCTGGCCCACGCCGAAGGGGACGACGTCTCCCGCTCCTGCGCCGAGCGGGCGGGCGCGGAGGCCTGCTGGATCCCGACGTCACTGCTGCCGCGCTTCGGTGCGGAATGGTCGGCCGACGACGACACACATGTCAGCGTCAGCCACGCGATCGACGGCAGGGGGGTCCGAACCCGCTACGAGCTCACCGCCGACGGCCGCATCCGCTCCTTCGTGTTCGACCGGTGGGGCGACCCCGGCAACACCGGATCCTGGGGCAGACATCCCTTCGGAGGTGAGATCACCGCATGGGCCACCTTCGGCGGGATCACCATCCCCAGCGCGGGAAGGGTGGGATGGTTCTTCGGCACCGACCGGTGGGCCGACGGCGAGTTCTTCCGGTACCGGATCACTCGCCTTCAGCTGGTCACCCCGGAACGGCATGGGGCGTCCGATCCGGCCGGTGCCCCACCGGAGCCGATCACGGAAGACCGAGCCTGAAGGCGGACGCCGGGCACGCGGACCGTTCCCGCGGAACGACCCACGCCGGACGGGCTGGAACGACGATCAGGTCCGCACCCGGGCGGTGCTCGCGCTGGTCTTCGCCCGGCTCACCCTTTGGCTCTCGCCGTGTTGTGCGCGGAGGCCCCGATGGTCACCTCCTGACAGCCGGAGGCCCCGTGACGGCCGGAGGTCCCGTGAGAAGAGGACCTTTGCCGGTGTTCCCGCCGTGCCGTACGGCGATGGGATGAAACCAGGGAAGGAGAAAACATGATCTTGGTGGGAGTCGACGGTTCGAGGGCCGCGCTGGAGGCCGTGGGCTGGGCCGTGCAAGAGGCCCGGCTGCGCCGTACCGGCCTGCGTGTCGTGCACGTCATGCCTGCCTGGCCGCTGGAGATGGCCGAGGACGGCCCGCACGCGGACGTGGGCCGGTGGATGCGCGACGGTGCCGAGTCCACGCTGACTGAAGCGCTGGAACGGGTGCGTGCGGAGGGCGGCGACGTCGAGGTGGAGTCGGCGCTGCTGCCCGGCGATCCCCGGGAGGTCCTGACCGAGGCCGCGGGACAGGCGCAGCTGCTGGTGGTCGGCAGTCACGGGCTGGGCGGTTTCCGGGGCATGCTGCTGGGCTCGATCGCGCTGGGCGTGTCCGGGCACACCTCCTGCCCGGTCGCCGTCGTACGGCGCACGCCCGCCCAGCCGCGCGGTGAGGTGGTCGTCGGCGTGGACGGTTCCCCGGCCGGGGCGGACGCCGTGGCCTTCGCCTTCGCCGAGGCCTCCGCCAGGGGCGCGGTCCTGCGCGCGGTTCACGCCTGGAACAGGCCCATCGTCGGCGGCGGGCCGTTCGCCCTGGCCGACGCCGAGAAGACCGCCCAGGAGGAACGGCGCGTGCTGGCCGAGGCGCTGGCGGGCTGGGGCGAGCGCTACCCGGACGTCAAGGTCGTCGAGCGGCTGGAGTACGGGCACCCGGTGGACATGCTGCGGGACGCCTCGACGGAGGCCGATCTTCTGGTGGTGGGGTCACGCGGACGCGGCGACCTGACCGGGCTGATGCTGGGCTCGGTGAGCCACTCACTGCTGCACCACGCCGCATGCCCGATGGTCGTGGTCCCCTCGAAGGCCCGGCACGGCTGACCGGGGCTCCATGCTGGAGGAGCCCGCCCGCGCACCCGGCGTCCCGGTCGTCCGGGAATCGGGCACGGTGGCACCCGAGAGATCCGTTCCCACGGCCACCGGCACGCCGGGAGTCGTCAATGATCGGTTAGCGTGGAAGTCTGATTTCTTTTTGTGGCACCACTAATGGCATCGATCGATCTCCTGGACGTGCGCAGACGACCGTTCGCCGCAACCGACCATCCAGCGACCGTCCCCCAGCGAAAGAGATCCATGACTCACCGGCCCGATGACACCCATCCTGCCTACGCTTTCGACAACGCCAACCCCCATGCCGGAAGCCAGCATGACAGTCTTGCCCGGTTACTGGATCCCGGCACCTTCCGGCGCCTCGAAGAGACCGCGATCACTGATGGCTGGGAATGCCTGGAGATAGGCGCCGGCGGCGGCAGCGTCGCCGTCTGGCTCGCCGAACGGGTCGCCCCCACCGGCCGCGTGCTCGCCACCGACATTCAGCCCCAGCTCATCTCCGAAGTTCCCGGTCTCACCGTGGCCAGGCATGACGTGACGGCGGATCCGTTGCCGGAGGGTGCCTTCGACCTGATCCATGCCCGCCTGGTTCTCAGCCACCTTCCCGAGCGCCACCGGGTCCTGTCCAAGCTCCTCGCCGCGCTCAAACCGGGTGGAGTCATCCAGATCGACGAGATCGACACCACGCACTGGCCGATCCTCACCGCGGCGACACCGCAGGACGCCAAGGCCTACCGCGCCTACCTGCTCGGGCTCGTCGGCGTGCTACGCGCGGCCGGTGCCGACCCGTCCTGGGGCCCGCAGGTGGCGGCCGCGCTCACCGATGCCGGGTTCACCGGCGTCGACCCGCAGTGCCACAGCGAGGTGTGGGGGCCGGATTCGGCCGGGGTGGCGCTCCTGCTCAGCAACAGCCGGCATCTTGAGCCGGCCCTGCTGGCACACGGTCTGACGGAAGCGGGCCTCAAGGCGGCCCGCGCGGCGATGACCCATCCCGCTTTCCGGGCGGTGTCCTTCACCGTGCACACCGTCCAGGCGTACAGGCCCGCCTGACCACGGACGATCGGCAAAGTCATGCCGGCGGGTGATGAGCCGCAGCCCGGATGGGTAGCCGCCCATCGATGACCGCCATGTCGCTGATCATCGCTGGAATGGGAGCGCAAAGACTGTTTCACGCACTAGCAGAATTGCTGCGATAAAGCTCGTTGTTGCATCATGTCCGACCTACCTGGGATCAGTCACAGGCCATGGCGTACATGCATAAACTCGAGACTGACGTGATCTCAGCGAATTGCCGGTAGGTAGTTGTGCTCGAAATGGGTGAGGACAAGCGCTGCGCGGGCGATGTCGCCGATTCTGCTGGGGC
>NZ_JBIAZA010000069.1:0-9219 GCF_042898655.1 Streptosporangium sp. NPDC000396
CCTCCCTACTGTTGTCCGCTGTTTTTTAAGGTTATTGCCGCGCGCCGGCGCGCCCGGGGGGCGGCCGCGGCCGGGGGGCGAGTGCGGGGGGGCCCCCCCCGGCCCCCCCCCCCCCCACCGGGCCCTCGCCGATCAGTGGTAGCTGTGCTCGGGAGTGGGGAATGCGCCGGTGGTGACCTCGTCGGCGAAGGCGCGGACGGCCCTGTCCATCTCCCCGGCCAGGTCGAAGTACTTCTTGACGAACTTGGCCGGGCGCGGGGTCAGGCCCATCAGGTCCTGCCAGACGAGGACCTGGGCGTCAGTGGCCGGACCCGCGCCGATGCCGATGGTGGGAATCGACAGGGACGTGGTGACCCGCTCGGCCAGATCGGTGGGGACGCACTCCAGGACCACGGAGAAGGCCCCGGCGTACTCCAGGTCCTTGGCGTCGGCCATCAGCTCGTCGCCGGACTGGCCGCGACCCTGAACCCGGTAGCCGCCGAAGGCGTTGACCGACTGGGGAGTCAGACCCAGATGGCCCATGACCGGGATGCCCGCCGAGACCAGGGCCTCGACCTGGGGGAGCACCCGGCGTCCTCCTTCGAGCTTGACCGCATGGGCGCCGGCCTCCTTCATGAAGCGGGCGGCCGTCTCCAGCGCCTGCTGGGGCGAGGACTGGTAGGAGCCGAACGGCAGGTCGGCGACCACCAGCGCGCGTGACGAGCCGCGCACCACGGCCGCCGTCAACGGCATGAGGTCGTCCACCGAGACCGGCAGCGTCGAGTCGTATCCGTAAACGACCATGGCGGCCGAGTCGCCCACGAGCAGCACCGGGATGCCGGCCTCGTCGAAGACCCTGGCGGTCATCGCGTCATACGCGGTGACCATCGGCCACTTCTCGCCCCTTTCCTTGGCTGCGGAGATGTCGCGGACAGTGATCCTTCGTCCTGCCTGGCCGCCATAGAGGGAGGTCGGCTGGCTGGTGACGGAAGAGGACATGAAGACCCTCCTGAAAGTCTCGAAGCGCCCCAGTGGCGTCTCCGGACGTCTCCGATGATTGCACGCGGTCGGCTTGTTAAACACCCCCGGCCCCACCGGTAATCCGGTGGGGAAAAGTCCGTGCCATACGACACAATGCATGCGGAGGTAAGCAATAACAATGGCTATAGAACCTTACCGTCGCCTGCTGGCGCTTCCGGGTGTGCGGACGTTGCTGCTCGTGGGCCTGTTCGCCCGGGTTCCCGTCACCGCCATGGTGATCACGCTGACACTGCACGTGGTCAGCGGTCTCGGTCTCGGATTCGCGCAGGCGGGCCTGGTCACGATGGCCAGCACGATAGGGATGGCCGTCGGGGCACCGCTGTCCGGGCGGCTGGTCGACCGGCGGGGTCTGCGCCCCGTGCTGCTGGTGACGACCCTCGCCCAGGCCGTTTTCTGGGCCACCGCCTGGGCGATGCCGTTCCCCGCGCTGCTGGCCGCCAGCGGGGTGGCGGGCCTGCTGAGCGTGCCGGTGTTCAGTGTGATCAGGCAGAGCCTCGCCGCGATGGTCCCGATCGAGCAGCGGCGGATAGGGTTCTCCCTCGACTCGATCCTCGTCGAGCTCTCCTACATGGCCGGGCCCGCGCTCGGCGTCGCCGGGGTCTCGACGATCGGCAGCACGTGGACCATGTCCATCGTCGCGGTCGGCATGGTCGGCTCCGGCACGGCGCTGCTCGTGCTGAACCCGCCCGTCCGCTCGGCCGAGGAGCTCCAGGCCCCGGCGGAGAAGGTCCTGCGGCGGCAGTGGCTGACCCCGGGCGTCATCGCCCTGTTCGGCACGGTCTCCGCGGCCACCTTCGTGCTGACGGCCACCGAGCTGTCGCTGGTGGCGACGATGAAGCACACGGGCGACACCGAGTGGACCGGGCTGGCGATCACGCTGTGGTGCGCCTACTCGCTGGTCGGCGGCTTCGTGTACGGCATGCTGCCCCGGGGCTCCTCGCCGCTGGTCCTGATCGGCGGGATGGGCCTGCTGACCATCCCGGTGGGCCTGGTGGGCGGCGACTGGCGGTGGGTGATCCTGGCGCTCCTCCCGGGCGGGGTGCTGTGCGCCCCCGGACTGTCGTCCACGGTCGAGACCCTCAGCCGCTGGGTTCCGGCCGGGGCCCGGGGAGAGGCGATGGGACTGCACGGCACGGCGTTGCTGGTCGGGAGTGCCTCCGCCGCGCCGATCGCCGGAACGGTCATCGACGGCGCCGGCCCCGGCTGGGGCTTCGCCGTCGCGGGCCTGGTCAGCGTGCTGATGGTGCTGATCGCCCTGCCGTTCTGGCGGCGCGCCGACGTTCCGGCCGAGAAGACGCCGGTGACGGTGCCCGCCTGAGCCGTTCGACCGCCTTCCCGGCCGGCCCCGTTCCACACCCGCTCCACGCGGCGGACGGAGCCGGCCGTCAGGTGGGCAGCCGCAGGCCGGTGACCGCGGAGAAGAGGCGTTCCTTGCCCGGTGTGATCCGCAACCGGACGCGGTCGCCCTTGGCCGGCGGCGCGTTGGGGTCGACCCGGGCGATGATGGTCTGGTCGAGGAGCCCCGGATAGGCCGCGTCGGCGTGCTGGCCGTAGAGGAAGGCGTCCGAGCCGAGCTCCTCGACGACGGTGACGATGACCGGGAAGGTCCTGTGGTCCTCCTCCTCGTCGCCGACCACGTCGATGGACTCGGGGCGGAAGCCCAGGACGACGCGGTCGCCGCCCTCCTCCTTGAGCGCCTGGAGCGTCTCACGGGACAGCCGTATCCGTGTCCCGCCCAGGACCGCCTCCTCGCCTTCGACGCGGAACTCGGCCAGGTTCATCGACGGAGAGCCGATGAATCCGGCGACGAAGACGTTGGCCGGGTGCTGGTAGAGGCGCAACGGCGTGTCGACCTGCTGGAGGATCCCGTCTTTGAGGACGGCGACCCGGTCGCCCATCGTCATGGCCTCGACCTGGTCGTGGGTCACGTAGACCGTCGTCACCCCGAGCCGTCGCTGCAGGGCGGCGATCTGGGTGCGGGTCTGCACGCGCAGCTTGGCGTCCAGGTTGGACAGAGGCTCGTCCATGAGGAACACCTTCGGCTCACGCACGATCGCCCGGCCCATGGCCACGCGCTGCCGTTGGCCGCCGGAGAGCGCCTTGGGCTTGCGGTCGAGGAACTCCTCCAGGTCCAGCAGGCGGGCGGCCTCGCGGACCCGGCGGTCACGTTCGTCCTTGGGGACCTTCATCACCCGCAGGGCGAAACCCATGTTGTCGGCCACCGACATGTGCGGGTAGAGCGCGTAGTTCTGGAACACCATCGCGATGTCCCGATCGCGTGGCGCCAGGTGGGTGACGTCACGCTCGCCGATGGCGATGCTCCCGCCGTCGACCCTTTCGAGTCCGGCGAGCATGCGCAGGGAGGTGGATTTCCCGCAGCCGGACGGGCCGACGAGGACCAGGAACTCCCCGTCGGGGATGTCGAGGTCAAGGGCGTCCACCGCGGGCCGCTGGGATCCGGGGTAGACGCGGGTCGCCTCGTCGTAAAGAACTCTGGCCATCGTTCCTCCTCAGGAAGTCATTTCAATGAAGTCATCGGAAAGGGCTCGCCCGGGGATCCGGCGGGCCTGCCGGCCGTCACGCGGGGGTCGACGAGAAGCAGGCGCGTGCCCAGCCTGCGAACGGTTCTCTCCTCGTCCTGCGGCACACCTCGATCAGTGATCACGGTGTCGTAGGCGCTCACGTCGCGATGGCTGAAGGGGGCGTGGCGGCCGAACTTGGAGGAGTCCACGAGCAGCAGATGCCGCTGGGCCGCGTCGAGCATCGCCTCCTTCACTGCGGCGTAGCCTTGGATCGGGTGGTAGAGACGGCCGCCGGTGATCGCGACCGCCGACATGAGCGCGAGATCCGCATGGAGCCGCTGCAGAGCACGTGACACCTCGGGTCCGGTCGTCGAGTCGAAGGCGCTCTGGTAGTCACCGCCGAGCAGGATCGCCTTGCTGCGCTCGGTGGCGGCGACGATGCGTGCGATTCCCACGGAGTTCGTTATCACCGTGTAGCTGCCGCACTCGTCCAGGCGCCGGGCCAACGGGAACAGCGTGGTCGAGTCGTCCATGAGGATCACTCCCCGCGGGGGCAGTTCCCTCAGGGCGGCCTCGGCTATCGCCTCCTTCTCCGCCAGTCTGGTCCTCCTGCGCAGTTCCGAGGCGACTTCCACCGTGACGGCCGGGACGATCGTCGCGCGGCCCCGGGACTTACGCAGCAGGGCGCGACCGGCCAAAACGTCGAGGTCCCGATGCATGGTCATCAGGCTGACGCCGAACTCCTCCACCAGCTGGGCGATGTCCATCTCCCCGTCCGCCGCGACACGGGCGAGCACCGCCTGCCGTCGCCTCTCCAAGCCGGCGGTCGTGGTCCGGGCCCTGGCCATGCCGTCACTCCTGCGGCCGCACGACTGCCTTGACCAGCTCGGGGTCGCGGGCGCCGGCCGTGAGCGCCTGCTCGACCTCGGCCAGGCCATGGTGCCCCGTCACCAGGGCGTCCAGGTGGACGCGTCCCGAGGCGGCCAGCGCGATGGCCGCTGGCCAGGTGTTGGCGTAACGGAACGTGCCCGTCACCTCGATCTCGCGCGTCTGCACGTGAGACAGCGGCAGGGGGATCTCGTCTCCGCCCATGCCGACGAGGACGACCCGCCCGGCCCGTCCCACCGCTCGGACGGCCTCCCCGATGGCGGCCGGGTGACCCGAGCATTCGAGCAGTACGTCAGGATCGAACGCGGCGTCGGCCAGGCGGTTCTCACGCACGTCGAGGGTCACGCTCGCACCCAGATCACGGGCCAGCCCGAGCCGGGCGGGGTTGACGTCGGTGATCATCACGTCGGTGGCGCCGAAGGCCAGCGCGGCCTGCATGCAGAGCAGCCCGACCGGGCCCGCGCCGGTGACGAGCACGCGCGTGCCCGGCCCGGCCCGCGCCTTGCGGCAGGCCCACACGCCCACCGACAGCGGCTCGATCAGCGCGGCGGCGTCGTCGGACATGCCATTCGGGACGGGATAGGCGAACTCCTCGTGCACGACGACGTACTCGCAGAAGGCGCCGTCGATCGGAGGGGTGCCGAAGAACCGCATTCGCGGGCAGAGGTTGTACCGGCCGGCACGGCACTGCGGGCAGGTGAAGTCGGGCACTCCCGGCTCCAGCGAGACGCGCTGCCCCGGACGGTGACGATCGGCCCCGGGCCCGGCGCCGACCACGGTCCCGGACGGCTCGTGGCCGAGCACCAGGGGGGACTCCACCACGAAGTCGCCGATCCTCCCGTGCTCGTAGTAGTGCACGTCGGAACCGCACGTGCCGACGGACGCGACCTGCACGAGCACCTCTCCGGGGCCCGGCTCGGGCCGGGGCCGCTCCTCCAGCATGATCTTGCCCACGCCCTGCAGTACGGCGGTGCGCATGGTCTGCTCGGTCATGGCCCGCGCCCCTACTCTCCGGTGACGGCGCCGAGGGTGAGCCCGGTGACCAGCCAGCGGCGTACGGCCAGTCCGGCGAGCATCATCGGCACGACCACGATCGTGCCGATGGCGGTGAGCTGGCCCCAGTCGATGCCGGTCTGGGTGACCAGCTGCGAGGCGGCGATGGGCAGGGTCTGGGAGTTCGGCCCGGAGAAGACCACGGCGAACGCGTAGTCGTTCCAGGCGAAGACCAGGCACAGCACGAAGGTGGTGACCAGCCCCGACTTGGTCAGCGGCAGGATGACGGTCCAGAAGGCCTGCCAGCGGGTGCAGCCGGCGACGAGCGCGGACTCCTCCAGGGACGGCGGCACCTCGGCGAAGAACGCGCTCATCAGCCAGATGGCGAACGGCAGGTTGAAGGTCAGGTAGGCCAGCACCAGGCCGGGGATCGTGTCGATCAGGCCGAGCCCGCGGAAGATGAGGAACAGCGGGACCACGACCGCCGCGATGGGCGCCATACGGGTCGAGATGATCCAGAAGGCCAGGTGTTTCTTCCCGTGCATCGAGGTCCGTGCCAGGCCGTAGCCGGCGAGCGCGCCCAGGCATACCGCGAGCACCGCGGAGATCCCGGCGGCGAGCACGCTGTGCCAGATGTAGGGCCCGAGGTTGTTGGGGCCGGTGAACAGGTTGACGTAGTTCTCCACGGTGGGTGTGAACAGGACCTGCGGAGTGGCCGCGGTCACGTCCGCGCGGCCCTTGAACGACGACAGCAGCATCCACAGCAGGGGGACCAGCGTCCAGATCAGGGCCAGGGCGAGGAGGAGCGCGACGCCCCATCGCGAGCGCCGGCTGCTCTCCTCGAGCGCTGACTGCGGCACTCCCGGCGGGGCGGCGCCGATCACCTGCCCTTCCCTCTGGGGGGCCTGGCCGGGCGCGGTCTGCTGACGCGTGGACGACGGTGGTGTCATCGAGGTACTCATCGGGTCAACCCCCTGACGTCCAGCAGCCGGACGAAGGTGCGTGCGATGAAGATCGAGAAGGCCAGCATCGCCAGGCCGATGGCGGCGGCGTAGCCGAGGTCGAAGAAGCGGAACGCGGTCTCGTACAGCCGAACTGGAATGATCTTTGTCGCGTCTGCGGGTCCGCCGTTGGTGGTGACCCAGATGATGTCGAAGTAGCGGATGGCGTCCATCGAGCGGATGAGCAGGGCGACGAGCAACACGTTGGAGATCGCCGGGAAGATGATGTATCGCAGCGTCATCCATCCCCGGGCGCCGTCGACGGCGGCGGCCTCCCGCACCGACTGGGGCACGCTGGACAGGCCGGCGAGGGTGATCAGGGCGATCAGCGGGGTCCACTCCCACACGTCCATCAGCACGACGGCGGCGAAGGCGCTGACCGGGCTGCCGAGGATGTCGCCGGTGTAGCCGAGGGAGCGCAGCACCCACGCGTAGAGCCCGAAGGTGGAGTCGGTGAGGTAGCGCCCCAGCAGGCCGACGATCGAGGGAGCGGCGAACATCGGCAGCAGCAGCAGGCTGAGCATGATGTTGCGGCCGCGCAGCACCCGGTACAGGCACAGCGCGATGCCCACCCCCAGAACCATCTCCAGCCCGACGGTCAGCACGAAGTAGATGATCGTGCGAAGCCACGACATCCACAGGTCGGCGTCGGTGAAGAAACGCGCCCAGTTGCGGAAGCCCACCAGTTCGAGCCGCACCCCGCCCAGCAGCCGGACAAGGGAGAAGCTCATCGCGATCAGGGCGATGAAGGGCACGATCGACAGCGCGGCCAGCAGGAGCAGGCCGGGAGTCATCATCTTGCCCTCGAAGCCGATGCGCGGTTCCTTCGCGGCGGTTTCCGGCCGGGTGGGCCGGCGGAGCACCGGTGAGGAGTCTGCTACGTGAGCCATTCAGGCCACCCACCCTCGTGCCACGATCTGGTCCACCCGTGACTTGATCGAACGCATCGCCTCCTCGGGCGACGCCCCTCCGCTGAGCATCCGGGACAGCTGGGTGAAGATCGCGGTGTTGCACTCGTTCCACATCGGGATCTTGGGTCGCAGGCCGATCCGGTCGGGCTGCCAGGCCTGCCGTATCGCCGCGGCCGTCAGCATGTTGGGCATCGCCGAAGGCCGGTGCTCGGCCGCGCGCACTTCCGGCAGCTCGTACACGGAGGTACGCGTGGGGGTGCCCCCGCCGGCCTTGCTCTTGAGGTTGGCGAGCTGCGTCTGGGGCGAGGTCGCCCACACGAGGAACAGCCAGGCCGCGCCACGCTCGTGGGGAAGCGTGTTCGCGCTGATCCCCACCCCCGTGCCTCCGTACATGTTGGCCGTACCGACCGGCCCCTTGGGCAGCGCCGAGTAGCCGACCTTGCCGGGCAGCACCTGCTCGTTGCTGGCCGCGAACTCGTGCCAGTTCGGGCACATCGCCAGCCGGCCCGCGCGGAACGCGGCGCCCACGCCGTCCCAGTCCCACGTCTTCGAGGCGGGATCGGCGATGCCGAGCAGCCGGTTGTAGAACTCCGCGCCCGCGATGGCGGCGTCGGAGTCGAGCCGGCACGGGCCGGGATCCCGCGACCCCAGGCGCCCTACCTCCTTGCCGTTGTCGAAGTAGGCTCCGCCGTAGGACCACAGCACGTTGCTGAAGTCGTTCATCAGGGAGTCGTGCTGGCGGGCCTGGTGCCCGGTGCCGTACTTGACGTCCGACGTCGCGTTCTTGTTGAACCACTCGGCGATCTTGAAATACTCCTCCCACGTCCGGTCGCCGCCCGGGACGGGGTCGAAACCGAGGTCGTGCGCCATGCGGTCGCGATACTTGTCGAACAGGTCCTGCCGGTACTGCCAGATCATCGTCGGCGCGTCGTACGGCAGGGCGTAGACCGCGTCAGGATCGACGAACCGCCCGGCTGCGTCCATCTGGGCGGGAATGAAGTCCGCGACACCGCCGGGCAGGTCCGGCAGGTTCGGATCGGCCTGCAACGAACGCAGGTCCACCAGCCCTCGCTGGTACGGCGCGAGCACCTGGTAGGGATCGGCGTAGATCACCTGGTACTGGGCCCGGCCCGAGGCCAGGTCCAGGGCGACCCGCTGGACCAGCGCGGTCAGTTCGAGCGTCACGATGTTGACATTGATCCCGGTCAGATCGGTGAACGGGCGGGTGTTCGCGGCGATGGCCGCGGTGGGGGCGGTGTTCTCCGAGATGAAGTTCAAGGTGGCGCCCTGGAACTGGCGCCATTGGTCACCGCCGGCGGTTCGTGGCACATCGCTGCGGGAGCCGCACGCGGTCAGACCCCCGGTCAGAGCCAGCGACGTCCCGGCGGCCAAGGCGCCACGAAGGACGTCACGCCTGCTCGGCTGGGGTGGATAGCGGTCCACTGTTCACCGCACCTCCTGACATTGCAGGTGGGGGCAACGACCACAGTCTTATTTCATAGAAATATCGGCCTAAACATATATGTGATATTTTCCCAGAAAAAATATGATATTTTGGGTTTTGCTTAGTCGAGAGAAGTCCGGTGTCCGGCCTCGACCGCAGCGGGGGATTATCAGGATGTGGGCCTGATCTGCTTTGACGGGCACGCGAGATCGGAGATCCGCCCCGGAAGGACGTCCGTCACGGAGAGCGTGGGGAAGAAGCCGCGCCGCTCGTCCGCCGCGGAGCCTGAGAGCTGGTGAGGTAGCGATGACACTGGTCGCAGGCGTCGATTCGTCGACCCAGAACTGCAAAGTCGTGATCCGGGACGTCGTCACCGGGCGTCTTGCCCGTTCCGGCCGGGCGGGCCACCCGCCGGGCACCGAGGTGGATCCCGCCCTGTG
>NZ_JBIAZA010000070.1:0-7438 GCF_042898655.1 Streptosporangium sp. NPDC000396
GCCTTCGGCGACTCCTCCCGAAAGGCCCGGAACGCCACGGGCGGCGTTCAAGAAATCCCAATCGCCCGAACTATTTCGCTGAGATCACCTCACTGTGCATAATTGGATTGTTCAACGCGAATGCGACCATATGGGCCCAGGTTTATTTTTGAGGCCGAGGTGGAATTTTAAAGGCTAGAATGTGACATTGGGCGAGAAATGTGCACCTGCTGTGGATGGCCATTTCTCAGTCCCGCTTCGGCTTAATTCTGACCCGAAACCGGAGGGCGTCATGAGCGTTGTGGATTCCGGGCTTACGGAAGCCTCGATCGAGGAGCAGGCGGCGGAGGGGGAACTGACCTTCCAGCAGATCAACAAATTGATCAAGGGCTTGGGAGAGGCAGGTGTCATCAACCTCAACGCCACCCTGAACAGCCTTCTCGGTCCCATAAACAACGTGCTGGGGGAGGAAGAGGAGCCGCCGACAGCGCGAGTGGAGTTCCTCGCGCTAAGCCACTACGTGTTCGTAGGCCGTAATCCCCACTGACCGCCGAGATGGCCGGGCCGGTCTCAACCGCAATCCGGAGGAGGACGTCATGAGCATTGTGAATCACGGGCCTGCGGAAGACTCGATCGAGGAGGAGTCTGCGGAAGGCAGGCTGACCTTCCAGCAGGTCCATGACATGGTCAAGGGCATGGGGGCGGCAGGCGTCATCAATCTCAACGCCACTCTGAAAAACCTGCTCGACCCCGTGGACCAGGTGCTGGGGTACGAAGTTGGGCCCTCGCCGCGGTTGGTCATCTTCATCATTGACCACTACTGGGTCGCCGGCCCCAATCCCCCTCAGTGAACTACACGAGACGCTCCGGTCCCCTGCCTGCTGAGACCGCATGGCATCGACTTCGATGCCATGCGGTGTTTCGTGGCTGCGCTCGCTCATCGAGGAGAGAGAAATGCTGGATAGGAAAGCCGTACACGACGACCGGCCGGCAGCCTCGGATGCCTCTCCGGCGCTCCCGGATACTGCTGCACCGCTGCTCGAGTTACAGGAAGGACCATTCCCTGCGTCGGTGGGCGAGCGTGAGCGGATGAACCTGCTCGGCCTTGCGGAAACGTCAGTCGAGGGCTTCACCGACGATGCGTCTGCCGTGGCGGAGGTTTGGTGCCGGTCGGCAGGCTGGACATCCCGACCGGCGGAACGAACGCTGGAGGGTCGTGTCGTCGAAGTCCTGCACCTTGCGGATGAACACTTGAGCCGGCTTGATGAATACCGCGACTACTGGGCCGACAGCCAAGACGCCTATATCAGCCTTGCGGACAAGATCATCGGTGAAACGGCCCTTCTTGCGCTCGTGGCCGATCGGTATGCCGGTCAACGGCCGCAGGTGCGCATGCTGGTCGATCGGCTTGCACGGTCACTCGATCCGCTGGTACGTAGCATCCGCAATGAGGCATTGATCCGCCGTTACCCGAACAGTGCGTTGACACTCGCCTGCGGACATGCCGCCCTTACCGCCATCGGCGTCGTCGGCCCGGAGTTCGACCGCCTGGTGAAAAGCATTCTGGCGTGCGACCCGCTGGACTGCAGCGAAAGAATCCCCTTTCGGGCGATGGAACGGCGCTGGATGACCGGACTGTTGTATCCGGGCATGGAGCCGTCGTTTGATGACCTGCTGCCCATGTCGATCGCCACGCGTCCCGCACATCCGATCCACATGCTCTCGACCGACGTATACGCTCTGACCCACGTGCCGATGTTCGTGACCGACTTCGGCGCGACCCCGGCACCGGCAGCCTTCCCGCATGCCCTGTGCCGAGATTCACTCGACGCCACCGCAGCATGGGTTCTGCACACGGACAACTTCGACCTGATGGGTGAACTGGTCCTTGCCCGCGAACTACTGGGCGCTCCCTGGACCCCATCTCACCTCCTGGCGTGGAAGACACTGGAGCATGCCTGGGACAAGCTGGGCTTTCTCGCTTCACCGAGCTTCGCCATCAAGGAGTTCACGGAACTGCCCGTCGAGGAGAGGGCCTCGTACGCGTTCCGGCACATCTACCACACCACATACGTGGCCGGAATGCTCAGTGCCGTGATGCTCTCCAGCGCCTCTGCGGCCCAGCCACAGGTGGCCGGCCCTTGCAGGCTCACAGCGGCGGAGTCCTCCGCGCTGCGGCAGGAGTGCCGCGACGCCTTCACGGCAGCCATCGAGTTCTGCACCGGCACTCCGATCGCTCACGACGATATCGCTCATCTGTCGGCGGTCGCCGGCCAGAGCACGGGTGAGCCGCCGCTGCCGGCCATACGACGCTTGATGTCCATCTGGGGTCAACGCGACTCCAAGGCCACCGGCACCGTCACACACGTCCTCGACAAGGCTGGCCTTACCGATGCCGCAGTGGCCTCGTCTCTCGCCGATGGGCTGCTGACCTGCGCCGCGCGGTCCTACGACCTGGCCATGCTGGCGGATTTGCTGCGAGTCGTGACGAGCACGGGACTTCCCGTCACTCCCACGGTCGCGGCGGCGGCGCGTTTCCTGATGCGCCAGCAGCTGCCCAGCGGCGCGATCGGATGCTGGTTCCTTGCTCCGCAGAGTGGTGCCTCCGCCACGACCGCGCGGGTAACAACGGTACTCGCCTCCGCGCTTGGCGCCCTCAGCACGCATCCCGGTCTTCGGGAGTGCTCCTGAGTGTCAGCCCTTGCTGTCAGCCGAGACGGAGTGGCAGCGCTGCTGCTTCCGATGAACCGAGGCGACGACACTTCCAGCAAGAAAGGTTGACCAATGCAGAATCAGGTTAAGTCCGCACTGGAGATGATCCCCGACAGTGATTGGGAAAGGCTCGCCGAACTGGCACGCAAACACGGACATGATAACGTCGACGCGACGACCGTTCGGAAGCAGTACATCGAATACGCCCAGAGTATAACCGACCCTGGGAAAATTGAGATAATGGTCAAGGACGAGTCGGCGGAAGCGGCCGACTGTATCCGCAAGTCCTTCCAACTCCGCGTTGGCGCGGCAGGGCTTTCGGGGCACGTGGATTACTGTGCCTCCGGCGGGTCTTGGTCGGCCCCAGGCCGAGTCTTCTTCTCGGCAGGAGGATTTGATTTCCAGATCCGAGCGTTCGAGTTGACGCCGGAGGCGCCAAAGCAATACTTCCGCGTGGCCGTCGGCGACGACTTCGGCATAGCGGAAATAGATGTTTGTTTCGTTCTGACCGGAGGGAAGCCCTGCTTTGGAATCAGAGGAGAAGTGTGCTACCGCTGGTACTGGACTGGCGAAATGTACTGCGCCGGCGTTGACCACACAATTTCCTGCTTCCCTCAAAGCGTATGACCTTCTAGTACCAACGCCGGTTAGTTAACGATCGAGTGGGTGTGTCAACTCAGCGGAAACGACAACGGAGCTCCTGCTAGAACAGTGTCGACCAAGATCACAGTTCGGCGCGGGAGCTCCGTTGGAAGTTCAGTCTGTCATGCCCGGTGAGGTCGTTGTGGCATCCGGGGCCTTTGCTCCCGGCCATCTCGGGGAGCTGACCCAGCTCATCCCGTTCGAGATGGTCGATGAGGCGTTACGGGAGACGCGAACGGGGCAGCGGCGGATCCGGATCCTGCCCGCGCGGGTGGTGGTGTACCTGCTGCTGGCCGGAGCCCTGTTCGCTGATCTTGGCTGGCCGCAGGTGTGGCAGCGGCTCACCGCCGGATTGCGGGGCGTGGCGATGGCCCGGCCGAGCGCCGCGGCCCTGACCCAGGCCCGCCGTCGGCTCGGGGCCGAGCCATTGCAGTGGTTGTTCGATCTGGTGCGTGGTCCCGCCGTGGGGGCGCGCGTGCCGGGCGTGCGCTGGCGGGGACTGCTGCTGTGTGCCATCGACGGCACCCTCATGACCGTGGCCGACAGCCCGGCGAACCTGACCATGTTCACCAAACAACGGGGCAACCACGGCGGCTCCGGCTACCCACAGCTGCGCCTGCTGGTACTGGCGTGCTGCGGGGCCCGCACGGTCATCGACGCCGTCTTCGGCCCGGCCACGCGCGGGGAGGTCGCCTATACGCAGCACCTGCTCCCCAGCCTGCGCGCGGGCATGATGGTCCTGCTGGACCGCAACTTCGCCGTCCGGGACCTGATCGATGCGATCACCGCCACGGGCGCCCAGGTGCTGGTACGCGTCCGCGACGATCGCTGTCTGCCCGTCTTGCGCCGCTGCGGCGACGGCTCCTATCTGTCGATGCTCGGCCGCCTGCCGGTCCGCGTGGTGGAGGCAAGGATCACCGTCACGACCGCTACTGGCCGGCGCACCGGCGCCTACCGGCTGGTGACCAGCCTGACCGACGCCCACCGCTATCCCGCCGACGAGCTCATCGGCCTGTACCACCAGCGGTGGGGTGCGACACGAAGTCGCACGAGTTCGAGTGAACTACCTGATTGGAGGATCGGTGATGTGATGCCGATGGCGTAGTTCCGGGCCAGTGCTCAGGGCCCGTCCCCACTCTGGCATGCGTCGCTGGTGACGGCGGGGTGTGAAGCCCAGAGGAAAAGCCCAAGGGCCCTTGTTCCATCCAGGGGCCACCGGCGAGGGGAAGACCGGACGGGTGAACGTGAGTGAACCCCTGATGATGCTTCGTGATCGTGGGCTCCGTCGATGGGTTGCGTCAGCGGGGTGCAGGACTGGCCGTTGAGAAGCGGCAGGCGCCGGCTGGGCACCCAACACCAGCCGGGAGAGCATCGTCGTCCCGGAGTTTAGGGGGCGCCCACCCCGGTCGTGTCTCGGTCGTGTGGAACGTGGAAACCCCGTTGGGGTCCGGGCTTGCAAGAGCCCGGTAAGCCGACCGTGAGGAAGGCGCAACTCCTCAGCGGGAACAGGATGACCCAAGAAGCCAATGCCGGTGGCCGAAAGGCAACGGGAAGCCGCGACGAAACAGGCCAGCTCCTCCGCTGGTCGTCGCGGATAACCGGCCGGATACGGGCGGCTGCCCGGACCCGAAAGGGTGCTGACGTGGGTCGGGTGGGCCTGTGAGGAAATCGATGACTTCAACGCTGGAACCGAAGGACAAGTTGGACACCATCACGGTGAACGGACCGGAGGACGGCCCCGCTGACTGGCAGTCGATCGACTGGCAGAGGGCGGAGGAGGAAGTACGGCGGTTGAGACAACGGATCTTCACGGCGTCGCAGGCAGGGGACCTCAAGAAGGTCCGCAATCTCCAGAAGTTGATGCTCCGCTCCCGTTCCAACACGCTGGTGAGCGTGCGGCGGGCGACGGAGATCAACGCTGGCCGCAAGACGGCGGGGATCGATGGGCAGGTCGTCCTGCTGCCCCAGACCAAGGCCGAACTGGCCGACTGGATGCAGCGACGGACGGCGGCCTGGAAGCCCTTGCCGGTCAAACGGGTGTTCATCCCCAAGGCAGGCGGGAAACTGCGCGGACTCGGAATTCCCGTGATCATCGACCGCTGCTTTCAGGCAGTGGCCCTGAACGCGCTGGAGCCCGAGTGGGAGGCCCGGTTCGAGCCGAGAACCTATGGATTCCGGCCCGGCCGTGGCTGCCATGACGCGATCGGGGCGATCTTTCTGGCGGCCAAGGGCAAGAACCCGAAGCGCCAGTGGATCCTGGACGCGGACTTGGCGGCGGCGTTCGACCGCATCGACCATGATCGGCTCATTGGCTCGATCGGCATGTTCCCTGCCCGGGGACTTATCCGGCAGTGGCTCAAGGCCGGGATGGTCGAGCGCGGAAGCTTCGCTCCGACCGAGGAGGGGGTCCCGCAGGGCGGGATCATCTCTCCCGTGTTGATGAACGTGGCCTTGCATGGAATGGAAGAGGCCGCCGGGGTTCGCTATCGGGCCTCCGGCTCACGGACCGGTGAACTTCAACCGGGGTCACCGACCTTGATCAGGTATGCCGACGATCTCGTGGCACTTTGTCACAGTCGTGACGAAGCCGAACGAGTTAAAGAGCGGCTCGCCGCGTGGCTCAAGCCCAGAGGGCTGGCCTTCAACGAGGGCAAGACGCGCATCGCGCACCTCGACGAGGGCTGCGACTTTCTGGGTTTCACCGTCCGCCGCTACCACGGCATGCTTCTGATCAAGCCGAGCAAGGCGGCCGTGAAACGGATCAAGGCGAGGCTCACCGCCGAGGTGAAGGCCCTGCGGGGCCAGAACGCCGCAGCGGTGATTGCCAAGCTCAACCCCATTATCCGGGGCTGGGCCGCCTACTATCGGGGAGTGGTCTCCAGCGAGGTATTCGCCTCGCTGGACAACCACGTGTGGAAACTGGTCTACAAGTGGGCCAGGTTCACGCACCCGAACAAGCCGAAGCGCTGGATCACAAGCCGGTACTTCGGCAGGTTCAACCCCGCCAGGCAGGACTGGTGGGTGTTTGGCGACCGGGAAACCGGCCGCTACCTCACCAAGTTCGGCTGGACAAAGATCGTCAGACACCAGTTGGTCAGCAAGGGAGCGTCCATGGACGACCCCACGCTGACCGACTACTGGGCCCGTCGCAGACAGAAGAACAAGCCCCCGCTCGGCCCGTCTCGGCTGCGGCTGCTCCAGCAGCAAGGACGATGTCCACTCTGCGGAGACCCTCTCCTGCACGCCGACCGACAGCCACAAAGCTCCCAGGAATGGGAGCAATGGCTACGGGCGACCCGGACGGCGATGCGCGCCAACGCGCTCACCGTCGAACCGGGTGCGGGCCAGTCAGACGACCGATCCGCTCTCTATCTGATCCACACCCACTGCCACCGCCGACGCGGCGGCAACGGGAACCGGGAGCCGTGAACGCAGACAGCCCAAGACGCCTCCAAGGCCTGCTTGAGCCGGATGCGGTTAACGCCGCCCGTCCGGTTCTGAGGGGGCCCCGGCGCAGCAATGCGCCGGGGCTACCCGACAGGTCGAGACCAGCTACCTGGAGATCAAGTCCACGATCCTGGGCGGGCGCGTGTTGCGAGCTCGCACCCCGCAGGGAGTCCAGCAGGAGGTCTACGCGCTCCTGATCACCTACCAGGCCCTGCGGGTGGCGATGGCCGACGCCACCGCCACCCGCATCGGCACCGATCCCGACCGGGCCAGCTTCACCATCGCCTTGTACACCGCCCGCGACCAGGTGATCCAGGCGGCCGGCGTGATCGCCGACACGGAGATCGACCTGGTGGGCGCCATCGGCCGGCAGGTCCTGGCTCACCTGCTGCCTGCCCACCGTCCGCGCACCCGTCCCCGCGTGGTCAAGCGTGCCATCTCCAAATACCAGGCCCGAGGCCTCGTCGACCGCACCAGCTACAAGACCTCGATCATTACCGAGATCCTCAAGCTCCCCAACGCTTGACAAGAGGCCAGCACGCCTAACTAACCGGCGTTGGTACTACCGGTGGTCTGTTGGATCAAGGAATGTGCCGGGTATCACCTGTTTAATAGTTGTTCGGGTGATTCGGGGTGTGTGATGACTGCCCGTCTGCCG
>NZ_JBIAZA010000071.1:0-1831 GCF_042898655.1 Streptosporangium sp. NPDC000396
AGTTGCTTTGTGGTCAAGTCCTCGGCCTATTAGTACCGGTCAGCTCCACACGTTACCGCGCTTCCACCTCCGGCCTATCAACCCGGTCGTCTACCGGGAGCCTTACCCCCTCAACGGGGTGGGAGACCTCATCTCAAGGCGAGCTTCCCGCTTAGATGCTTTCAGCGGTTATCCCTTCCGAACGTAGCCAACCAGCCGTGCTCCTGGCGGAACAACTGGCACACCAGAGGTTCGTCCGTCCCGGTCCTCTCGTACTAGGGACAGCCCCTTTCAAGTCTCCTGCGCGCGCAGCGGATAGGGACCGAACTGTCTCGCGACGTTCTAAACCCAGCTCGCGTACCGCTTTAATGGGCGAACAGCCCAACCCTTGGGACCTACTCCAGCCCCAGGATGCGACGAGCCGACATCGAGGTGCCAAACCATCCCGTCGATATGGACTCTTGGGGAAGATCAGCCTGTTATCCCCGGGGTACCTTTTAGCCGTTGAGCGACGGCGCTTCCACAAGCCACCGCCGGATCACTAGTCCCAGCTTTCGCTCCTGCTCGACCCGTCGGTCTCACAGTCAAGCTCCCTTGTGCACTTACACTCGACACCTGATTACCAACCAGGCTGAGGGAACCTTTGGGCGCCTCCGTTACCCTTTAGGAGGCAACCGCCCCAGTTAAACTACCCACCAGACACTGTCCCTGATCCGGATCACGGACCCAGGTTAGACGTCCAAAACGACCAGAGTGGTATTTCACCAATGACTCCACCCGAACTAGCGTCCGAGCTTCCCAGTCTCCCACCTATCCTACACAAACCGTTCCAAACGCCAATGTCAAGCTGTAGTGAAGGTCCCGGGGTCTTTCCGTCCTGCTGCGCGTAACGAGCATCTTTACTCGTAGTGCAATTTCGCCGGGTCTGCGGTTGAGACAGCGGGGAAGTCGTTACGCCATTCGTGCAGGTCGGAACTTACCCGACAAGGAATTTCGCTACCTTAGGATGGTTATAGTTACCACCGCCGTTTACTGGCGCTTAAGTTCTCAGCGTCGCCACACAAGTGCGGCTAACCGGTCCCCTTAACGTTCCAGCACCGGGCAGGCGTCAGTCCGTATACATCGTCTTACGACTTCGCACGGACCTGTGTTTTTAGTAAACAGTCGCTTCCCCCTGGCCTCTGCGACCCCCACCAGCTCCACACGCAAAGGCGTATCACCAGCGGAGGCCCCCCTTCTCCCGAAGTTACGGGGGCAATTTGCCGAGTTCCTTAACCACAGTTCACCCGATCGCCTTAGTATTCTCTACCTGACCACCTGAGTCGGTTTCGGGTACGGGCCGCCACGACACTCACTAGAGGCTTTTCTCGGCAGCATAGGATCACCCACTTCGCCACAATCGGCTCGGCATCACGTCTCAGGATCCATGAGAGGCGGATTTGCCTACCTCTCTCCCTACACGCTTACCCCAGGACAACCATCGCCTGGGCTGGGCTACCTTCCTGCGTCACCCCATCGCTTACCTACTACCAGATCAGGCCAGGCGTTCACCCTCACCCCAAGCCCGAAGGCTCGGAGGGGTTAAGGACCCTTAGTATCACTGGATTCGATATGGGCGCATCGTAGCGGGTACGGGAATATCAACCCGTTGTCCATCGACTACGCCTGTCGGCCTCGCCTTAGGTCCCGACTTACCCTGGGCGGATTAGCCTGCCCCAGGAACCCTTGGTCATCCGGCGCAGAAGTTTCTCACTTCTGATTCGCTACTCATGCCTGCATTCTCACTCGCACGGCCTCCACGACTGGATCACTCCGCCGCTTCGCCGGCCGCACGACGCTCCCCTACCCATCA
>NZ_JBIAZA010000071.1:1929-3264 GCF_042898655.1 Streptosporangium sp. NPDC000396
TAATGCCACGACTTCGGCGGTGTACTTGAGCCCCGCTACATTGTCGGCGCGGAATCACTTGACCAGTGAGCTATTACGCACTCTTTCAAGGGTGGCTGCTTCTAAGCCAACCTCCTGGTTGTCACTGCGACTCCACATCCTTTCCCACTTAGCACACGCTTAGGGGCCTTAGTCGGTGGTCTGGGCTGTTTCCCTCTCGACTACGGAGCTTATCCCCCGCAGTCTCACTGCTGCGCTCTCACTTACCGGCATTCGGAGTTTGGCTGACGTCAGTAACCTGGTCGGGCCCATCGGCCATCCAGTGCTCTACCTCCGGCAAGAAACACGCAACGCTGCACCTAAATGCATTTCGGGGAGAACCAGCTATCACGGAGTTTGATTGGCCTTTCACCCCTAAACACAGGTCATCCCCCAGGTTTTCAACCCTGGTGGGTTCGGTCCTCCACGCGGTCTTACCCGCGCTTCAACCTGCCCATGCCTAGATCACTCCGCTTCGGGTCTACAGCATGCGACTCAAACGCCCTATTCAGACTCGCTTTCGCTACGGCTCCCCCTCCCGGGTTAACCTCGCCACACACCATAACTCGCAGGCTCATTCTTCAAAAGGCACGCAGTCACATCACAAACAAGGCAAGCCTCGTTTACGCTCCTACGGCTTGTAGGCACACGGTTTCAGGTACTATTTCACGACCCCTCACCGGGGCGCTTTTCACCTTTCCCTCACGGTACTTGTTCACTATCGGTCATCAGGGAGTATTTAGGCTTACCAGGTGGTCCTGGCAGATTCACACAGGATTTCTCGGGCCCCGTGCTACTTGGGATCCCCTCCAGCAGTCGATGAGATTTCGCCTACCCGGCTCTCACGGTCTTCGGCGCTCCTTCCCAGGAGCTTCGGCTATCCCACCGATTTCTCACTGCCCGGGAAGACGGCAGTCTTCCCAAGAGGGTCCCACGACCCCGCACACGCAACGCCTGCCGGCTATCACACGCATACGGTTTAGCCTCATCCGCTTTCGCTCACCACTACTCACGGAATCACATGTTGTTTTCTCTTCCTACGGGTACTGAGATGTTTCACTTCCCCGCGTTACCACCAACCGCCCTATACATTCAGGCGGAGGCAACACCACATGACTGGTGCTGGGTTTCCCCATTCGGACATCCCCGGATCAAAGTCTGGTTGGCGACTCCCCGGGGCTTAACGCAGCCTCCCACGTCCTTCATCGGCTCCTGATGCCAAGGCATCCACCGTGTGCCCTAAAAAACTTGGCCACAAAGATGCTCGCGTCCACTATGCAAATCTCAAACAACAAACAGCGACCACACCCACCCCGC
>NZ_JBIAZA010000072.1:0-4137 GCF_042898655.1 Streptosporangium sp. NPDC000396
CTAGACAAGAAGAATGATCAACCAAGGGCTGTCTCATTGAGAAATCTGAGATGGCCTCGCAGGCCACCAAGGTTAAAGATCAAGCTAGGACGTGTATCGAAAGTGGATCTTGAACGTGAGATGATCTTGTTTCGTGGCACGTGGAGATCTGACGGATGAGCAATGGGCGGTGCTGGAACCGTTGTTGCCGAGGGGCAGGAAGCCCGGACGGCCGCCGATGTGGACCAGGCGGCAGCTGATCGACGGCATACGGTTCCGGGTCCGCACCGGCGTCCCGTGGCGGGACCTCCCCGCCGAGTACGGGCCATGGGGCCGGGTGTACGACCTGTTCCGCCGGTGGCAGCGGGAGGGCACCTGGCATCAGATCTTCACCGCGCTCCAGGCCCAGGCCGACGCGAAAGAGCTGATCACCTGGGACATCAACGTCGACTCCACGGTCCGCCGGGCCCATCAGCACGCCGCCGGGGCGAGGAAAAAGGGGAGCTACAGAAGGAGCCGCCCAGCGGCGTCACCGTCGAGCCGGACGACCACGGGCTTGGGCGCTCACGCGGCGGCCTGACCACCAAGCTGCACCTGGCCGTCGAACAGGGCCAGAAGCCTATGTCCATCGTGATCACGGCCGGGCAACGGGGCGATTCCCCGCAGTTCGAACCTGTCCTGAACAAGGTCCGTGTCCCGCGTCTTGGGCCGGGCAGGCCGCGCACGCGGCCTGATCGCGTGCGCGCCGACAAGGCGTATGCCTCCCGGAAGAACCGCGCTTACCTGCGGCGACGCGGTATCCGCTGCACCATTCCGGACAAGGCCGACCAGGCCCGCAACCGCAAGAAACGCGGCTCGCGCGGTGGCCGACCGCCGAAGTTCGATCCGCAGGACTACAAGGCCCGGCACGCGGTCGAGTGCGGCATCAACCGCCTCAAGAGGGCCACGAGGTACGACAAACTCGCGGTCCGCTACGAGGCGACCGTCCTCGTGGCGGCCATCAACGAATGGCTATAACACGCCTAGTCTTCAAAAGGGACAAACTTGGCGAGCGAAGCCCAGTCCAGGGGACGCACGATCGTGGCCAGGTGGGCGAAGAGATCCTGCGCAGCCGTTTGGAACCACATCACCGAGAGCACCGTATGTCCAGGCTCTGCGATGTCCTCGGGCTTCCACCATGACGTCAGTCGAGCGTGAACCATCTCTCGCGGCAGCCACTCCTCGACCCGCCCCTCCGTATCGGCTCGGAGCTTATCGAGATCGTGCACATACAAATGCGGCGTCGCTGCCATCGCCTTCTCAATGCCCATCAGACGAAAGCGACGGTGTAGGTGCGGCGTCCCTTCGAGCACACCTTCACGGTCGTCACTTACCGTGAGCGTGCGAAGCACGGCATGTACTGGTCCCACTTGATAGCTACGCAACTCGTCATTCCTCATCTGGATCATGGTCAGAGGGTAGGCGTGTCCGACAAGCGGACCAAACGACTTTCGTGATACGCCCTAGAGGAGTCCTCGGCCGAGACGCGGGCCCACGCCACCGTTTTCACGTTCAGCCGCCTACTTTGCGGCTGGTCGCATGGACCCGAGTGGAGGGCCCGCCAGTGGGGCACGGCCGTGGACCTGTCGGTCAGCGGCCTGACCATCGGCCAGTGCTACCTCGTCTGGCTGGAGCACCGCGACGGCAGCCAGATCCCGGCGGGGAGTTTCACCGCGAGAGGCAAGGGCTTGACGATGGAGCTGTCGGCGGCCGTGCAGGGTGACGAGGCGGTCGCGCTCGGCCTGAGCACCGCACCCGGCGGCCCGGCCGTGCTCCGCGCGCCGATCAGTCGTTGACGGCCCACGTCCGACGGGACGCGGGCCGCCCTCGGTTCAGCGGAACAGCTCCTGGGCCCTGGGCAGGTCCCACAGGGCCACGCGATTGCCGAGCCGCGCGCCGCTCTGGTCGGAGAAGCGGAAGTGGAGGCCCGACCAGACCCGGCCGTTCACGTTGTCCCCGGTGAGCTGCCGCCACTCGGTGTAGGTGCGGCTCGTACCCGCCGGACCCGTCATCTGGAACGGCGCCGTCCTGGGGCCGGCCAACCGCGTGAGGACCTGTTCGGCAGCGCCCGCGTAGGTGGAGTGGCCACCGGGGTACTCGGGGTGCGCGGGCGTCGTGATCAGCGGCTCCCAGGCCGGGGCGCCGCCCTCTCTGATCGCGGTGATCGGCCGCCAGCGCGTGTAGGAGTACTTGGCGTCGAACACCGCGATCTGCGCGTCCACGGTCACCGCGTGGAAGACGGCGACCAGTTCGGCGCGCCGGGCGGGAGATCCGCCGGCGTGCGCGACGGCCGCGCGCAACGCCTGGGTGTAGCCGGACAGGGAGGCCTGGGACCACAGCGTCGCGGTCGCCGTCTGCTCCGGCGTCCGTACCGCGCTGTCCTTGACGCCGTAGGCGCGCACCTCGGCGAGGTCCCTCAGGTACCGCGCCGAGTCGAGGGCGGGGGCGGAGCCTGGACGGAACCGGTCGGCCTGGCCGAGCAGGAACGTCCTGCCCCGAGCCTGCCCTGCCTGTACGGCGCTCTCCTCGCCGGGAGGCGTCGGCCGCCACACGCCGGGCGCCGCAGGCGGAGGCGTGTAGGGGGTGTTGACCGACGCGGCGTCGAGGCCGTCGCCGGCCCGTTCCGCCAGGGTGCGGCGGGCCTGCTCGCGCCCCGCCAGCACGCCGCGGTCCCTGTCGGCCCCGGCGGGGACGCGGTCCAGCGTGCGGGCCAGCGCACTGTCGAGCGTGCCGGTCTGGCCGGGGACGAGCGCCGCCAGCGAGTCGTGCACGGCCTGCGCGAGCGCCGCGTCCTGGAAGTCGCGGGACCGGTTGTCGCCTCGCAGCGCGCGGCTCGCGGCGATCCAGGCGATCGCCCACGCCCGGCCGTTGGTCACCTGAGGCGCCTGCCGGGTGGAAGGCGGGATGACGGACGCGGACACGTCAAACCATTCCAGGACCGTGTCGGCAGGGGCGCGTCCGGCGGACCAGGCGGGGGTGGACGTCCCCGTCAGGGTGGCGGTCATGGCCACGAGCCCGGTCAGGAGAGCTCTTCGTCGCACGGAGATTTTCCCTTCTGCGGATGAAAGCTGCGCAAGGGAATACGGAGCCCGCCCCGCCGGCGTTGGCCGTGGACGCGGAGAGCTCAGGAAATGCGCTGGGGGGCGGCCGGAGCACGCCAGAAACACATCGCGCCACCACACCCCCGCAGGTCATCGTCTAGATCATTCAATGTAACTATCTGTAGTCAATCTGTCGCGGCCGCGCTACTTCTGCATCATGGGTCCCACGAGCACTCTGGTGTGCCTGAGCAGCGTCCCCTCTCGGACAGAGACCCGACGAGGCGTCGACAAGCTCCTGCAGTTCTCCGGCCATGTGGGCGGACTGAGCGAGGACGACGTCCTGGCCGTCCTGCGTGAATCAGGCATCACCACACTCGAGGCCCTGATCCAGCACGCTCTCGCCGTACCACCGCCCGCCGAGCCGCAACCGCTCGACCCCGCCCGGATCCTGGCCTACACCGACAACCGGCCGCTGCGCACTGCGGTGATCGACATCCCCGACATGGAGCGGATCGGGTGGAACGACCGCATCTCCTCTGTCGAGGACCACGGCCCGATCCGGCGCTAGCGGCGGGCGCGCTCCAAGGGGGTTCTCTCGGGTCGGTGACTGGCGGGCTCGCGTATTTAAGTGTCGCCAGTTCGGCGGCCTGGTAGTGGTCGGGGTGACTGTGTGTGGTCGCCTGGGGTGTAGAGGCTGTAGGTGATTCCGGTCTCGGCAACGATCTTTGCTGCGGTGACGGGGTGGTAGCCGAGGGCGTCGACGGCGATGGGGGCGGGGCTCTCTCGGAGATGCTGGCGAAGGGTGGCTCCGCGAGCGGCGGTGGTCGGGACGCCCATGCGGGTGATCCGTTTGGCGAGCCATTCGGGGCGGAGAGGCTGGCCGGCACGGCGTCCAGGGAACAGCCAGAGCGAGCCGGGGTTGGTCGCGGTGCGCATGTTCGTGCGGGTGGCGATGTAGTCCAGGAGTAGAGGTGCCGTTAAGGAACGTGCGACGAGCCGCTGACCAGGGCCTGAGCTGGGACTTCGTTCGAGCGTTCTTCGGCGCCACCAGACATCGAGGCGAGAAGGGCCGATGCCG
>NZ_JBIAZA010000073.1:0-4061 GCF_042898655.1 Streptosporangium sp. NPDC000396
CCGTACCGGGCCGCGTCGGCGGGGTGGAGATCGAGCCGGTCGGCCGTGTCCAATCCGAGGTTGGCCGTGCGGCGGGTCATGTTCCCGGAGTTGTAGTGCGCCCAGCGGCGCCCGGTGACCAGGATCAGCGGGTAATCGCCGTCCGGCGTCTCCCCCGGCGGAAGCCAGGGACACGCGGCCAGACGGGCCAGGCCGTCGGGGGTGGCGAACCGCTCCCGGTAGAGGCTCGCCTCTCCCGGGCCTTCGGGGTCCGGGCACGGCCAGGGGACGGCGCCCTCGCGGTCGAGGCGTTCGTGGGAGATCCCCGCGAACATCGGCGCCACCCGGCCGCACTCGGCCAGCGCCTCGGCCGGTGTCCGGCAGCCCAGGTCCACCCCGAGAGCGGAGGCGATGGCGTGGACGGCCGCGAAATCGGTCCTGGCCTCCCCCGGCGGGTCCAGGGCGGGGCGGACCCGCTGGAAGCGGCGGTCGAAGTTGACGAAGGTGCCGTCCTTCTCCAGCCAGGCCGCGGCCGGCAACACGACGTCGGCTCTGCGTGCCGTCTCGGACAAAAACAGCTCCTGGCAGACGACCAGCGGGCAGGCCTCCAGGGCCTCGGCGACCCGGGTGGCGTCGGGGTCGGTGGCGCAGACGTCCTCGCCGACGATCCACAGGGCCCGCAGCGTTCCGGCGCGGGCGGCCGCGAACATCTCCGGGATGCGCATCCCGGGCCGTTCCGGGACCGGCGCTCCCCAGACGCCGGCGGCCCTGGCCCGAAAGACGGGGTCGGTCACCTTCGCGTAACCGGGCAGCAGGTCGGGCAGCGCACCCATGTCGGAGGCGCCCTGGACATTGTTCTGGCCGCGCAGCGGGTTCACCCCGAAGCCGCGCCCCGTGCCGACCGCGCCGCGCAGGATCGCCAGGTTGGCCAGCGCGCGGACCCCGTCGGTGCCGTGCAGGTGCTCGGTGACGCCCAGCCCGTAGACGATCGCCGGCCGCTCGGCCCGCCCGTAGAGCCGGGCGGCCTCCAACAGGTCCTCGGCCGGAACCCCGGTGAGGGCGGCCACCCGGTCCGGCGGGTAGCCGGCCAGCAGCGCGGTGAGCTCCGCCAGCCCGGCGGCGCGGCGGCGCAGGAAGTCGTCGTCGACGAGGCCCTCGGCGAGCATCACGTGCGCCAGGCCGTTGAACAGGGCCACGTTGGAGCCGGGCCGGGGCCGCAGGTGCACGTCGGCGTGGCGGGCCAGCCCGACGGCCCTGGGGTCGGCGACGACCAGCCGCGCACCGCGCAGGACCCTCTGCAGCAGTCGCGCGCCGACCACGGGGTGGGCCTCTACCGGGTTGGCGCCGACCAGCAGCAGGCAGTCGGCCTTCTCCACGTCGTCGAAGGAGTCGGTGCCGCCGGACAGGCCGAACGTGGCGGTCAGCCCGGCCGCCGAGGGGGCGTGGCAGAGCCGGGAGCAGTTGTCGACGTTGTTGGTGCCGATGGCGACCCGCATGAACTTCTGGATCAGGTAGTTCTCCTCGTTGGTGGCCCTGGCCGAGGAGATCGCCGCCACCGCGTCGGGGCCGCCCTCGGCGACGGCCGCCCGCAGGCCGCGAACGACGTGGTCGATCGCCTCGGCCCAGCTCACCGGCGTAAGGCTGCCGTCGCGGCGCAGCAGCGGCCGGGTGAGCCGTTCGGGCGAGTGGAGGAAGCCGTGCGCGAAGCGGCCCTTGACGCAGGCGTGCCCCCGGTTGACCGGGCCGTCGCGGTCCGGCAGGACCGCCGCGACCTCGCCGTCCCGGGTGAGCACCTCCAGCGAGCATCCGACGCCGCAGTAGCCGCACGTGGTGCGGGTCCGCGTGGAGATCCTCGCCCTGCCGCCCGCCGGCAGGCCGGGCTCGGTGAGCGCCCCGGTGGGGCAGGTGTCGACACAGCCGCCGCAGGAGACGCAATCGGACTCCGCCCACGGCCCGCCCGTGCCGGGCGCGACCACCGTGTCCGCGCCCCGGCCGGTCAGGGTGAGGGCGAAGGTGCCCTGGACCTCGGCGCACATGCGCACGCACCGGCCGCAGGCGATGCACAGGTCCCGGTCCAGGTGAACGTAGGGGTGGGTGTCGTCGCGGCCTCGTCCGCCGCGGCCCCGGGCGGCCTCCGGGGTGATCCCCAGTGTGTGGCAGACCCGGGCCAGCTCACCACCGTCCGCGCCGCCGGCCAAAGCGTAGGGCGGCAGGGCCGAGACGATCAGCTCCACCGCGTCGCGGCGCAGCTCCCGCAACTCGCCGGCGGCGACCTCCACCGTGGCGCCGTCCACGGCCGGGGTGACACACGCGGCCACCACGTTCCCGCCGGACCTCACCAGGCAGGTACGGCAGGAGCCCGCCGGGCTCAGGCGGTCGTCGTGGCACAGTGCGGGCACCTCGACACCGGCCGCGCGGACCGCGTCGAGCAGCGACGCGTCGTCTTCCGGGTGGACGGTGACACCGTCGACCTCGACTCTCACCGGTCCCACCCCCCGAGCTCGTCCTCGCAGGCGCGGGCGAGGCTGCGCACCGCGGCGGGCACCCGCCGCCCGAAGGCGCACAGGCTGGCCTGGCCCATCACCCGCAGCAGCCGCGCGTACTCCTCACCGGGCGGCGCACCGGCCGCGGCGATCTCCAGGCCCCGCCGGGAGCCGACCCGGCACGGTGAGCACGCCCCGCAGCTCTCGGCGGCGGCGAACTCCCACACGTGCCGCAACACCTCCCGCGCCGTCACGCGCCGGTCGAAGGCGACGAGACCGGCGTGCCCGAGCGCGGCGCCGCGGCGGGCCAGGTCGGCCTCGGTCAGCGGCACGTCCAGCCCGTCCGGGGGCAGGAAGCCGCCCAGCGGGCCGCCCACCTGCAGAACGCTCAGCTCCGCTCCCGCGCGCAGGCCACCGCCCAGCTCGGTGACGATGCGGATCACCGGCGTGCCGAGCTCCACCTCGTAGCAGCCCGGCCGGGCGAAGCGTTCGGACAGGCAGACCAGCTTCGTGCCGGTCTCGGTCCGGGTGCCGCGGCGGGCGTAGGCGTCTCCGCCTCGCCGGACGATCCACGGCACGGCGGCCAGCGTCTCGACGTTGTTGACCACGGTCGGGACGTCCCACAGTCCCTGCCGCGTGGGGTAGGGCGGGCGGGGCCGCGCACACCCGCGGCCGCCCTCCAGCCCGGCGATCAGCGCGGTCTCCTCCCCCGCCACGTAGGACCCGGCGCCCTCGACCACCTCGACGTCCAGGTCGACATCGCTGCCATGCACCATCCGGCCCAGGTGTCCGTCCCTGTAGGCCTCCTGGACCGCCGCCCGCATCCGGGCCAGCGCGCGTGGATACTCCGAACGCACCAGCACCACGGCACGGCGGGCCCCGCAGGCGAAGCAGGCCAATGCCAGGCCTTCCAGCACCCGCGCCGGATCGGCCTCCATCAGCAGCCGGTCGGCATAAGAGCCCGGATCGCCCTCGTCGCCGTTGGCGACCACCACCGTGTCCGGCGAGCCGCCCGCGCTGGCCCACTTGGCGGCCACCGGGAACCCGGCACCGCCCCGCCCCCTCAGCCCGGAAGCCGCCACCGCGGCCCGAACCCGCTCCGGATCTCCCGCGGCCACGGTCTCGGGCCACACCTTCCAGGACTCCTCACCGGTGACGATCCCGGCGAGCACGACCGGGTCACCGGTGGCGTCGGCGGCCGGGATCGCGGGAGCCACCGGCGGCAGCCGCCCGGTCAGCTGGTCGGCGAGGGTGGGGCCGGTACACGGCGTGTCACCGTCGAGGCAGCCGGGACTCGCGTAGCAGAGGCCCAGGCAGCGGACCGCCTGCAGCGAGACGTCCGCGTTCCGGTCGGCGCCGTCGACCCTGACACCCAGGGCGCTCTCGACCTCGGCGAGATGACGGCCCGCGCGGGCGGCGAAGCAGGCCGCCGCGGCGCAGACCCGCACATGGCGGCGACCGTGCGGGGCGGCGAGGTCGGCGTAGAAGGTGGCCGGCCCCAGCCCGGCGGCCGCCGGCAGACCCAGGCGCCTGGCCACCCCGGGCGCCCACGCCCGCGGGCCGTCCACCGACCCGGCGGCGGCCTCGGCCAGGGACTCC
>NZ_JBIAZA010000074.1:0-3782 GCF_042898655.1 Streptosporangium sp. NPDC000396
TAGTTACTGTGCAGCACGCGCTACGGCAGGTTTTCAACTACAAAGGCCGAGTCTTCCTAGGGTGTGCTCGCCGATGTGGGTATTTTTGGGCTTCTCACGTCAAGGCCAGCATTGGCACGAGTGTTTGCCATGCAATAACTATTATTGCAAACATGGGGACCACTAACACTGCGCCCACAAATTTCCCTCGAAAATCCCGCAGAGACAAAAATATCAAGAGAATGGCAGCCAATATGGCAATTATCTCCCAGTAAATGGGTGTATTGGCGCGAAATACGACCAATTCGCCTAGCCATGCGCCGGCCGTCAAGGCCGCTCCCCAAGGACGCATTTCGCTAGGAGCAGCACCCAGGACGGCGCTCAGCGCGCATAGCACAGCTGCGATCAGGGCAACAGCAAGGATGCGAGCCGCCGGAGCGCCACCCCCAACGAGGTAGTAGCCAGCAGAAGCGGTGACGCCCGCAACCGCACCCAAAGCGGCTGCCTCCCACCTCTGGCCGATATATAGGCCTAAGAGATAGGTTACCGTCAGCATCGGCGCAGCGCCCAGAGGAAGCCTCAGGTTTTCCCCAGCCAGCCAGTACGTAGCACCCATCAGGAGTCCGAGAAGAATTACGATGGCTGCGCGAACGCCTGTATTCGTCATGACGGTCCCTTGGTCGTGGGGGTGACGAAGCCGGGATCCGCAAGGGGATCCCGGCATTCCTCACCTAACTCTAGACCTTACCCGCGATCAGCAGGCCGGTGTGTAGCCGGAGGGGGCAAGGTAGATGTACTTGACTGCGTCGTTAAAGTCGCCGAAGCCGCCGAGCCCGGAGTACGCCGGGATGATTCGCGAGCCCTGGTTGCAGTAATACTGCTTCTGAACCCCGAGCCCTCCACCCGTCGTGTTCATGGCGGAAGAAGCCGTATCCTGGAAGTACCACTGGTTGAGGTTCTGAAGGACGCTGGTGTCCTTGAATTGGAGTAGACGACCGTTTCCGGGCCCCTGGGCTTCGTTCTGAACGCCGTTGAAGTTCTCGTTCTCGTAGAGGCAAGCCCACTTGGTGAAAGAGCTGTACGGGCAACCATTCTTGTAGTACGTAGCTAGGGTCCCGCTGAGGCTTCTCTCCTTGTCCTTGGCTGCCTGGACCTCATCTTCCATGCCCGACGGAACAGGGAGAAGCAGTCGGACCTCGTTTTTTTCACCCTTATTCCAGGTGACCTCGTTGGGAGCGGTCTGGGAACCCCCGGTGGTGTTCTGCAGAACCTCGTTGATCTGCGTTTTCAGCTCATCGGCGGTTCGAGGTGTGGGGTGATTGGCCTGGGCACTGGCGGGGGTGGGGCTAGCCGGCTCCGCCGAGGCCGCCGCACCAGTAGCGGAGGCAAGGGCGAAGGCGCTCACAGTGGCGGCTGAGAACGTTACGGCAAGGGCAAGACGCGTTAGTGCCATGAAGGGTAGACTCCTATGTGCATTGAAATGATGCTCCGCGGGCGGGGCGCGTCGGCAAACCGACCCGCTCGCGGAACTAAGACAGGATGCTGCGGGTTCCTCAGGGCTGCTCAACACAGTCTGAACGCGCTTGATTTCGCTTCCTATAGCGAGAGCGAGATATCAAACGGCTCCGCCATTACCTCCGATTCCCGTTTAGGAGCACGGGAGTTCCGGCTGTATGAATTGAGGCGGATGACGGTATGAGCGACCCGGTTTAAAAACCCTCCCTCCTCATTAGAGCGAAACCTTTTCAGTGGATGGCCTATAGGCCTTTCCCCTGTTCGTTTTAGATCATGACAAGGCTGTAAAATACATACAAGTCTTGCAAGATCCAATAGATCGTGCTAAAGGACTCACTTTTAGTTGGCGGCTTAGCAGACCCTCTGTCGCTATGGCGGGTGGTCTGAGCTTTCCATGAATGGCGCATGACCTGGGCTATGTCACGGCGTGCTTCGTTCCCGTTGCGAAGCATTCTCTCTTGATCAAAGTCGAATGTATTTTGAATGTATTTTTCTATTGCAGCCCCTTGAAGCGTGTCTGAGTCGTGACATGCTCTGTCGGTGGAGTAGAAGAAGGTGGCATCAGTAAGTCCTTTTCATCCCCTGACGGCGGCCTGCTGGTCACAGCATGGTCGCGAGGCTGGCGTTCGCCTGACGCCGTAAAGAAACTCCTGGTAGACGGGTTGACCACCACAATCACGTCCATCACAACTAGGGGCTTCGGATGCTGTTCTATTGCGCTGCCGTCGATCTTTCGCGTTCAACGCTGACCTACGTGTCCAGGCTGATCCGCCGGCACCGCAAGGCGATCGGCTCGGCCTGGCGGCTGCTCAACGCGGGACAATAGGCGTTGCTGGTGCCGGTCCACCTGCGCAAGGGTGAGACGTTCGCCGAGCTCGGGGTGTTGACGGCGACCGCGTGACGGTATGTGGAGGAGACGGTGATACTGCTGTCGGCGCGCTCGCCCAAGCTTCGGCAGGCGCTGCGCAAGGACGGCCTGCACTACCTGGTGCTCGATGGGACGTTGATTCGCACCGGAGGATCACTCTCATTTGCTACCTCCTCGATATAGGTCAAACGGTTCGCCGATGCGAAATCCTCACAAAAAAGAAAAGCCCCGCCGTCTCCCTCACCTTCTAAGCGGCATTCCAGAAGTTCCGCTTGTAACCGGCGAGGAGCCAGGGGCTGGTTCACGAGGCGGCGGTGGCCGGCAACTGGTCGGGTGAGCGGGCGCGGAAGAAGGCATGGATCTGCCGGAGACGGCCGGGCCGGCTGACGGCGGTGTTGGCGATGAACGCCTTGAGCGCGGCTCAGATCCGCTCGACGGGGTTGTCGTGCGGGCTGTAGCGCGCCGTACAGCACCTCCACGCGCGGGTGTGCCTGCAGGTGGCACGCCACGGCTCGGGCGTGGTGGATGCTGTCGTTGTCGCAGATCACCACGATCTTCGGTGCGGCGGGGAAGGCTGCGGCCATCTCATCCAGCAGGCGCGGGAAGTCGGCCGGGCACCGGTGGCCCAGCCGATATACCCACCGTCCCGTGGTCGGCTCCACGGCGCCGAACACGGTGACCTGCCGGTTTTTGCCCGGTGTGACGATGGCCGGACGATCGGCGCGCAGTGTCCATCCTGCTCGGAGGTGCGGCAGCAGGTGCACGTGGGTTTCGTCGGCGGCCCAGACCACCGCCCCGCGCGGTAAGGCGCGCAGCCGCTCGGTGATGGCGGCCACCACCTGCCACCGGCCGGGATCGCCTCGGGCCACCAGCTTGGAACGCCGCCAGAGGGCCACCTGGCGCACCCGCCGATACAGGGTGCGCCTGCCCAGACGGGGCCGGTTCAGGTATCGCCACAGCCGCGCAACGGTCCACGGCCCCGGCCGGGCGAGCAGAGCGGCGATCTGGCCGGTCGGGTGCCCGCCGCTCAGGCGGGGGCGGCCGGGGCGGGGACGGTCGTCCAGTCCTGCCAGGCCGTGGCGGTTGCACCGGCCGATCCATCGGCGCACGGTGGCGGCGTCGTAGTCCAGCAGGCCGGCGATCTGCGCCGCCGGCAGGCCGTGCAGCGGCAGCAGGACCATCATCGCGCGTATCGCCGCCAGTAACCTCGCAGCCGCGCGTGTGACTGCTCGATCGAGGTGGCGGGGGCATTGGCGAACACGAAGGTCGGGCGCATGCTGACCACGACCTCGCCGGTGGGTGGACGTTGTGGCGACCTCGATCCAACCCCCGGCCCAACCCCCGGCGAGGCCCGTGTCAACGCCCTCATGCCCCGGCGATCTCACGCCCGGTTATGCGCAGAACTTCTGGATAGGCGCTT
>NZ_JBIAZA010000075.1:0-3323 GCF_042898655.1 Streptosporangium sp. NPDC000396
CCCTGGTCGGAGTGGCAGTCGGCCACGGTCGCGGTGAGCGGCACCGCCGGCAACGGCCTGGGCGCCGTCCCCGCCACCCGCGGCACCGACACCTGGACGCTGGCCTCGGCCACCCCCTGGTTGTATGCGAAGGTGAGCGACGCCGGCGGGTCCAAGCTGACGCTGGGCGCGGAGATCGAGCACGACCCAGCCGTCCCGGCGCAGGGCACGGGCGCGATCTGGGCCGGCAAGGGCACCACCGCCTACGCCTCGGGCGGCAACGCCTGGGTGCAGGTCCCGGCCGGGAAACTCACCGACGGCATGAAGATCCGCTGGCGGGTACGCGGCGTCACCACCGCGGGCGCGGAAGGCGAATGGTCACCCTGGCAGGCAGCCACCGTCGATGTGACCAAGCCCGCTGCCTCCGACGCCGGGCTGACTCCGGCGACCAAGGGCGAGACATCGTGGACGGCTTCGTCATTGACGCCGTGGGTGTATGCCAAGGTCACCGATCCCGGCTCGCGTGGTTCGCGGTTGTGGGTGCAGGTCGAGCACGACCCGGCCGCGACCGGCCAAGGCACGGGCCTGATCTGGGAGGGCAAGGGCGCCACCGCCGCCGCATCCGGCGCTAACGCCTGGGTGCAGGTCCCGGCTGCGAAGCTGACCGACGGGATGAAGATCCGCTGGCGGGTGCGCGGGGAAACCACCAGTGGTGTGATCGGCCCATGGTCCGACTGGCTCCTGGCTGGCGTCGACCTGCGCAAACCGTCAGTCGCGGGACTGTCGATGACGCCGGCGACATGGGATGCGGGGACGTGGACAGCGGCGGCGACCTCGCCGTGGCTGTATGCCAAGGTGACCGACCCGGAGAACAGAGACTCCCTGATCGCCGTGGAGATCGAGCACGACCCGGCGACGACCGACCAGGGCGCCGGCTTGATCTGGACGGGGAAGAGCACTCAGCCGTCCCGCTCCGGTGACAACGCGTTGGTCCAGGTCCCAGCCGGGAAGCTGACCGACGGCATGAAGATCCGCTGGCGCGCCCGCGGAGAAACCGCGGAGGGCGTTGCTGGCCCGTGGTCCGATTGGGTCCAGGCACGCATCGACCTCAGCAGGCCGTCGGCCGAGTCGCTGGGCATGGATCCGGCTCTGCCTGGTTCCGCGTCGTGGACGGCCGGGACGGTGACGCCGTGGCTGTATGCCAAGGTGACCGATCCGGAGAACCGCGCCGGCAAGCTCAACGTCGAGGTGGAGCATGACCCGGCCGCCACGGCTCAGGGCACGGGCCTGATCTGGTCGGGTTCTTCGGACAAGTCGTACGCGTCCGGAAGCAACGCCTGGGCGGCCGTCCCGGCGGGCAAGCTGACCGACGGCTGGCAGATCCGCTGGCGGGCCCGGGCCACCACCACGTCCGGGATGTCAGGCCCGTGGTCGCAGTGGGTGTCGGCCCGGGTGGACACGAAGATCTTCCAGACGATCCCGCCCGGGCCCGTGGTGAGCAGAGCATCCGCGTCTGTCGGTCAACGGGTGTCGGGATCATGGATTCTGCCGAGCCTCAGCCCGACGTTCACCGCCGCGATCTCTGATGTCGATCGAAGGCCCGGTGTGCTGGAGGCGGAGGTCGAGCACGACCCGGCCGCCATCGGTCAGGGCTCGGGGCTGATCTGGTCAGGACAGGGCAAGACCTTCGGGGAGACCTGCTTCACCGGACAGACCTGTTCCGCCTCGCACCTGTCCCCGGCAGTCACGGGGTTGCAGAACGGCTGGCTGATCCGCTGGCGAGTCCGTGCGGTGGTGCAGTCCACAGAGACTCCCGGCGCGATCGTAGCCGGTGCGTGGTCGGAGTGGCAGAGCGGACAAGTCGACACCTCCAAGCCGCTGGTGTCAGAGGAGTCGGCCTCTCCGGGCCAGGCGGTGTCCGGCCTGTGGACGCTGTCCTCGACCCAGCCTTCCTTCGCCGCCTACGGCGGGGATCCTGAGTCCCGGCCGCTGCGCCTGGAGGCACAGGTCGAACACGACCCGACCAAGACCGACCAGGGCACCGGCCTGATCTGGTCGGGTTCCAGCGGCGTGTCGAGCAGTGGCTGCTACACCACGAGCAGGTGCTGGCTACAGACCCCCGCGGTCACCTCCGACAAGCTGAAGGACGGCTGGCTGATCCGCTGGCGGGTGCGCGTATCCACCTCCTCCGGCGTGGCGGGACCCTGGTCTGACTGGCAGGCCGGACGCGTGGACACCACCAAGCCCGTGGTGTCGGAGCCGTCAGTCTCCCCGGGACAGTCGGTGTCCGGCCTGTGGACGCTGTCCTCGACCCAGCCTTCCTTCGCCGCCTACGGCGGGGATCCTGAGTCCCGGCCGCTGCGCCTGGAGGCACAGGTCGAACACGACCCGTCGGCCGGGGGTCAGGGCACCGGGCTGATCTGGTCGGGTTCCAGCGGCGTGTCGAGCAGTGGCTGCTACACCACCAGCAGATGCTGGCTACAGACCCCCACGGTCACCCCCGACAAACTCAAGGACGGCTGGCTGATCCGCTGGCGCGTCCGGGCATCCACCTCCTCATCGGTGGCCGGTCCATGGTCGGAGTGGCAGGCGGCGCGCGTGGACACCTCCAAGCCGGTGGTGTCGGAGTTGTCGGCCTCTCCGGGGCAGGCGGTGTCCGGGCTGTGGACGCTGTCCTCGACCCAGCCTTCCTTCGCCGCCTACGGCGGGGATCCTGAGTCCCGGCCGCTGCGCCTGGAGGCACAGGTCGAACACGACCCGTCGGCCGGGGGTCAGGGCACCGGGCTGATCTGGTCGGGTTCCAGCGGCGTGTCGAGCAGTGGCTGCTACACCACGAGCAGATGCTGGCTACAGACCCCCACGGTCACCCCCGACAAACTCAAGGACGGCTGGCTGATCCGCTGGCGCGTCCGGGCATCCACCTCCTCATCGGTGGCCGGTCCATGGTCGGAGTGGCAGGCGGCGCGCGTGGACACCTCCAAGCCGGTGGTGTCGGAGTTGTCGGCCTCTCCGGGGCAGGCGGTGTCCGGGCTGTGGACGCTGTCCTCGACCCAGCCTTCCTTCGCCGCCTACGGCGGGGATCCTGAGTCCCGGCCGCTGCGCCTGGAGGCACAGGTCGAACACGACCCGGCCAAGACCGACCAGGGCACGGGGCTGATCTGGTCGGGTTCCAGCGGCGTGTCGAGCAGTGGCTGCTACACCACCAGCAGATGCTGGCTACAGACCCCCACGGTCACCCCCGACAAACTCAAGGACGGCTGGCTGGTCCGCTGGCGGGTGCGCGTATCAACGAGTTCGAGCGTGGCGGGACCCTGGTCGGAGTGGCAGTCGGCCACGGTCGCGGT
>NZ_JBIAZA010000076.1:0-3288 GCF_042898655.1 Streptosporangium sp. NPDC000396
CTGTTTGCCGCATGGGACGCGCTGGCGCGAGGGGTCGTGCCGGAGCTCGGCCGGGTTGGTACGTCGTTTCGCACCTGGGCGCGTCGTCTCCGGGACGAGGCGGGAGAGCGGGCCGGGGAACTGGAGGTTTGGGCCGGAATCCTGGACGGGCCCGATCCGCGTATCGGCCGCAGGCCCCTCGACCCGACCGTCGACACCGTCTCGACACTGCGCAGGCTTCGCCTCACCCTGCCTCCCGACCGGACCGAACCTCTGCTGACCACTCTTCCCGCCGCGTTCCACGGCCGGGTCAACGACGTGCTGCTCACCGGGCTCGCCCTGGCAGTGGCCCACTGGCGCAGGAGACACGGTGGCCGGGGTACTTCGATCCTGGTCGACCTGGAGGGGCACGGCAGGGAGGAGATCTTCCCCGGGGTGGACCTGTCCAGGACCGTGGGCTGGTTCACGACCATGTATCCGGTCCGGCTCGACCCGGGCACCACCGGCTGGGCCGACGAGCGAGCCGTGGCACAGGCGCTCAAGAAGGTCAAGGAACAGCTCAGGGCGGTGCCCAACCCTCTCGGGTACGGCCTGCTCCGCTACCTCAACCAGGACACCGCCGCGCAGCTGGCCGAACTGCCCCAGCCGCGGATCGTGTTCAACTACCTCGGACGGATCACGGTCGCCGAGGGCGACTGGAATCTGGTCCCCGCCGAACTTCCCGGTCACGACCCCGCGATGCCAGTGGCACACGCCCTGGAGATCAACGTGATCACTCATGACCGGCCCGACGGCCCCCACTTGGAGGCCACCTGGTCATGGCCAGGAGGAGTGCTCACCGAAGCAGAGGTAACGGAGCTGGCCGAGACCTGGTTCGAAGCACTCAACGCGCTGGCCACCCACGGCTCGGGGGGCTACACGCCGAGCGATCTTCTGGTCGACCTGGACCAGAACGAGATTGACCGCATCCAGGCCGCCTGGGAGAAGCGATGACGCAGGTTCAGGACATTCTTCCCCTCTCGCCGCTGCAGCAGGGTCTGTTCTTCCACGCGCTCCACGACGAGCACGACGTCTACACCGCCCAGGTCACCCTCGACCTCACCGGCCCGCTGGACGTTCCCGTCCTCCGCGCCGCCGCGGCCAGGCTGCTCGAACGCCACCCCAACCTGCGCGCGGCCTTCTGGCACGAGGACCTCAGCCAGCCGGTCCAGGTGATCCCGCACCGGGTTGAGCCGTCATGGCGGGAGGTCGACTCGGCCGATCCGGACGAGGTGGCCGCCGAGGAACGGGCCCGTCCGTTCGACCTGGCCTCGCCGCCGCTGATGCGGTTCGTCCTCGTACGGCTGGCGCCGGACCGGCATCGGTTGATCCTCACCAACCATCACATCCTGCTCGACGGCTGGTCCACCCCTCTCCTCGTCACCGAACTGTTCGCGCTCTACCTGGGAGCGGAGGCGCCGCCCGCCCCGCCGTACAAGAGCTATCTGGCCTGGCTCGCCCGCCAGGACCGTGCTGCCGCCCGCAGAGCGTGGGACCGCTCCCTCGACGGCGTCGAGGACCCCACGCTGATCGCACCCGCCGCGGTCACGCCCATCACACCGGACAAGGTCGGCATCGAGCTGGACGTGGAGCTGACCACCGCGCTGACCAAGCTGGCCCGCCGCCGTGGGGTCACCCTCAACACCGTGCTGCAGGGATTGTGGGGAGTGCTGCTGTCCCGGTTGACCGGACGCGACGACGTCGTTTTCGGCGCGATCGTCTCCGGTCGCCCGCCGGAGCTTCCCGGTGTCGAGCGCATGATCGGCCTGTTCATCAACACGGTGCCGGTCCGGGTCCGGCTCCGTCCTGAGGAGCCGATCGGGGAACTGCTGGAGCGTCTCCAGGATGAGCAGGCCGAACTGCTGCCCCACCATCACCTGGGCCTGACCGAGATCCACCGCGGCCTCTTGTTCGACACGGTCACCGTGCTGGAGAACTATCCGTTCGACCCCTCGGCGGCAGAGGCCTCCCTCGGCGACATCCGGTTGACGGGCTTCGGCTCGACGGATGCCCATCACTACCCCCTCGCCCTCGCCGCCATCCCCGGCGACCGCCTCACCCTGAGGCTGGACCACCGCCCCGACCTGTTCACCGGGCTTCAGGCCCGGCGGCTGCTGGAGCGCCTGCGGCTGCTGCTCACCACGCTGGTCACCGCCCCGGACACCCCCGTCGGACGGCTCAGCATCCTGGACGCGGCCGAGCAGAGCCAGATCGTCGAGGAGTGGAACGACACCGGCGGCCCGGCGCCTCGCCGTACGCTGCCTGAGATCTTCGAGACCACGGCCGCGCGGCACCCGCACGCCGTCGCGTTGGTGGACGGCGGGACGGCGCTGACCTACGACCAGCTCAACCGCCGGGCCAACCGGCTGGCACGGTTTCTGTCCGAGCGCGGCATCGAGCGCGAGCGGGTGGCCGCGCTGCTGCTTCCCCGCTCTGCGGACCTGGTCGTCGCGGCGCTGGCCGTGGTCAAGGCGGGCGGCGCCTACCTGCCGGTGGACCCGGGCTATCCGGCCGAACGGGTCGCCTACATGCTCGCCGACGCCGCTCCGTCGGTAGTCGTCGACGAGGCGCTTCTGGCCGGTGCGGACCTGTCCGGGTATTCGCCGGAGAACCCGGGTGTACGGCTCGCCCCGGAGAATCCCGCCTATGTGATCTACACCTCGGGTTCCACAGGACGCCCCAAGGGTGTTGTCGTGACCCACGAGGGCATCGCCGCGTTCGCGGCGTCGCAGATCGACCGGCTCCAGGTCGGCTCGGACAGCCGGGTGCTCCAGTTCGCCTCACCGAGCTTCGACGCTTCGGTCATGGAGATGCTCATGGCCTTCGCGGCCGGAGCCACCCTCGTCATCCCGCCTTCCGGTGTGTACGGCGGGGCGGAGCTGGCCCAGGTGCTGGAGGGCGAACGGATAAGCCACACACTGATCCCCCCGGCCGCCCTCGCAGGCGTGCCCGAAGCTCCATTGCCGGACCTGAGGACCCTGGTGGTCGGCGGAGACGCCTGCGGAGCCGAACTGGTGACCCGCTGGGCTCCCGGACGCATGATGATCAACGCGTACGGTCCCACCGAGGCCACGATTGCCGCGACGATGAGCGGTCCCCTTACCCCCGGTGAGACTCCGCCGATCGGGTCTCCGCTTCGGGGAGCCCAGGTTTATGTGCTGGACGGTTTTTTGCAGCCGGTGCCGCCGGGGGTGGTGGGGGAGCTGTATGTGGCGGGGCCGGGGCTGGCGCGGGGGTATGCGGGCCGGGCGGGGTTGACCGCGGAGCGGT
>NZ_JBIAZA010000077.1:0-3110 GCF_042898655.1 Streptosporangium sp. NPDC000396
GTGGCGGCCGGGTTTCTGGTGGCGATCGCGGGGGTGGTCATCTGGTTGGTGTGGTCGCTGATAACCGGTAACCCCTCGGTGCGGAGAGGGTCGGGCGCCCCTGGTCTTCCCTCTGGTTGGCCGGCCGGCGGGGGTGGCTTCGGCGGGGGTGGCTGCGACGGCGGCGGCTCCGGTGGTGGCGGCTGCGGATCGTGACCGGGTGGCCGCGATGGGCCCCGCGTCGTTGAGCCGGTGAGTTGGCCGGGGTGTCGGCCCCTGGGAACGGCGGAACGAAAACGTAGGCCAAGCCCGTCTGCGGCCGGCCGTCGTTGACGTAGGTCACGATGCGGCGGAGCCCCGAAAAGGCGTCCCGGTCGGGTCGGTGTCATAAGCCGCAACGTAGGGGCGTATCCCCAGGTCAGGACAACGCGCCGATGCCTGTTGGTTATGACGCTTTGAACTGGCCCCACTCGGACGGCTTGATTTGGCCCCACCCCTGCCAGCGATCCGATCCCAGACCGACATGTCGGCTTGAAATGGCCCCACCTTTAGGGTTGCGCTGCCAGGCTCGACCTGCTAGATCACGCGCGCCGCAGCAAGGGGAGGCTTGGTGGCGCTCACCAAGATCGAACTGTTCGATCAGATTCGCCGGGACTCCTGGCAGCAAGGCATGGGCATCCGAGCGCTGGCCCGCAAACACGGCGTGCACCGACGCCTGGTCCGCGAAGCGCTGACCCAGCCCGAACCGACACCACGCAAAACCCCAGAACGCCGCTCGCCGCAGCTGGAACCGTTCAAGAAGATCATCGACGAGTGGTTGCGCGATGACCTGGACGCCCCGCGCAAACAGCGGCACACCGTCAAGCGCATCCACCGGCGTCTGCTCGACGAGCACGCCGTGACCGATGTGTCGTACTCGACGGTGCGTGACTACGTCTCCCGGCGCAAACCGGAGATCTGGGTGGAGGAAGGCCGCGGCCCGGCCAGGGTGTTCATCCCCCAGCACCACCCGCCCGGCGAGGAAGCCGAGGTCGACTTCGGTGAGCTGTGGGTGAACCTGGCCGGGCGGATGACCAAGTGCTACCTGTTCGTCTACCGCATGTCCTACTCCGGCAAGGCCATCCACCGGGTCTACTCCACCAGCGGCCAGGAAGCCTTCCTGGAAGGACACGTGGAGGCCTTTTCCCGGCTGGGCGGCACCCCGACCCGGCAGATCCGCTACGACAATCTCACCGCTGCGGTGACCAAAGTGCTGTTTCGCGACCGGGCCCGGGTGGAGAACCCACGCTGGCGGCTGTTTCGCTCGCATTACCAGTTCGAGGCTTTCTACTGTGAGCGCGGCATCGCGGGCGCGCACGAGAAGGGCGGAGTGGAAGGCGAGGTCGGCTACTTCCGTCGCAACTACCTTTCCCCGGTCCCCGTCGTGGACACCTTGGCCGAGCTCAACGCCCGGATCGAGCACTTCGAGCAGTTGGAGGACGGCCGCCGGATCGGTGCCCGGCTACGCACCATCGCCGCGGATTTCGCGACCGAGGCGCCGCTGCTGCGCGCTTTGCCCGCCGAGCACTTCTCCACCGCCTTGCCACTGACTCCGCGAGTGGATCGCTACAGCCAGATCACCGTGCGCACCAACCGCTACTCGGTTCCCATCCGCTTGATCGGTCGCACCGTCCGGGTCATGCTGCACGCCGGCCACCTGGTCGTCTATGACCGCCACCAGGAGGTGATCCGGCACGAACGGCTGGCCGGCAAGGGCCTGGAAGCCATCGTTTTGGATCATTACCTTGAGGCCCTGATGCGCAAGCCCGGCGCGCTGCGCGGATCGGTGGCTCTGGAGGCGGCCCGGGCCAGCGGCGCGTTCACCGACGCCCACGAAGCTTTGTGGGCGTCGGCCCGGCGCGTGCTGGGCGAGCCCGACGCGACCCGCACCCTGGTCCAGGTGCTGCTGTTGCACCGCACCATGGACGACGCCGACGTCATCGCCGGGATCGGCGCCGCGTTGTCGGTGGGATCCATCTCCGCTGATGTGGTGGCGGTCGAGGCGCGCAAAGCCGCCGACGTCTCCGGAAACGCCCGCCCTACCCCCGGCGTCGCCCGCCCGGCCGGGCCCGACACCCCGCTGCCCATCGAAAACCCCCAGGTGACCAGCCTGACCCGCAAACGCCTGGCCGACCTTCCCCCCGACACCCGTCCGCTGCCCACCGTGACCGCCTACGACCAGCTGCTTCGCGGCCCGGCACCGACCATCCACGAGCACGATCAGGAGAGCGCCTCATGACCCGCACCCGCGGCATCACCGAAACCGCCGCCGAAACCGCGATCGAGGCCGCTTGCCGCGCCTTGCGCCTGCCCACCTTGCGCGCCCACTACGCCGAAATCGCCGACCGCGCCGAGCGCGAACAGCTGACCTACCGCGGGTTCCTGGCCGAACTGTTCATGATCGAATGCGACGAGCGTGACCGCCGCAAGGCCGACCGTCAGCTGCGCGCCGCCGCCTTCCCCCGCCCCAAGTGGCTCAAGGACTTCGACTACGACGCCAACCCCAACATCGAGGCCGCCACCATCAACACCCTGGCCACCTGCGACTGGGTCCGCAAAGGCGCCCCGTTGTGTCTGATTGGCGACTCGGGCACCGGCAAGTCCCATCTGCTGATCGGCCTGGGCTCGGCCGCGGCGATGGCCGGCTTCAAGGTCCGCTACGTGCTGGCCTCCAAACTCGCCAACGAACTCGTCGAGGCCGCCGACGACAAGGTGCTGACCAAGACCATCAACCGCTACGGCCGCGTCGACCTGCTCTGCATCGACGAGCTCGGCTACATGGAACTCGACCGCCGCGGCGCCGAACTGCTGTTTCAGGTGCTCACCGAACGCGAGGAGAAAAGCAGCGTCGCGATCGCCTCCAACGAGACCTTCTCCGGCTGGACCAAGACCTTCACCGACCCGCGCCTCTGCGCCGCCATCGTCGACCGGCTCACCTTCGACGGCACCATCATCGAAACCGGCACCCAGTCGTATCGGCTGGCTCGCACCAAGGCTCTGGCAATACCCTCGAACCGTAGAGATTTTCGATGTGGTGATCTTCGGGTTCTTATGATCTTGTTGGTGCGCCGTGCGTGCCGTCGGGGCAGGCC
>NZ_JBIAZA010000078.1:0-2369 GCF_042898655.1 Streptosporangium sp. NPDC000396
AGGGCGAGCATGGCCAGGGTGACGTGCCGGTGCCAGGCCGAGGCGGGCAGGCGAAAGGCGGCCTCGTCCGCGCGGATCGCCGTGCGGCCCTGGTTGATCCGCACTCTGGCCGCGCAGGAGACCGCCAGCACGTAGCCGACCCCGCGGGCCGCGGCCCGCGGTTCCACTCGCCCGAACAGGCCCGCAATCCGAGCCATGGCCTGGTCGAACAACGCCTGCCATCGAGCAGGGTCTACGCTACGGCCCGCGGCCACCACACGATCTTCAAGAGTCCACACACACCCTTGATCATCTCGCGGTGGCCGCACGCATCAGGCGTCGTAGTGATCGCCGTCGTCAACCTGGACCTTCGCCTCCAGAACCTCCGCCACCGCGCATCGTCGCGATCACCGCATCGCTGGGTTCTTGGACACGATCCGCCCGGCGCTCCACCACATCGGGGCCACCGCGAGGCCGGGATCGGCAGCGACCACCGCTTCCCCATCCGCTGCGGTGATGTCCTGGCCCTCACCGTCAGTTGTATCCGCCGGGTTCGTCGCCTGCCGTCTTGACCTGCTTGCGGTAGGCCCCCGGCGGCGACCCGAAGTGTCGTTTGAAAGCTTTGGCGAAGGCGAACTCCGACGTGTACCCCGTGTGCTGCGCGATTGTGCTCAGCGGGGCCGCCGAGTGGTGCAGCAACCGCGCCGCGGTGGCCATCCGCCAGTTGGTCAGGTAGGTCAACGGCGGCTCGCCGACCACCGAGGCGAAGCGGCGGGCGAACGCCGCGCGGGACAGCCCGGCGCGGGTGCCCAGAGACTCCACGGTCCAGGGATGGCCGGGATCGTCGTGGATCGCCTTCAGGGCCGGGGCGACTGCCGGGTCGGTCAGCGCGGCCGCCCAACCTCGGGTCCGCTCCTTCGGCAGTTCGGCGTACCACGACCGGAGGATGTACAGCAGCAGCAGATCGATGAGCGCCGTGACGACCGCGTCCGAGCCCGGCTGCGGCGCGTGGAACTCGGCGCACAGCTGATCGACCGCCGAGCGCAGCACCGGGTGGCGGCCGGGAACCGCGGGGAGGTGGATGACCTCCGGTAGATCGCTGAACAGCGGATGCGGGCGATCAACGTCGATCGCGTACGCGCCGCACACCAGCACCGTGCGCGGCCCTGGTCCGTCCACGGTGACCTGGCCGATCGGCGAGGAACGGTCCACGCGGTCCGGTACGAAGTCCACCGGATCGCGGTCCGGCACGTCGCACAGGGTGTGTCCGCTGCCGCGCTGCAGGAACACGATGTCGCCGGGTCCGAGCGCGAGCGGTTGGCCGTGCGGTGGCAGCAGGTGGCAGTGCCCTTCCACGACCACGTGGAATCCGGCTCCTGAGATGGGTTGGAACTTCAGGGCCCACGGGGCGTGCGCGTCGGTGCGAGTCACCATCGGGCGTCCCGTGCGCAGGACTTCGAGGGTGTCGCTCAGGATGTCCATAGCGCCACTCTAATGCCTGTATGGCGAGACGATATGACAAGGAATCGAGATCTTAAGGCATTCACCGTCTCGATGTGGAGGCGTATGTTCTTGCCATGGCGGTTGCTGAACCCCGCACTGCATCGACGAAGGAATGGATCCCATGTCTCTGGCTGGCAAGAAGATCGTGATCATCGGTGGAACCTCCGGCATCGGCTTCGCGGTAGCCCAACAGGCCGCGGCGGCTGGCGCGGACGTCGTGGTCGCCTCTAGCAATCAGGACCGCGTGGACGCCGCGACGAAGCGGTTGGGCGAGCCGGCCGAAGGCCGCCGCCTGGACGTCGCCGACGGCAACGCCATCGCCGCGTTCTTCGAGCAGGTCGGGGAGTTCGACCACCTCGTCTACACCGCGGGCGAATCTCTGCTGATCAAGCCGTTGGTCGACACCACTCCGCAGGAGGCCAGGGCCGTCTTCGAGCGCCGGTTCTGGGGCGCGTTCCTCTCCGCCAAGTACGCTGCATCGCGACTGCGCGAGGGCGGCTCGATCACTTTCAGCTCCGGCGTCCTCGCGATCCGCCCCCTGCCCGGAACCGCGCTCACGGCAGGCATCACCGGCGGCATCGAGGCCCTGTCCCGGGCACTCGCCGTCGAACTCGCCCCTGTGCGCGTCAACGTGATCCAGCCCGGTGTGATCCGTACCGAGCTGTGGGACGGCAGTGTCCCGGATCCGGAGGCTTTCCTCCAGGGCGCCGGGTCCGAGCTGCTCACGCGGCGTGTCGGCACTGCCGAGGAAGCCGCGGCGGCCTATCTCTTCGTCTTGGCCAACGCCTACGTCACCGGCACCACGCTCGCGATAGACGGCGGCGCGGCGCTGGTGTGACATAGGCGCCACACATAACAGCCAACGGAGCAACGCCGCACCGACGCGA
>NZ_JBIAZA010000079.1:0-2093 GCF_042898655.1 Streptosporangium sp. NPDC000396
AAGACGGGAAGGCCTGGTCACGCGGAGCCGGTCAGAAGGAGACAGGCGCAGATCGTACTTGCGCCTGCGTCCGTCGGGGAAGTTCGACGAGGACGGCAACCCGATCCCCGCCCGACGGCACCACCCGACCAAGCCACGCAGGACCCGGCCGATGCGGTTCGTCGATGCCGGCACCACTGCCGGTCCGAACGCCGAACAAGCGGCCATTTGACCTCCCCGCCGCGGCTGGGTCCGGGGCCGCGACGACCCCAAGATGGTTGCCGGCAGCAGGGTCCCCATCACGGGCGTTGGCCACCGGCCAGTGAGCCCCCGCGCGGACACCGGACCGTTCGTGAGCAGGTTCTCTGCGTATACCGCGACTGAGCTGGTCACGGGCTTCACGCCGTAGGACTTTACACGGACACCTACTGTCGAAGGTCCTGTCGAAGGTCGGTCGTCGCGAGACCGGCTGGGACGGCGGGGGTTCGAGGCCATGTCCAGGCGGAGCGCAGGATGAAGGCCAGGAGCAGCACCTCGACTCCGATGGAGAGGCCGTAGAAGAAGGCCCAGTCCCAGGACTCCCCTGCCGCGTTGACCACCGAGTAGGGGATGTAGAGCAATGCAACAACGAGGTTCGTGGCGCGGTTCACCCGGGCGGGCAGCGTCATGGAGAGCATCACCATCAGGGCCGGGATCGCCACGGACGCGAGCATCATGGTCAACAACGTCGGGCTGATGTCGAACTCAAAGACGACGCCGGCGCGGAGGTTGTCGATGACGCCGGGCTTGTGGAGGTGGAAGTAGTCGACGTAGATGTAGAGGAACATGAAGCTGGTCCATGCGGCGGCGAGCTTGGCCTGCACGGGGACCGGCGGGTTGTCGAGCAGGTTCGGGGTTTTCGTTCGGATGGTCATCGGTTCTTCTTTCGAGAGGAGCGGTCCCTCCGCCGGAGTGGCGGCAGGGATGTACCGAGGCCGCGCCCACCTGGACGAGCACATCGCCTCGACCGGGCAGCGGTAGCCCGGACCTCGGACGACTCGAGCACTGAGGGCGGGCCGTAGCGGTGCCGCCCGGCGGCCCGCATCGTCGTCGCCCCGGCCGGACTCGCCCCCGGCACCAGGCGTGCTCCGGCATTCGATCGCTGTTCGATTCCCACAGAAGCCTCCTCACGTCCGAGCTACGACTCTGGCTGGCTCGTACACCGTACGTCGTACAATGTACTACGAGTAGTACGCTGTACCATGACCGTACGCTGGACGATTGTCAAGCCGTTCAGGGAGCGAGGAGACCCGTGTCTGCGAGGGAACAACGCCAGGTCGCGTCAGACGCGGGGCTGAGCAAGCAACGAGTGGTGGTCGAGGCGGTCCAGCTCGCCGACCGCGAGGGGGTCGGCGAGCTGAGCATGCGCCGGCTGGCTCGCGCTCTCGGCGCGGGCGCGATGTCGCTCTACCACTACGTGGCGAGCAAGGAGGAGTTGCTGGACGCCATGATCGACATCGTGTTCGAGGAGATCGAGCTCCCGCCCGAAGAGACCGACTGGCAGTCAGCGATGCGACGGCGGGCGATATCCGCCCGACGGGTTCTCGCATGCCACCCGTGGGCGATCGGCCTGATGGAGTCGCGGACATCGCCGGGGCCCGCGAACCTCCGCCACCGCGAAGCGGTCACCGCCTGCCTGCGGAGGGCTGGCTTCCCGGTCTTGATGGCGACGCACGCCAACTGGTTGCTCGACAGCTATGTCTACGGTTTCGCCCTGCAGGAAGCCAGCCTGCCGTTCGACACCGCCGATGAGTTCGCGGACATGGCCGAGGGCGTCTTCCTGCCCCAGCTTCCTCCTGACGAGTTCCCCTACCTCAACGAGTCCGCCGCGGTGCTCGCCGCTGCCGGCTACGACCCGGCGGAGGAGTTCATCTTCGGCCTCGACCTCGTCCTAGCCGCCCTCGAGCCCCTGAGAGCCTCCGCATAGCGACGCTCACGGACCGTCGCGCGGCCCTCTGCACCGCAGGCTCCGCAGACGGCGCTGAAGTGCTCCGCTGGTCGGCCCCGCACGGCCGGCGCCGCAACAACGTCACCGTCTAGACGGAAGCCGGTAGACGAAGAAGGTGGCAGGACTG
>NZ_JBIAZA010000080.1:0-1915 GCF_042898655.1 Streptosporangium sp. NPDC000396
GGCGAGGACTGGCTGGACCCGGACTGGTTCCGCCTGGGCGCCTCCACCCTGCTGAACGACCTGCTGATGCAGCGTCAGAAGCTGGCCACCGGCCGGTACGCGGGCCCCGACTACGTCACCCTCGACTAAGGCGTTCCCATGTTTGAATATGCACCGGCGCCCGAGTCGCGCGATGTCGTGGACATCAAGCCGTCGTATGGGCTGTTCATCAACGGCGAGTTCACCGACGGCGGCGGCACCGCCTTCAAGACCGTCAATCCCGCCTCGGAGGAAGTCCTGGCCGAGGTCGCCGAGGCGAGTGAGGCGGATGTCGACCGGGCCGTGCAGGCGGCCCGGCAGGCGTTCGGCCCCTGGTCGGCGCTGCCCGGCTCCGAGCGGGCCAAATACCTGTTCCGGATCGCCCGCATCATCCAGGAGCGTTCGCGCGAGCTGGCCGTGCTGGAGTCCCTGGACAACGGCAAGCCGATCCGCGAATCCCGGGACGTGGACCTGCCGCTGGTCGCGGCGCACTTCTTCTACTACGCGGGCTGGGCCGACAAGCTCGCCTACGCCGGATACGGGACGAACCCCCGACCGCTGGGCGTGGCGGGCCAGGTCATCCCGTGGAACTTCCCGCTGCTCATGCTGGCCTGGAAGATCGCCCCGGCGCTGGCCTGCGGCAACACGGTCGTGCTGAAGCCGGCCGAGACCACCCCGCTGACCGCGCTGGCGTTCGCGGAGATCTGCCAGCAGGCCGATCTGCCACCGGGCGTGGTCAACATCGTCACCGGCGCCGGGGCCACCGGCGCGGCCGTGGTGAACCACCCGGACGTGAACAAGGTCGCCTTCACCGGCTCCACCGAGGTCGGCCGCCTGATCGCCCGTTCGGTCGCCGGGTCGGGCAAGAAGGTCACCCTGGAGCTGGGCGGCAAGGCCGCCAACATCGTCTTCGACGACGCGCCGCTGGATCAGGCGGTGGAGGGCATCGTCAACGGGATCTTCTTCAACCAGGGGCACGTCTGCTGCGCGGGTTCGCGGCTGCTGGTGCAGGAGTCGATCGCGACGGAGCTGCTGGAGGCGCTCAAGCGGCGGCTGGGCACGCTCCGCCTGGGTGATCCGCTGGACAAGAACACCGACATCGGGGCGATCAACTCCGCGGCACAGCTGGCCAAGATCCGTGAGCTGTCGCAGATCGGGGAGGCCGAGGGCGCCGAGCGGTGGTCGCCGGCGTGTGCGCTCCCCGAGCGGGGGTTCTGGTTCCCACCGACGATCTTCACCGGGGTGGCGCAGTCGCATCGGATCGCCCGGGAGGAGGTCTTCGGGCCGGTGCTGTCCGTGCTGACCTTCCGTACCCCGGCCGAGGCGGTGGAGAAGGCCAACAACACCCCGTTCGGCCTGTCGGCGGGGGTGTGGACGGAGAAGGGCTCGCGCATCCTGTGGATGGCCGACAAGCTCCGCGCGGGCGTGGTGTGGGCCAACACCTTCAACCGGTTCGACCCCACCTCGCCGTTCGGCGGATACAAGGAATCCGGTTACGGCCGCGAAGGCGGACGGCACGGACTGGAGGCATACCTCGATGTGTGAGCATCGCAGGGCCAGGCGCCGCGCCCGCCGCGCGCAGGCCGTCCAGGGTCATGGCTTCGCCCGCGCCGGCCGCCCGGCGCGGCGGGGCTGGTTCGCCCACCGGTGCGGGGTGAGCCGGTGCGGTCAGATCTTCGTGCCGGCACGGCTGGAACAGCAGGAGAGCACGTGGAGAGGGCGCGGAGATGAGTAAGACCGAGTCCGTACGGCTGGCCGTGCGCAAGACGTACAAGCTGTACATCGGCGGGGCGTTCCCGCGTTCGGAGAGTGGGAGGTCCTACGTGGTGACCTCGTCCAAGGGCGACTTCCTGGCCAACGCGTCCCAGGCCTCCCGCAAGGACGCCCGCGACGCGGT
>NZ_JBIAZA010000081.1:0-1897 GCF_042898655.1 Streptosporangium sp. NPDC000396
CCGACAAGGATGTGGACGCCTATGCGCTCAGGATCTTCAGGCAGTAATGGGTTCAAACCGCCCATTGCATTCCTTCCACCTCAACTACCGGTAAATGCCACCATCGAGCAATACAGCACCATTTAACTAAAAATGCCTCAACCGGATCACCGGTTTCGGACGTCATCTTCGGTTCATCTCGACGCGACCTTCGACGGTGTCCCTCCAAACTGAAGGCTCCTCCCCTGGCGAGCATGGGGAGGAGCCTTCGAAGAGGATGCCGTCAGCGGTCAGGTGCTACCTGACTTCTTCCGGTCGGTGGTGTCATCCGCAGTTGGCCCAGTCGGCGCCGGTGTTGCCGGCGGGTCCGCCGCCGGTGTAGCGGACGCACTTGCCCTTGGAGGGGAGGTAGACGGGGCCGGCGTAGTACTCGTAGTTGCCCCGGTCGGTCTTGGAGCCGCCGTTCTGGACCTCAAGGGTGGCCCAGACCGAGGTGGCGGTGCCCACGTCGGTGCTCTTCATGGTGACCACGCAAGTGGTGCCGGTGGAGGTGTTGTAGAGCTGGTGGGTGGTTCCGCCGCTGAAGGATCCGGAGCGCTGCAGGTAGTAGCCGGATCCGCAGACCTGCTGCGGGTTGTAGGGGTTCGGGCGAGACGGCGGAGGGGTCGACGAGGACGGCTTCGGCGTGGGCTTGTCGGTCTCCGTCGGCGTCGTCGGCTCGATGGTCGGAGGCGTCGTGGACGGCTTCGGCGTCGGCTTCTCGGTCTCCGTGGGGCGGGGCTTCGGTGTGGGCGTCCAGGACGGCCTGGGCGTCGGCCTGGCGGTCTCCGTGGGGCGCGTCGCGGACGGCCTCGGCGTCGGCTTCTCGGTCTCCGTGGGAGTCGCGGACGGCCTCGGCTTGTCGGTCTCCGTGAGCGTCGGCTTCGGCGTCGGCTTGTCCGTCTCCGTGGGGGTCGGGGACGGCGTCGGCTTGTCCGTCTCCGTAGGCGTCGCGGACGGCTTCGGCTTGTCCCTCTCCGTGGGAGTCGCGGACGGCTCAGGCGTGGCCGTGGGGGGAGTGCTCGGGCTCGGCGTGGGCGTCGCCGTCGGAGCCGGAGTCGGGTCGACCTGCGAGGTCGGCGTCCGCGACGGGGTCGGGGTGACGGTCACGGTCGCGGTCGGGGCCGGCGTCGGTGTCGCAGCCGGAGCCGAGGTCTGTGCCGCGCCCTTGGTCGAGGTCGGTGCCACAGGCGGGTTGGTCGGGATCGCCGGCGGGGTGATCGGCGGCGTGACGAAGGAGGTGATCGACGGAACCGGAACCGACGGGTCGTCCGTGTTCAGCTGGATCGGCCCGACACCGGGGTCCTGCGGGTCGGTCGTGGCGCCCCAGGGAACGGTCACCTTGTCCGGGGGCGTCTCCCCGATGCCCTGTCCGTCGCCCTGCGTCTGCCCCTGACTCTGCCCCTGGGACTGGTCGACCAGCCCGAGGGACGCCTGGGGAACCGCCCCGTTGGCGGCCACCTGCTTCGAGTCGCCGAGGGAGGCGTAGTTTCCGGCGGCCCACAGACCGAGCCCGGACAGCAGGGCGATCACGCCGACACAGGCGGCCAGCACGAGGGACAGGCCGCCCCTCTTCGGCCGCTCGCCGGGCTGGGCCGTTCCTTGCAGTACGACCGTCGCCGATGCGGGGGGAGCCGCATCCTGGGGGAGCGGCGGCGCGCCCCATCCGGACGGCGCGGCCTGTCCGGAAACAGGCTGTCCGGAAACAGGCTGCCCGGGAACGGGCTGCTGCGGTATGGCAGGCAGCGCCTCGCCCTGCCACGTGCCGTCCCCGGTGATCCGGATCGCCGGTTCTTCGCCGAGTAGGCGGAGCATGGCGGCTCGGGTGTCGGGGCGTTCGTAGGGCTGTTTGTCGAGGCAGGCGATGAGGAGCGGGGCG
>NZ_JBIAZA010000082.1:0-1891 GCF_042898655.1 Streptosporangium sp. NPDC000396
GCGCTGGGGGATGTGGTGGCCCGGCATGAGAGTCTGCGGACGGTGTTTCCGGAGGTGGACGGGCTGGCGCACCAGCACGTCCTCGACACCGCCGAACCCTCGTTCGACGTCGTCCGGATCGAGCCCGGCCAGCTTGAAGCGGCGCTGGCGGCGGAGGCCGCACGGGGCTTCGACCTGGCCGTGGAGCCGCCGCTTAGGGCTCGTCTGTTCGAAATCGACCCTTCGACGTGCGTTCTGCTGCTGGTGCTGCATCACATCGCGGGGGATGGCTGGTCGATGGCTCCGCTGGCGCGGGATGTGATCGGGGCTTATGCGGCGCGGGCCGGGGGGCGGGTGCCGTCGTTCGTGCCGTTGCCGGTGCAGTATGCCGATTACGCGTTGTGGCAGCGGGAGCTGCTGGGGCGGGAGTCGGATCCGCAGAGTCTGATCAGTCGTCAGGTGGAGTTCTGGCGGGTGGCGCTGGCGGGGTTGCCCGATGAGATCGCGCTGCCCGCCGACCGGCCCCGGCCGGCGACGGCGTCGTATCGGGGGGACACGGTTCGTTTCGAGATCGGGCCTGATCTGCATCGGGGGTTGGTGGGGCTGGCGCGTGAGGCGAACGCGAGTTTGTTCATGGTGGTGCAGGCGGCGTTGGCGGCGTTGCTGACCCGGTTGGGGGCCGGGAGCGACATTCCGATCGGGTCGGTGGTGGCGGGTCGTACCGATGAGGCGCTGGATGATCTGGTGGGGATGTTCGTCAACACGTTGGTGTTGCGGACCGACACCGGTGGTGATCCGGGGTTTCGTGAGCTGGTGGCTCGGGTGCGGGAGACGGATCTGGCGGCTTACGCGCATCAGGATCTTCCGTTCGAGCGGTTGGTGGAGATCGTGAGTCCGGCCCGTTCGATGGCCCGCCACCCCCTGTTCCAGGTGATGCTCGCCTTCCAGAACAACCCGCCCGCTTCCTTGGAACTCGACGATCTGTCCGTCGCCGTGGAGTCGTTCACCCCGGCCACCGCCAAGTTCGACCTCCAACTCACCCTCGCCGAACGTCCCGAAGGCGGCCTCGAAGCCGGCCTGGAGTTCAGCTTCGACCTCTTCGACCGCCGGACGGCCGAAGACATCGTCACCCGCTTTCACCGGCTCCTGGAGTCCGTGGTCGCCACTCCCACGGCGCCCATCAGCCAGATCGACATCCTTGATCCCTCCGAGCGCCTGACGATTCTCGGCGACTGGGCCGGTACCGGAGCCGAGCCCGCCCCGTCCACGATCGTGGACCGCTTCGAGGCGCAGGTGGCGCGTTCGCCGCATGCGGTGGCGGTGGTGGGGCCGGGGGTGGAGCTGTCGTATGGGGAGCTGGATGCTCGGGCCGGGGTGCTGGCCGGGGTGCTGGCGGGGTTGGGGGTGGGGCCGGAGCGGTTTGTGGCGTTGGTGGTGCCGCGGTCGGTGGAGTTGGTGGTCGCGGTGGTCGCGGTGGTGAAGGCGGGGGGTGGGTATGTGCCGATCGATCCGGAGTATCCGGCGGATCGGATCGGCTACATCGTCGAGGACGCGCGTCCCATGCTGGCCGTCACGGTGCCGGGGTCGGAGGGGGCGCTTGCCGGGGATGGCCGGTGGGTGCCGGTGCCGGGGGCGGCGTCCCCGTTTTTGGTGTTCTCCCTGGGAGAGACCGCTTCATCGGGTTCCGAGGCGGCGACGTCGGTGGAGGAGCGCCGCCGGATGCCGCTTTGCGCGGAGAGCCTGACGGTGAACGACGAGGACGTGGCGGGTTTGTCCCGGGTCGGGTCCGGTCTTCTTGCCGATGGCGCCGCCGTGCGGGGGCGGTTGGTTGCGGAGCATCCGGCGTATGTGATTTTCACTTCGGGGTCGACGGGGCGGCCGAAGGGGGTGGTGGTCTCGCATGGCAGTGTCA
>NZ_JBIAZA010000083.1:0-1824 GCF_042898655.1 Streptosporangium sp. NPDC000396
CTAGTGCCGCATCAGGCAACGTTCGCCCCGTTGTGACGTGTCGTCTGGTTGCGGTACCGGGCGGCGCTGGGCGGTCAGAATGGTCCCGTGGCTGAACGTGTGCGGGTCCGTGAGATCGACGACGATGAGGGGCAGCGGCTGCTGCGGATCGTCCGCAGGGGTACCGGCTCGGTGGTGACCTGGCGACGGGCCCAGATGGTGCTGCTGTCCGCCCAGCGCATGGACGTGGCGAAGATCGCCGAGGTGACGTTCACCAGCGCGGACCGGGTCCGGGACGTGATCCACAACTTCAACGCCGACGGCTTCGACTCCCTGTACCCGAAATACAAGGGTGGCCGCCCGAGGACTTTCACACTGCCCGAACGCCGGGAGATCAAGAAGATCGCCAAGTCCAAGCCGGCCGAGCACGGCCTGCCGTTCTCGACCTGGAGCCTGGCCAAACTGGCCGACTTCCTGGTCGCCGAGGGGGTGGTCGACGACATCAGCCACGAGGGCCTTCGGGTCCTGCTCCGCGAGGAGGGCGTCTCCTTTCAACGCGTGAAGACCTGGAAGACCTCCCGCGACCCCGACTACGCGGCGAAGAAGGCCCGGGTCGAGCACCTCTACGCGATCGCCGACGGCGAGGTCCTACCGGAGGACGGAGAGCCCGAAGTCGTTTTCTGCCTGGACGAATTCGGGCCGCTCAACCTCCAACCCCACCCCGGCAAGCAGTGGGCCGAGCGCGGCGGCAGACACAAGGACCCCGACCGTGAGCCGAGACCCCGCCGGCGGGCGACCTACACCCGCCCGCACGGGGTCCGGCACCTGTTCGCCGCCTACGACCTCGCCAGGGACCAGCTCTACGGCCACATCAAGAAGACCAAGAACCGCTCCAAGTTCCTGGAGTTCTGCCGCTACCTGCGTTCGTTACATTCGATGGATGTGCGGATCGCGATCGTCTGCGACAACTACTCTCCGCACCTGACGACGAAGCGGTGCCAGCGGGTCGGGACGTGGGCGGCGGCGAACAACGTGGAGATCGCCTACACCCCGACCAACAGTTCCTGGCTCAACCGGATCGAGGCCCAGTTCACCGCCCTGCGCTACTTCGCCCTCGACGGCACCGACCACCCCAGCCACAAGGCCCAGGGCAGCATGATCCGCCGCTACATCATCTGGCGGAACAAGCACGCCACCGACGAACGCCTACGCGAGGTCGTCAGCAGGGCGAACGTCGCGTGAGCTTGTCCCCGGTCAGGATGCGGGCCGGGACAGCGCATAGCCGAGCATCGGCCACGCCTCGCCCTTCGCCTCCTGCGTCTTGTCGCGCTGTGGATCACGACGAAACCCTGTGCGCGATGCCACCCGCTGCGAGGCGACGTTGTCGCGATGAACACGAAGCCACAGCTCGCTCAGGCCCACGTTCTGGAAGGCCCAGGCACTGAACAAGGCCACGGCCCGGGTCGCCGCCCCGCGTCCACGCGCCTCGGCGGCCACCCAGTAGGAGATCTCCCCGGTCTGACCGTCATGCCGCAGCGCAATGTTGCCCAGCCGCTGCCCAGTGACCGAGTCGCAGATGAGGAAGCCCTCCTCGTCGCCGGACTCTCGCAACCGGACGACCGCTGCCAGCACCTGCGCGGCGTCCAGTGTCGGCGAGTCTGTCGTGAACCGCTGGATCAGCGGGTCGCGCGTGCTCTCGGCATACCAGCCGGCATCCTCATCGGCCCACTCGCGAAGCCGAACCACCCCATCATCCAGTCCATGATCGCCCATAGCCGAACCCTGCCAGACCAACTCCCTCTGCGCCCGGCGAAGCAGGGCGAACGTTGCCTGATGCGGCACTAG
>NZ_JBIAZA010000084.1:0-1701 GCF_042898655.1 Streptosporangium sp. NPDC000396
AGGGGTTGCCGATAAATAACCCGTAGCATTCGTGCTCGTGTCGAGATGCGATGTCCGGGTATGGGCGTCGCAGTGGAGATACAGGAGATGCTGGCGGCGAAGTTCAGTGAGATCTTTCCGCATCTGGATGAGCGGCAGCGGCGGTTGCTGATGGGCGCCGAGGCGCGCGCCTTGGGGCATGGCGGGATCCGGGCGGTGGCCCGGGCCGCAGATGTGCGGCAGGCCACGGTGTCGCAGGGCGTGGCCGAGCTGGTAGCCGGACAGGCACCGCTGGGCCGGGTGCGGCGTCCCGGCGGCGGCCGCAAGCGGCTGATCGAGACCGATCCGGGGTTGCGTCCGGCGCTGTTGGCGCTGGTGGAGCCGACCGAACGCGGGGACCCGGCCTCGCCGCTGCGGTGGACGACCAAGTCCACCCGCAAGCTGGCCGCCGAACTCACCGGGCAGGGCCATCGCGTCAGCGCCGACACCGTCGCCGCCCTGTTGCGCGCCGAGGGGTTCAGCCTGCAGGCCAACGCCAAGACCCTGGAGGGCGCCCGGCACCCCGACCGCGATGCCCAGTTCCGCTATCTCAATGAGCAGGTCCGCGCGTATCGCACCGCCGGACAACCGGTGATCAGCGTTGACACCAAGAAGGAGCTGGTGGGGGCGTTTCGCAACGGTGGCCGGGAATGGCAGCCGACCGGGGAGCCGGTGCCGGTGAGTGTGTATGACTTCGCTGAGCAGGCCCTGGGCAAGGCGATTCCGTACGGGATCTACGACATCGCCGCCGACGCCGGGTGGGTGAGCGTGGGTACCGATCACGACACCGCTGTGTTCGCGGTGGCCTCGATCCGCCGCTGGTGGCACGGCCAGGGCCGGCATGCCTATTCGCGGGCCGACCGGCTGTTGATCACCGCTGACGCGGGGGGCTCCAACGGGTATCGCACCCGGGCGTGGAAGATCGAGTTGGCGGCGCTGGCCGCCGAGATCGGGTTGCCGATCACGGTGTGTCATCTGCCGCCGGGCACCTCCAAGTGGAACAAGATCGAGCATCGGCTGTTCGCGCACATCACGATGAACTGGCGGGGACGTCCGCTGACCAGCCATCAGGTCGTGGTCAACACCATCGCCGCCACCGCCACGACCAGCGGGCTGCGGGTGCACGCTGAACTCGACCCCGGCTCCTACCCGTTGGGCGTGCAGGTCAGTGACGCCGATCTGACCGCCCTGCCGCTGACCCGGCACGCCTTCCACAGTGACTGGAACTACACCCTGCACCCTGCCCCGGATCACACGGGTGCCGTGCATCCGGCCGAACGGTGGGACCCTCGTATCCTGTCCGACCCCGCTTTGACCGGAATGACCCGCCCGGACCTGGAGCGGCTGATCGTCGAGTTACTGGCCCTGGACCGGCAGCGGGCCCGGATCCGGTCGGGTCGTCCGCCCACCGTGGTGTTCACCGACCGGGTTTTGATGGCGGTGCTGCACAGGCGGCTGGGCCTGGAACCCGAGCCGCTGGCGGTACTGTTCGGCACCAGCCGCACCACCGCCTACCGTGCCGTTCACGGCATGGGCGAACTGCTCGACCGACACGGGGTCCGCATCCTGCCCGTCACCACACCACCGGCGGCGTTGAAAGTTCTGCACGCCCGGGTCGTGGCGCACGGCGACAAGGCCACCGCCAACATCAAGACAACGAGTTAATTATCGGCAACCCCTTAG
>NZ_JBIAZA010000085.1:0-1683 GCF_042898655.1 Streptosporangium sp. NPDC000396
GCATCCAATGGATTCACCGCCCGCACGGTCACCAGATGCTCCAGACACTGGCCGACCCGGCAACGCCCATCACCCACGAGACGCTGGATGAGATGTCGCCCTGGCGCTCGGCGGCCTACCTGCGAGACCTGCTGATGCTGCACGGTGTCCTTCCCCGCACAGACCGGCACCTGATGCTGTTCCAGCGGTGGCTTCGCGACACCCTCGCCGAGATCACCGACCCTGACCACCAGCAGGTCATCACCAGGTTCGCCACCTGGCACGTGCTGCATCGACTCCGGCGCTTCGCCGAGCACGGGCCGGTCACCGACAAGCAGACCGATCGGGCTCGCATCGAGATCAGGCAGGCCATCGCGTTCCTGACCTGGCTGAACCAACGTGGTCGTGATCTGTCAAGCTGCGGCCAGGCCGACATCGACGCCTGGTATGCCGGCGCCTACACCGCTCGCCGTCTCACCCATGCCTTCCTGCGATGGGCCATGAAGACCAGGCTCCTGCCCCGCCTGGCGTTGCCTCACCAGGCCACCATCAACCCCGCGCCTATCGGCCAGCATCAGCGTCTGGCCGCTCTACGTCGACTCCTCACCGAAGAGCAGATTCCCCTGCTCACCCGGGTCGTGGCCACCATGGTGCTGCTCTATGCCCAGCCTCTGACCCGGATCCTGTGCCTGACCATCGACGACATCAACCACCACAATGGCCAGGTCACTCTCCGCCTCGGCGATCCTCCAACGCCCGTCCCGCAGCCCTTCGCCGACCTGTTGCTTCAACACCTCAACCAGCGCCTCAATCTGACCACCGCCACCAACCGAGACTCCCGCTGGCTCTTCCCCGGCCGCCGCGGCGGACAACCCATGACCACCGACGCGAGCGATGCCGCCTCACCCCCGCCAGAACGAGACGAGAACGAGAACGGTGCGCTATGCCAACATCTCCTGGACCACGCTCCTCAGCCGAGATCCGCTCCTACCTCATAGGCCAGTTCAACCAGGCACTTCGCCGTCCTGGCATGTTCGGCGGGGAGATGGCCCTGCGGCTGCTACTTGATCACCTGGCCTACGCCGAACACGACGAGGAGGCATGGGCGCAGGAACTACGGGTGCTGGAATCTCGGTGCGCTTTCAACTCGCTCGGCGTGACCGGAGCGTTCAAGACCGTGGTGCCAGGTGACTACGAGTACGGCGTCGCCTCGATCTACGCGGAATTCGCCCGCGATCGCGGCTGGCTGGACGTCGACCGAACGCTGACGGCTGAGGAATACGCGTCCATACGCCATGAAGTGAACGCCTGGGCTACTCAAGATCGCACACTCACCGAAGTACGTGAGGCATTCGGTCCGCCCTCCGTTCTCTTCGGCGGCAATAATCCCCTCTACGGCAAAACACTCGCCTACACGACCGAGCGGGTGACGGACCCGATGATCTGCTTCCATCTCTGGAACGGAACCGACCCGGGAACCGGGTCGAGTTGGCCGCCGACCTACAACGAGCCCATCCTCTTGGCCGTCCGCTGCGGAAGGGGACCGTTCAAGGACACGTTCACCTTCACACCGCAAGGAAGCATGCGTCGTCCCGGCACCGCATAGCCCCGCACGACCCATCGGCGACCAACTACATACCGTGACACCTTCCGCCCCGCTCCACCGGAATACACGACAGTGAATTACGCGAGGTCGCCAGAGTG
>NZ_JBIAZA010000086.1:0-1663 GCF_042898655.1 Streptosporangium sp. NPDC000396
CGGGCCAGGCCGGTGCCGGTGAGGTAGAGGTGGCCGGTGACGCCGGTGGGGACGGGTTCGCCGTGGTCGTCGAGGATGTAGGCGTGCGTGCCGGGCAGTGGGCGGCCGATCGGGACGGGGTCGTCGTCACCGGTCAGGGTGTGGGTGGTGGCGTAGACGGTGGCCTCGGTGGGGCCGTAGCCGTTGATGATGCGGGTGGCGGTCAGGTGGCGCAGTTGGGTGGTGAGGGCGGGGGTGATGGCCTCGCCGCCGAGCATCAGGGTGTGCAGGCGGGGCAGGGCGGCGGCGGTGGCGGGCTGGTCCAGGAGGCGGGTGGCGAAGGAGGGGGTGGTCTGCAGGTGGGTGACGGCGTGGGTGGTGAGGGCGGTGGCCAGGTCGCCGGGGCCGGGTAGCACGATGCGGCAGCCGGTGGTGAGGGTCCAGATCAGTTCTAGGACGGAGATGTCGAAGCTGGCGCTGGTCAGGGCGAGCCAGGTTTGCGGGGTGGCGGGGTCGGGGGTGTGCAGGGTGGTCATGGCGTGGAGCAGGCCGGTGAGGTTGGCGTGGGTGATGGCCACGCCTTTGGGGGTGCCGGTGCTGCCGGAGGTGTAGATGACGTAGGCCAGGTGGTCGGGGTGCAGCGCCGGAATGGCCGGGCGGGCCTCGGAAGCGGGGGCCGGGCTGGGGCTGGGGGTGGCCAGCAGGGTGGCGATGTCCCAGGCCGGGATGCCCGGGAGGGCGTCGGAGGTGGTGTCGTGGGTGAGGATCAGTGCGGGGCGGGCGCTGGTGGTGATCTGGGTGAGCCGGGCGGTGGGGTAGGTGGGGTCCAGCGGCAGGTAGGCGGCGTGGGCCTTGTGGATGGCGAGCAGGGCGATGAGCAGTTCGGGGCTGCGGGGGGCGTGCAGGCCGATCAGGGTGTCCGGGCCGGCGCCGTGGCCGGTCAGGTGGGTGGCCAGGTGGTCGGCCAGGTGGTCGAGTTGCCGGTAGGTGAGGTGCCGGTCGTCGGTGATGATCGCGGTGGCGTCGGGGTGGGTGCGGGCCCGCGCGGCGATCAGCTCGTGCGCGAACGGCACCCGCCCGGCTGACTCCTCGTCCCCGTGCCCATCGAAGCGGTCGCTCCTCGGAATGTCGGTATGGTCGCCCGCCTGGACGTCGGTGAGCCCACTGGTGAAGTGATCGCCGGGCTCGTGTGAGAAGTGATCGCCTGTTGAGTCCCCTGCCGATGGGTCCGAGGTGTTGCTCTGGAGATGGTCCGGTCGGCCGACGGTCCGCGGGTTTCTGCTGGGGAGGGGTGGGTTGTGGGCGTGGAGGTGGTGGTGGCGTTGTGCGGGGGTGAGCAGCGGGTGGGTGGTGATGGGCTGGTCGGGGTGGGTGGTCAGGTGGGTGAGCAGGGTCTGGTAGTGGTCGGCGAAGCGGGTGATGGTGGCCGCCTCGAACAGGTCGGTGTTGTATTCCCAGCGGGTGTGCAGGGTGCCGTCGGGGTCGGGGTGCACGGTCACGGTGAGGTCGAACTTGGCGGTGTGGGTGGGGAGTTCGGCGGGGTGCAGGGTGAGGGGGCCGCTGTGGTGGGGGCGGGGTGGGGTGTGGTCGAGGGTGAGCATGACCTGGAACAGGGGGTTGCGGGTGAGGTCGCGGTCCAGGGACAGGTGCTCGATGAGGTGTTCGAAGGGCAGGTCCTGGTGGT
>NZ_JBIAZA010000087.1:0-1634 GCF_042898655.1 Streptosporangium sp. NPDC000396
ATCCACCCACCCCACCCCCACCCCCTCCCCTACACCGACCTCACCCACCCGGCCCACCCGGCCAACCCGGCGGACCCGGCGGACCCGGCGGACCCGGCGGACCCAACCGATCAGACCACCCTCGCCGACCGGATCGACCGAGCCACCGACCACGCGAACCTCGCCAACGGGGCCAATCCGGCCACCGACCACGCGAGCCTCGCCGACCGGGCCAACCGGGTCAGCCAAACCGCCGACTCCACCTACCGGACCGCGCAGAACGGCCATGCCAACCGGAGCAACGAGACCGGCCACGCCAACCAGGCCGACCGGGCCAACCAAACCGATCTCGCCAGCCAGGCCGATCAGATCGACCGGGCCGACCAGAGCGGCTTCGCCAACCCTGCCGGCTTCGGTGATGATCCGGCCGGAAGCGTCTCAGCCGACATCCGCGACCGCCTCGCCCAACTGGCCGCCGCGGAAACCGCCCGCCCGTTCGACCTGGCCACCGGCCCGCTGCTCCGCACCCACCTGGCCAAGACCGGCCCCACCACCCACCACCTGATCATCACCGCCCACCACATCATCTGCGACGGCTGGTCCCTCAACGTCCTGCTCGAGGAACTCACCACCCTCTACCAGCACCACAACCAACCCCCCGGCGTCGACCGCCAGACCTCCTGTGCTGATTTGCTGTCCCCCGGCGTTGACCTGTCGCCCACCGGTACCGGCCCATCGTCCGTCGGCCAACCCACCGACGTTGACCCGCTGCCCACTGGTGCCAATCTTCAGGCCTCCGGTACCGATTCATCAGCCGCCGATCAGCCCAGCGCCTCGCTCGCCAGTGCCGATCCGCTGCCTAACAGTGCCGACTTCCAGCCCATCGGCGTCGATCCGCTGCCCACAGGTGTTGACCCGCTGCCCGCCAGTGGCAATTCACTGCCCGTCGGTCGGCTCATCGCCTCGCCTGCCGGGGACGGCCCCGAGGCCACTGGTAGCGACTCGCTGTCCACTGATCAGCCTGTCACCTCGCCCGCCGGGGGCCCCGAGAACGCCAAAGGCGATTCGCTGCCTGTCAGTGATGATCTCCAGCCTGTTGCTGACCAGCTCAACACCCTGCCCGCCAGCACCCATTCGCTGCCTGCTGGCACCGGCCGTCAGGCCTCCGGTACCGATTCACTGCCCGCCGGTCGGCCCGTCGCCTCGCCTATCGGAAACGGCCCTGAGACCTCCGGTGATGATCTCCCGCCCGCCGGTACCATCTCCCCGTCCGCCGGTATTGATTCGCTGTCCCCCGGCACCGACCCGTTGTCCACTGGCGCTGGCCTGTCGCCCGCCGGTGCCAATCCGTTGTCCTCCGGCGCCGCCCCCGAGGCCATCGACGCCGACCCTTCGCCCGCTGGCTGTGACCCGTCGCCTACCGGTACCGGCTCATTGTCCGTCGGCCAACCCACCGACGTTGACCCGTCGCCCGCAGACGCCGACCGCCAGACCTGCGGTGTCGATCCGTTGCCGGCGTTGCCGGTGCATTACGCCGACTACACCCTGTGGCAACGCCACTGGCTGACCACCCCCGACCGAGACCGGCAACTGACCTACTGGCAGACCCAGCTGGCCGACCCGCCCCCGGCCCTGAACCTGCCCACCGACCGGCC
>NZ_JBIAZA010000088.1:0-1577 GCF_042898655.1 Streptosporangium sp. NPDC000396
CCCGTCCTTGAAGTCCTGATCGAACTTCCGTCGCGTCTCTGCCATCGCCGTCCCCCTTTAAGGCGATGTCTCTACGTTACGAGGGGAAGCCCAATACGTGACGCACGATAACGGATCTTTTCTGGGGCGCTGTGCGCCCTGGACAAGGCCTAGTCTTCCCGAAGACATCCCACATCGCCAAGCCGTCAAGGGTTGAGCCCAAGTGACCGATCAGCAGATTGTTGACGGCGTTCGGGGGGCAGTTCACCTATCGGCGTGAGGTGCCCAGCGTTCTCCGGGCAGCTTCCTGATGATCGCTTCATGATGCGAGCCGCCGGCTCAGGTGCTCGTTGTGGACCCCAAGCGGGGTCCGGAGCCCGCTCCACCCAGCGCGGCCCCGTCGAAAACGTCGGTGACGCCCGCGACGTCCAGCAACCGCACTCCGTCGTAGACCACCACGACGACCTGTCGATCCATGCCTCCAGCTTGGGGTCCACACCCATGTGGCGGAAACGCCGCACACCCCACAGATCAAGCCATACCTCGGAAGAGCTAGAACCCGTGCTTGGCGAGCATCATCCGGCGGGGCCGGTGGCTGATGGAGGGGAAGAGCACCGTGAGGGCGAGTCCTGCGGCCAAGATCGAGCCCATCCACAGCAGCAGGTACGGCGGCGGAAAGGCACTGCTGATCGATGTATCGCCTTCGTAGTGCGAAACGACGGCGTAAACCGCCTGGAAAGCGAGCAGCTGGAGCGGGAAGCCGAGAAGCCGACGGCAGAGATAGAACCGGCCCATGATGTCGTCACGGGCGAACTCACGGTGTGCCTCGGGTAGCCGCTTGTCGTAGAGACGATAGGCCAGCCATCGCAGCAGCGGTGGGCGGGTCCGCAACCGGGTGGCGAGACCGCCCCGGACGACATCAACGGACTCCCGCAGGGACGGCGCGGAACGGCCGGGCTCCGCGCATTCGAGCATGGTGGTCAGCAATTCCTCCTCACGGCCGCGGCGGTATCGGGGAGGGTAGGAGCGCAGCAGCAGGCGGCAGCGGTCTTCATAGGTCATGGTTCATCCAGCCTGGGGTGTGATGCGGGGGGACAACAGCCTCTGGCGAGCCCGCGCGGCCAGCGCGGCGAGCCGTTCGGTCTCAGCGGTCAGGACTTCGCGGCCCAGCCCGCTGAGCCGGTAGTAACGGCGGAACCGGCCGTCGACGACCTCTTCGTGATCCAGGACCACCAGGCCGTCGGCACCCAGGCGATCTAGCGCCCCGTACAGGGTGCCGGCGCCGAGCTTCACGCGCTCGTCCGACAGCTCCCGAACCGCTGTGATGATGCCGTAGCCGTACAGAGGATCAGGGGCCAGTGCCAGCAGGATCAGATAGCTCTGCTCCCGCAGCGGAGTCGACTTCATTCTCAACATATATCGCTGAGCGATATATAACGCAAGGGCTTAAAGTGACCCCCGTCAGACGGTCGATGGCGCCCGCGACGTCCAGCAACCGCACCCCTAGCTTGATCTTTAACCCGTACGTCGTGGACGCGGGTTAGTGGATTTCTTGGTTCTTGGCTTCGTTGTGCTGGTCTTCGCGCTGGTCAGTCCGG
>NZ_JBIAZA010000089.1:0-1540 GCF_042898655.1 Streptosporangium sp. NPDC000396
GATACAAGATCAACAAGAAGCTCGGGGTCGACACCGACATCACCCAGGGGACGCTGACCGAAGAGGACATCGTCTCCACCATCGAATACATCGTCCGCCTGCACGCGGGCGAGGAATCGATGCCGAGCGCCCAGGGTGAGCGGGTCGTCGTGGAGACCGACGACATCGACCACTTCGGCAACCGCCGCCTGCGCAGCGTGGGCGAGCTCATCCAGAACCAGGTCCGCCTGGGCCTGGCCCGGATGGAGCGGGTCGTCCGGGAGCGGATGACCACCCAGGACGTCGAGGCGATCACCCCGCAGACCCTGATCAACATCCGCCCGGTGGTGGCGTCGATCAAGGAGTTCTTCGGCACCTCGCAGCTGTCGCAGTTCATGGACCAGATCAACCCGCTGGCCGGCCTGACCCACAAGCGGCGTATGAACGCGCTCGGTCCGGGTGGTCTGTCCCGGGAGCGGGCCGGCTTCGAGGTCCGTGACGTGCACCCGTCCCACTACGGCCGGATGTGCCCGATCGAGACGCCGGAAGGCCCGAACATCGGTCTGATCGGCTCGCTGGCCTCCTTCGGCAGGCTCAACGCCTTCGGCTTCGTCGAGACGCCCTACCGCAAGGTCGTCGACGGCAAGGTGACCGAGCAGATCGACTACCTCACGGCCGACGAGGAAGACCGTCACGTCAAGGCGCAGGCCAACACGGAGCTCAACCCTGACGGCTCGTTCGCGGAGGCGCGCGTCCTGGTCCGCACCAAGGGCGGTGAGACCGAGCTCGCCCGTGCCGAGGAGGTCGACTACATCGACGTGTCGCCGCGGCAGATGGTGTCGGTGGCGACCGCGATGATCCCGTTCCTGGAGCACGACGACGCCAACCGGGCGCTCATGGGCGCGAACATGATGCGCCAGTCGGTGCCGCTGCTGAAGAGCGAGTCGCCGCTGGTCGGCACCGGCATGGAGTACCGGGCCGCGACCGACACGGGCGACATGATCAGCGCAGAGAAAGCGGGTGTGGTCGAGGAGGTCTCCGCCGACTACATCACCGTGATGAACGACGACGGCACCCGCACCACCTACCGGGTGGCCAAGTTCAAGCGGTCCAACCAGGGCACCTGCTTCAACCAGAAGCCGATCGTCGCCGAGGGCGACCGGATCGAGGTCAACCAGGTCATCGCCGACGGTCCGTGCACCGACGACGGCGAGATGGCACTCGGCAAGAACCTCCTGGTGGCGTTCATGCCCTGGGAGGGCCACAACTACGAAGACGCGATCATCCTGTCCCAGCGACTGGTCCAGGACGACGTCCTGTCCTCGATCCACATCGAGGAGCACGAGGTCGACGCCCGCGACACCAAGCTGGGCCCCGAGGAGATCACCCGGGACATCCCGAACGTCTCCGAGGAGGTCCTGGCCGACCTCGACGAGCGCGGCATCATCCGCATCGGCGCCGAGGTGGTCACCGGCGACATCCTGGTCGGCAAGGTCACGCCCAAGGGTGAGACCGAGCTGACCCCCGAGGAGCGGCTGCTGCGCGCGATCTTCGGGGAGAA
>NZ_JBIAZA010000090.1:0-1453 GCF_042898655.1 Streptosporangium sp. NPDC000396
TCATCCAGTCCATGATCGCCCATAGCCGAACCCTGCCAGACCAACTCCCTCTGCGCCCGGCGAAGCAGGGCGAACGTTGCCTGATGCGGCACTAGTGCATCGAAAACGTCCTGCCCGTGAGCCCATGTTTCCATCAGGCGAAGCGGCACCATGAGCGCTGCGGTCAACTGCGAGCCGTACCACGGAAACCCATGGTCCAGTGGAACGTCACGTAGCTCCGCCGCCAATTCGGTTCGACCAGCGCGCCATTGTTCCAGCAGTTCCGATCGCGGTTTGGCTGCTCCCGTGGCGGCGTCGAGATCAGCGTTTTGGCTGCCGGCGTAGGCTTGGACCAGTCGGCCTGCGCTGATACCAGGGCGTCAAGCTCTTCCCCTTCAGCCACCAAGTCAGGCAGAGCCCGATCGCGCTCTACACCGGACATGTCAAGGCCGTAGTTCAGCATCGGTGTCACCTTCACACATTGACGGCAACGGGCTTGTCCCGTTTGGACGGGTAAAGTTGATCTGGTTGGTCAGGCTATCTGAGGGTGATCTCGGCAAGCCGAACTGGTTCTGGCTCACGCGTCGCCGACACCGCCCCTGACAGGTTGGGAACCGTGGGCAGCCGGCCCTTTTTGTCTCATGCACTGGTCGAGCGGCATGAGCGGATGTTGTCGCCAGCACCGTTCGATCGGGCCGACATCGGTTGAACAGGGCGACTCAGGCGTCCTTCTCCCACGCCATCTGGACAGCACGTTTCGAAATCTCAAACGACTTGCCCGGTGCTTTCAACTCGTTCACGCGACTCCTCCCGGATTGCTCCGGTTGATCGGACAAACGGGTCACGAACGACCCGGCCCCTTCGCTCCAGCCCCATTACAGGGCCTTCACCGCTACTACGGGCCGGTCCGCCAGCACGTCCGGCAACGGGTACTCTGCCACCGACCTCAGGATGCCCCGAAGTACGGCTCTCCCCTGCTCCCCCACCATGATGGGCAGATGTCCGGACGCGCCTTCTCCTGTTCCACTCGAACGCCGCAGACCGGGCTCGCGCCACCTCCATGCCGGACACCGCCTGGCCAATAAGCGGACTCCCGCCAGGCTCATCCCGGAGTCGTATTCACTCCCCGGTTTCGATGTCATCTGTTCTGCTTTCGACACGTCATCAGTGGTTCACTCGCGTTCGCCTTCCCGGTCCCCACCTGACGCCTCGCGGGCGCCTTTTCCTCATCGCTCACCACGACGGTCTTCAGCCAACGCAGCATGAGGCGGTTTGAAGCCTCCCTCCGCAGGGCGACTCCGAAGGGCCAAGGCCTTCATCGTTCGAGCAGCATCGCTCCAGATCATTCGCCTACATCGAACTCTCCTTCACGTTCAGGACACTCTGGCGACCTCGCGTAATTCACTGTCGTGTATTCCGGTGGAGCGGGGCGGAAGGTGTCACGGTATGTAGTTGGTCGCCGATGGGTCGTGCG
>NZ_JBIAZA010000091.1:0-1285 GCF_042898655.1 Streptosporangium sp. NPDC000396
AAGGTCCTGATCGCCAATCGTGGTGAGATCGCCGTGCGGATCGCCCGCGCCTGCAGAGACGCCGGACTGGCCAGCGTCGCCGTCTACGCCGACCAGGACCTGGACGCCCTGCACGTCCGCCTGGCCGACGAGGCCCACGCCCTGGGCGGCCTCACCCCCGCCCACACCTACCTCGACATCACCAAACTCCTGCACATCGCCCACACCAGCGGCGCCGACGCCATCCACCCCGGCTACGGCTTCCTCGCCGAAAACGCCGCCTTCGCCCAGGCCGTCATCGACGCCGGCCTCACCTGGATCGGCCCACCCCCCGCCGCGATCACCGCACTCGGCGACAAGGTCCAAGCCCGCCACATCGCCCAGGCCGTCGGCGCCCCCCTGGTCGCCGGCACCCCCGACCCGGTCACCGGCCCCCACGAAGTCACCGCCTTCGCCCAGACCCACGGCCTGCCGATTGCGATCAAGGCCGCCTACGGCGGCGGCGGCCGCGGCCTGAAGGTCGCCCGCACCCTGGACGAAATCCCCGACCTATACGAGTCCGCGGTCCGCGAGGCGATCGCCGCCTTCGGCCGCGGCGAATGCTTCGTCGAACGCTACCTGGACCGGCCCCGGCACGTGGAGACCCAATGCCTGGCCGACGCCCACGGCACCGTGGTAGTGGTCTCCACCCGCGACTGCTCCCTGCAACGCCGCCACCAAAAACTCATCGAAGAGGCCCCGGCCCCCTTCCTCACCCCCACCCAGACCGACCTGCTCACCACCAGCTCCAAGGCCATCCTGCGCGCCGCCGGCTACATCGGCGCCGGCACCTGCGAATTCCTCATCGGCGCCGACGGCACCGTCTCCTTCCTGGAGGTCAACACCCGGCTGCAGGTCGAACACCCGGTCACCGAGGAGGTCACCGGCATCGACCTGGTCCGGGAGATGTTCCGGATCGCCGCGGGCGAGCCGCTGGGCTATGACGACCCGCCGGTGCGCGGGCACGCCATCGAATTCCGGATCAACGCCGAAGACCCCGGCCAGAACTTCCTGCCCGCCCCGGGCACCATCACCGCGCTGACCGCACCGGCCGGCCCCGGGGTACGCCTGGACGCCGGCTATGAGCCCGGCATGACCGTGCCCGGCGCCTTCGACTCGCTGATCGGCAAGCTGATCGTCACCGGCGCCGACCGGACCCAGGCGCTGCAGCGCGCCCGCCGCGCGCTGGGCGAGCTGACGGTGGCCGGGATGCCCACCGTGTTGCCCTTCCACCGGGCCGTCGTCGCCGATCCGGCCTTTACCGGGG
>NZ_JBIAZA010000092.1:0-1140 GCF_042898655.1 Streptosporangium sp. NPDC000396
GTCACCGGCGACATCCTGGTCGGCAAGGTCACGCCCAAGGGTGAGACCGAGCTGACCCCCGAGGAGCGGCTGCTGCGCGCGATCTTCGGGGAGAAGGCCCGCGAGGTGCGTGACACCTCGCTGAAGGTCCCGCACGGTGAGCAGGGCAAGGTCATCGGGGTGCGCGTGTTCTCCCGCGAGGAGGGCGACGAGCTGCCGCCCGGGGTCAACGAGCTGGTCCGCGTCTACGTGGCGCAGAAGCGGAAGATCACCGACGGTGACAAGCTGGCCGGCCGGCACGGCAACAAGGGTGTCATCTCCAAGATCCTGCCGGTCGAGGACATGCCGTTCCTCGAGGACGGCACGCCGGTCGACATCATCCTCAACCCGCTGGGCGTGCCCGGCCGGATGAACGTCGGCCAGGTGCTGGAGACCCATCTGGGGTGGATCGCCGCCCGGGGCTGGGATATCTCGGGCATCGAGGAGGCCTGGGCCGAGCGGCTGCGCGACAAGGGCTTCGCCCAGGTCGAGCCGCGCACCAACATGGCCACCCCGGTGTTCGACGGCGCCAACGAGGAAGAGATCGTCGGCCTGCTCGACAGCACCCTGGTCAACCGGGACGGCGGCCGGATGGTCGGCCCGAACGGCAAGGCCCAGCTGTTCGACGGCCGTTCCGGCGAGCCGTTCCCGCACCCGATCTCGGTCGGCTACATCTACATCCTGAAGCTGCTGCACCTGGTCGACGACAAGATCCACGCGCGGTCGACCGGCCCGTACTCCATGATCACCCAGCAGCCGCTGGGTGGTAAGGCGCAGTTCGGCGGGCAGCGTTTCGGTGAGATGGAGGTGTGGGCGCTGGAGGCCTACGGTGCCGCCTACGCCCTGCAGGAGCTGCTGACCATCAAGTCCGACGACGTCCTCGGCCGGGTGAAGGTCTATGAGGCCATCGTCAAGGGCGAGAACATTCCCGAGCCGGGCATTCCCGAGTCGTTCAAGGTCCTCATCAAGGAAATGCAGTCGCTGTGCCTGAACGTCGAGGTGCTCTCCAGCGACGGCATGTCGATCGAGATGCGCGACACCGACGAGGACGTCTTCCGCGCTGCGGAAGAGCTCGGCATCGACCTGTCTCGGCGCGAGCCGAGCAGCGTCGAAGAGGTCTGA
>NZ_JBIAZA010000093.1:0-1132 GCF_042898655.1 Streptosporangium sp. NPDC000396
GCGCCACCTCGGATCGGCGGCACCAGCCGGTCACGCATGGAGCCCGCCGACCCGCCGCTCGGCGGGGGGTCCGGCTGCTCGAACGCCTGGTTGGTGAAGTCGGTCACGGCCACCCGGCCATCGTACGGGCCCCTCCACCCCGGGGGCCCATGAAACACCGCCTACGTGCCTAATTGGGGAACTTATCCCCTGGCAAGGCCTCACCTGGAATGGGGGAGGATGGGATCGTGACGGACAACGGCAGGCTGGTGCTCGCAGGCGCTCCGATCGGGCAGACGGGGGACGCCTCGCCCCGGTTGCGTGAGGCGCTGGAGACCGCCGATGTGATCGCGGCCGAAGACACCCGCCGCCTGCGCCGCCTGGCCAGTGAGCTGGGCGCGGAGATCGCGGGCCGGATCGTCTCCTACTACGACGCCAACGAGGTGGGCCGGGCCGCCGAGCTCCTCCAGGCGCTCCAGGACGGCAGGACCGTCCTGGTCATCACCGACGCGGGCATGCCGGGCGTCTCCGACCCCGGCTACCGCCTGACCACCATGGCGGTCGAGGCGGGGATCACGGTCACCTCGCTGCCCGGCCCGTCCGCGGTCACGACCGCGCTGGCCGTCTCCGGTCTGCCCAGTGACCGGTTCTGTTTCGAGGGCTTCCTGCCGCGGAAGCCCGGCGAACGTGCCCGCAGGCTGGCCGCCCTGGCCGAGGAAGAGCGCACGATGGTGTTCTTCGAGGCGCCGCACCGGCTCCGGCCCGCGCTGGAGGCGATGGCCGAGGCGTTCGGCGCGGACCGCTTCGCGGCGGTCTGCCGGGAGCTCACCAAGACCTACGAGGAAATACGGCGGGGCGGTCTGGGTGAGCTGGCCGGATGGGCGGCCGAGGGCGTCAAGGGTGAGATCACCGTGGTCGTCGCCGGGCACGCTCCGGATGTTCGGCCGCCGTCCATCGAGGATCTGGTCGACGAGGTCGCCCGGCGTGAGGAGACGGGTGTGCCGAGGAAGCAGGCGATCGTGGACGTCGCCAAGGGGGCGGGGATCCCCAAACGTGATCTCTATGACGCCGTCCACCGAAGCTGATTTTTCACCATAATTCTCTAAATGGGATCAATGCGGGAGCGGCTGCTGCCCCCCATGCCGGGAAGCGT
>NZ_JBIAZA010000094.1:0-1070 GCF_042898655.1 Streptosporangium sp. NPDC000396
TGCAAAGTCGTGATCCGGGACGTCGTCACCGGGCGTCTTGCCCGTTCCGGCCGGGCGGGCCACCCGCCGGGCACCGAGGTGGATCCCGCCCTGTGGTGGGAGGCGCTGCGGGAGGCGATCACCCAGGCCGGCGGGATCGACGACGTCGCGGCGATCGCGATAGCGGGCCAGCAGCACGGCCTCATCGCCCTGGACGCCGGCGGCCGCGTCATCCGGCACGCGCTGCTCTGGAACGACACCCGGTCGGCCGCCGCGGCCCGCGACCTCGTCGCCGAGATGGGCGCCGAGGCCTACGCCCGACGGACGGGAACGGTTCCGGTGGCGTCCTTCACCGCCACCAAGCTGCGCTGGCTGCGCGACCACGAACCGGGCAACGCCGCCGAGGTCGCCGCCGTGGCGTTGCCGCACGACTGGCTGACCTGGCGGCTGCGCGGCTACGGCCCGGCCGGTTCGAGCGAGCTCGGGCCGGACCTCGGCGAGCTCGTCACGGACCGATCGGACGCCAGCGGCACGGCCTACTGGAACCCGTTTACCGGACAGTACGACCTGGAGCTCTTCGAGCGGGCGCTGGGGCACGGGGCGATCCTGCCGCGGGTCCTGGGCCCGGCCGAACGCGCGGGCACGGTCGCCGGAACGGCGATCGTCGTGGGCGCGGGCGCCGGTGACAACGCCGCGGCGGCGCTCGGCCTGGGCGCGGCCCGGGGCGACGTCGTCGTGTCGATCGGCACCAGCGGCACCGTGTTCGCGGTGACCGGCCATCCCACCTGCGATGCCACCGGCACCGTCGCCGGCTTCGCGGACGCGAGCGGCCTGTTTTTGCCGCTGATCGCGACGCTGAACGCGGCCCGCGTCCTGGACGCGGTGGCGCGGGTCCTCGACGTCGACCACGACCGGCTCGGCCGGCTCGCGCTCGAGGCCCCGCCGGGCGCGCACGGGCTGGTGCTTCGGCCGTACTTCGAGGGGGAGCGCACGCCCAACCTGCCCGATGCCACGGCCACGCTGTTCGGGATGACGCTGGGGTCGACGACCCGGCCGGCCCTGGCGCGCGCGGCGATCGAGGGCATGTTGTG
>NZ_JBIAZA010000095.1:0-1038 GCF_042898655.1 Streptosporangium sp. NPDC000396
ACCGCGTCGCGGGCGTCCTTGCGGGAGGCCTGGGACGCGTTGGCCAGGAAGTCGCCCTTGGACGAGGTCACCACGTAGGACCTCCCACTCTCCGATCGCGGGAACGCTCCATCGATGTACAGCTTGTACGTCTTGCGCACAGCCAGTCGCCGATCAGACATCGAGGTACGCCTCCAGTCCGTGCCGTCCGCCTTCGCGGCCATGGCCGGATTCCTTGTAGCCGCCGAACGGGGAGGTGGGGTCGAAGCGGTTGAAGGTGTTGGCCCAGACGACGCCCGCGCGGAGCTTGTCGGCCATCCACAGGATGCGCGATCCCTTCTCGCTCCAGACTCCGGCGGACAGGCCGTAAGGCGTGTTGTTCGCCTTCTCCACCGCCTCGGCGGGGGTGCGGAAGGTCAGCACGGACAGCACCGGACCGAAGATCTCCTCCCGGGCGACGTGGTGTGACTGGGCGACGCCGGTGAAGACCGTCGGCGGGAACCAGAAGCCCTTCTCGGGGATCTCACACGCCGGGGACCATCGCTCGGCGCCCTCCGACTCTCCGATCTCGCTCAGTGAGCGGATCTTCGCGAGCTGTTCCGCGGAGTTGATCGCGCCGATGTCGGTGTTCTTGTCCAGGGGGTCGCCGAGGCGGAGGGTGCCGAGCCGCCGCTTCAGAGAGTCCATGACCTCAGAGGCGATCGACTCCTGCACCATCAGGCGGGAGCCCGCGCAGCAGACGTGGCCCTGGTTGAAGAAGATGCCGTTGACGATGCCCTCGACGGCCTGGTCGATGGCGGCGTCCTCGAAGACGATGTTCGCCGCCTTGCCGCCCAGCTCCAGCGAGAGCTTCTTGGACGTGCCCGCGACGGTCCGCGCGATGATCCGGCCGACCTCGGTGGAGCCGGTGAAGGCGACCTTGTCGACGTCCGGGTGAGCGACGACGGCCGCTCCGGTCTCGCCCGCGCCGGTGACGATGTTGACCACGCCCGGTGGCAGATCGGCCTGCTGGCAGATCTCCGCGAACGCCAGCGCGGTCAGCGGGGTGGTCTCGGCCGG
>NZ_JBIAZA010000096.1:0-1010 GCF_042898655.1 Streptosporangium sp. NPDC000396
TGACGTGATCTCAGCGAATTGCCGGTAGGTAGTTGTGCTCGAAATGGGTGAGGACAAGCGCTGCGCGGGCGATGTCGCCGATTCTGCTGGGGCTGACGGTGATGTGCTGGAGGGTCCGCCAGCGGCCTTTGAGCAGGGCGAATCCGCGCTCGCCGAGACAGCGCAGGGCGCGTAGGAGCCGGTTGTAGGTGCGGTTGCCCGGGCTGAGGATCTGGTTGCCTTCGGGCCGCTTGATCGGCGTATGAATGCCGATCCCGGCGCCGTCGTAGCCGCTGTCGGCGAGGGTGGGCAGGCCACGTGCGGCTGCGGCGTACAGCGCGCCCAGCACCTGTGCGCGGGCAGCGGACAGGTCGTGGACAGAGCCGGGCTCGACCTCGGCGATCCACAACGGCAGCCCGCCAGGTGCCGACAGGGCCTGGAGGTTGCCGGCGTGCTGGTGGGCCTTGCCGGAATACCAGGCGTCGATGGGTTCGCCCTTGACGCTGACGGTCTGCTCGGCGCAGCGATCGATCGGGATCAGGGTGCCGTCGAGGATCACGTACGCCAGTCCCTCGACTTGGGCACGGTCGAGAGCTTCGTGCAGGTCAGGCGCTTGAGCTGAGAGAACTCCGATTCCCTCGTGGATGTAGCGGTAGGCGGTGGCCCGGGAGATGCGATGGTCACGGCCGAGCTTGGGAACGTCGTGCTCGCCGCGGAACCAACGCAGCACCATGACCGCCTGCCGGAACGGGCTCAAGGCCCGGCTACCTTGCGGGGTGCCACGCAGTCGGCGTTCTTCGTGCAGGAGTCGCGCGAGGTACTGAACGAGTGCGCGGGAGACGTCGAGCGTGGCACGATGAGCAATCACGTGGAGCCTTTCGGTCGGCTGAGATTCTTGTGGTGAGAGCTCTTCTACCGGGGGCTCCACGCCTGTTTCCGGCCTTCGGCGACTCCTCCCGAAAGGCCCGGAACGCCACGGGCGGCGTTCAAGAAATCCCAATCGCCCGAACTATTTCGCTGAGATCACCTCA